>DATINY010000200.1:0-9032 GCA_035473755.1 Streptosporangiaceae bacterium
CCCCGGATGCTCTTGATGAACGCGCTGATCACGTCGTAGTGCTGGTCGCCGCCCCGGTCATAGCGCACGGCGGCCCGGTCGACCGCCTTCTCCAGGGTGGCGAGGTCGATGCCGGCGCCGTCGGGCAGGCCGAGCGCGGCCGACTCCAGGTAGGTCAGCGCCCGGCGGGCGTCCCCGCCGGCCAGCAGGACCAGGTGGTCGGCGGCGTCGGGGGCCAGGGTGTAGCGGCCCCCGAGCCCGCGCTCGTCGGCGAGCGCCCGGGCGATCACCTCGCGGATGTCCTCGTCGCTCAGCGGCTCCAGGGTGAGCAGCAGCGACCGGGACAGCAGCGGCCCGACCACGGAGAAGAACGGGTTCTCGGTGGTCGCGCCGATGAACGACACCCACCGGTTCTCCACCGCCGGCAGCAGGGCGTCCTGCTGCGCCTTGTTGAACCGGTGCACCTCGTCGATGAACAGGATGGTCTGGCTGCCGGTCAGGCCCAGTTCCCGGCGGGCCGCCTCGATGGCGGCGCGTACGTCCTTCACCCCGGCGGTGACCGCCGACAGCTCGGTGAAGCGGCGCCTGGTCACCTCGCTGACGACATGGGCCAGGGTGGTCTTGCCGGTTCCCGGCGGCCCCCATAGCAGCAGCGACATCGCGGCGTCATGATCAATCAATTTGCGGAACGGGGTCCCGGGGCCGGTCAGGTGCCGCTGGCCGATCACCTCGTCCAGACTGTGCGGGCGCATCCGTACCGCGAGCGGCGCGGTCGCGCGGGCAGCCTCCTCACCGGCCTCGTCGAAGAGACTGGTCGCCTGCCCATCGTCACGCGCCACGCCACACAGTATCCCCGGCCGGCGCCCTGTGGCCGACCAGGCCGCCAGCTCAGGGAGGGGCCGATCCAGCCTGACGTCAACGCCGGCCGGCGCCCTGCCGCCGGCCACCAGCTCAGTGAGCGGGCGGACCCGGCCTGACGTCGATGCCGGCTTCCTTGCGCTGGGCCTCGGTGATAGGGGTAGGCGCGCCGGTGAGCGGGTCCAGGCCGGAGGCCGCCTTGGGGAAGGCGATCACATCCCGGATGCTGCCGGCGCCGGACAGCAGCATGAGCGTCCGGTCCCAGCCGAACGCGATCCCCCCGTGTGGCGGCGGTCCGTACTTGAGGGCGTCCAGCAGGAAGCCGAACTGGGACCGTGCTTCTTCCGGGGTCATCCCGATCAGGTCGAAGACCTGCTGCTGGACGGATGACTGGTGGATACGCAGCGATCCGCCGCCGATCTCGGTGCCGTTGAGGACGAGGTCGTAGGCGTCGGCGAGGGCGTCGGCCGGCTCGACGGCGAACTTGTCCGCCCATTCCGGCAGCGGGGCGGTGAACGGATGGTGGACCGAGGTCCAGCCGCCCGCGCCGTCCTCTTCGAACATGGGGGCGTCGACCACCCACAGGAACGACCACTGGCCGGGATCGATGAGGCCCAGCCGCTGGCCGATCTCCAGCCGGGCGGCGCCGAGCAGCTCACGGGCCTGGGCGGGGGGCCCGGCGGCGAAGAAGACGCAGTCTCCCGGTCCCGCGCCGGCCGCGCCGGCCAGGCCCTGCTTCTCGGCGTCCGACAGGTGCCGCACGACCGGCCCGGACTCCGACACCATCCCGTCCTGGCCGATCAGCACGTAGGCCAGGCCGCGCGCACCGCGGGCGCGTGCCCATTCCTGCCAGCCGTCCAGTTCCCGGCGCGTCTGGCCCGCGCCGCCGGGCATGACCACCTCCCCGACGTGCGGGGCCTGGACCACACGGAACGAGGTCTGGCCGAAGTAGGCGGTCAGGTCGGCCAGCTCGCAGCCGAACCGCAGATCGGGCTTGTCGGACCCGAACCGCCGCATCGCCTCGGCGTAGGTCATCCTCGGGATCGGGCGGGGCACCCGGTAGCCCGCCAGCTCGGCCCACAGCCGCCCGACCAGGTCCTCGGAGACCTCGATGACGTCCTCCCGGTCGACGAAGCTCAGCTCCAGATCGATCTGGGTGAACTCCGGCTGCCGGTCGGCCCGGAAGTCCTCGTCGCGGAAGCAGCGCGCCAGCTGGTAGTAGCGTTCCAGGCCGCCCACCATGAGCAGCTGCTTGAACAGCTGCGGCGACTGCGGCAGCGCATACCAGTTGCCCGGCCGCAGCCGGACCGGGACCAGGAAGTCGCGTGCCCCCTCCGGGGTGGAGCGGGTCAGGTACGGGGTCTCCACGTAGACGAAGCGGTGCGCGCGCAAGACCTCGCCGGCCAGATAGGTCGCCTCCGACCGGAGCCGCAGGGCCGCGGCCATCTCCGCCCGCCGGATGTCCAGGTAGCGGTAGCGCAGCCGGACGTCCTCGCTCAGCTCCCCCCCGCCCTCGATCGGGAACGGCAACGGGTCGGCCTCGGACAGCACCACCAGCCCGCCCGGCTCGTCGGCGACCACCTCCACCTCGCCGGTGGGCAGTTCCGGGTTCTCGTTGCCGGCCGGCCGCGGCCGCACCTCCCCCGTCAGCTGGATGCAGAACTCGGCGCGCAGCGCATGCTCGGGCCGGTCCTCGCCCTCGCCGCGGAACACGACCTGGACCACGCCGCTGGCGTCGCGCAGGTCAATGAAGACCACGCCGCCGTGGTCGCGGCGGCGTGCGACCCAGCCCGCCAGCGTCACGCGCTCGCCCGCCTGGGCCGGGCGCAGGGTGCCCGCCTCGTGGGTACGGATCATCGCCTTGGTCAGCCTCTCCAGTCACAATCCGGGCCGGGCGCGCCCGGGCGGCCCATCGGGGGCGGCCGCGGCGGGGTCCGGCGACAGCCCCGGCGGCCGCGGGGCCTGGCCGGTCAGGAACGGGTTGCTGGCACGTTCGGCGCCGATGGTGGTGCCGGGCCCGTGCCCGGGCAGCACCTGGACGTCATCCGGAAGGGTCAGGCATACCCGCGCCAGGCTGTCCAGGATGGTCGGGTAGTCGCCGCCGGGCAGGTCGGTCCGGCCGATCGAGCCGGCGAACAGCAGATCGCCCGAGAACATCACGCCGGGCGCGGCCCGGAAGGTCACCGATCCCGGCGTGTGGCCGGGCGCATGGTCGACTGTCAGCTCGACTCCCGCCAGCCGCACCGTCATCCCGTCGGCGAGTTCGGCCACGTCATCGGGCTCGGTGAAGGTCAGGCCCCCGAACAGCTGCTGCCCGGCCGGCAGGCCAAGGCCCCGGGCGGGGTCGGAAAGCAGCGCCCGGTCGGATGGGTGGATGTAGGCGGGGATGTCCCGGGCACCGCAGACCGGCACCACCGACCAGATGTGGTCGATGTGGCCGTGGGTGAGCAGGACCGCCACCGGCTTGAGCCGGTGCTCGGTGAGGATCTCCTCGATGCCCGCCTCGGCGTCCTGACCAGGGTCGATGATCACGCACTCCTCCCCCGGGCCGGGCGCCACCACATAGCAGTTGGCGGCGAATGAGCCAGCCGGGAACCCGGCGATAAGCACGGGCCATCCTCCCCTGGGAGAAGCACAATGGTTCGACAGGCGCTGCTGGTACAGGCTACCGATCTATCACCAACGCGACGAACCGATAACAGAGCCGTCGCAACCGGCAACGTCCAGGTACGATTCGCGAAGTTTCGCTGATCAGCATGGTGGCACCCACTGGCGAGGAGGACAACAGGCGTGGCGGGGAAGAAGGAACGCCAGCGCAGGCTTGCCCGCGAGAAGTACGAGCGCCAGCAGGCCAGACGCGTCCACCATGCCAGACGCTGGCGCTCCAGCCTGATCATCGGCCTGGTCTGCCTCACCGTCGTCGGGACCGGCACCGGCGCGTACTTCCTCCTCCGTGGCGGCAGCAAGCCGGCGTCGGCCGCCGCGGCCAGCCCACATCCCTCCGCCAGCCCGTCCGGCGCCGCCTCCGCGGCGTCCGCCGAGCCCGCCTCCCACTGCACCTATCAGGCCAGCCCGCCGGCCGCCCGCAAGGTGGGCGCCCCGCCGGCCACCCCCGACGGCAAGGCCAGCTACCGGGCGACGATCGTGACCAACCGCGGCGATGTCGTTATCCATCTGCTGAACGCCAAGGCCGCCTGCACCGTCAACTCGTTCGTTTACCTGGCTGCTCAGAAATACTTCAATAACACCCGCTGCCACCGGCTCACCACATCCGGGATCTACGTGCTGCAGTGCGGCGACCCGACCGGTACCGGCAGCGGCGGCCCCGGTTATAAGTTCGCCAGCGAGAATCTGTCCGGCGCCCGGTACACCGCGGGCACGGTGGCCATGGCGAATGCGGGCCCGGGTACCAACGGCAGCCAGTTCTTCCTGGTGTATCGCGACACGAAGTCGCTGCATCCCGACTACACGCCTTTCGGCACAGTCGTCAAAGGACTGAGAATCATCCAGAATGTGGCCAAGGCGGGCACAGATAACGCCAACGGCCCTGGTGACGGCCATCCCAAGGAGAAGGTCGTCATTGAAAGGGTCATCATCAAGAAGACCTGACCCTGCCTCATCACCAGGGTCAGGCCGAGCAGGAGGTTCGGGGTGAGCACCGCCAACGATCCGTGGGGCCGGGTAGACGCCGACGGCACGGTCTACGTGCGTACCGCCGAGGGTGAGCGGGTGATCGGCTCGTGGCAGGCTGGCAGCCCGGAGGAGGCGCTCGCGTTCTACCGGCGCAAGTTCGAGTCGCTGAACACCGAGATCACCCTGCTCGAGCAGCGGGTCACCACCACGGACCTGTCCCCGGCCCAGGCGCGGTCGAGCGTCGAGCGACTGCGGGGAGCGGTGACTGACGCCCACGCGGTGGGAGACCTGGGCCAGCTCCAGGCCAGGCTGGACGCGCTGTCCGGGAAGGTCGACCATCGCCAGGAAGAGGTCCGCGCGGCCCGCGACCATGCCCGCTCCGAGGCCAGGGACGTCAAGGAGCGGATCGTCGCCGAGGCCGAGCGGCTGGCGGCCGAGGCGACCCACTGGAAGATCAGCGGTGAGCGGCTGCGCCAGCTGCTGGAGGAGTGGAAGGCGGCGCCCCGGGCCGACCGGGCGGTGGAGGCCGCCCTATGGAAGCGGCTGTCGGCCGCGCGCAACGCCTTCAACAAGCGCCGTAAGGCGTACTTCGCCGAGCTGGAAGGGGAGCGGGAAACCGCGCGGACCCGCAAGGAGGAGCTGTGCACTGAGGCCGAGGCGCTGGCTTCCTCCACCGACTGGGCCGCCACCGCCGCCGCCTACCGCGAGCTGATGCGCTCCTGGAAGCTGGCCGGACGGGCCGCCCGGGCCGACGAGGACGCGCTCTGGAACAGGTTCAAGACCGCGCAGGACACCTTCTTCCAGGCCCGGTCGGAGGTGTACTCGGCCAAGGATGCGGCGCTGCGCGAGCATACGGTGGTCAAGTCCCAGCTGCTGGAGGAGGCGGGCAAGCTGGTCCCGGTCACCGATGTCCGGGCGGCCAGGGCGGCACTGCGGGGGATCCAGGAGCGCTGGGAGCAGGCGGGCCCGGTGCCCCGGCAGGATCATGAGCGGCTCGAGTCCGGGCTGCGGCGGATCGAGGACGCGGTCCGCAAGGCGGAGGACGCCCAGTGGCGGCGGTCGAACCCGGAGGCGCTCGCCCGCGCCCAGGGGACCGTCGAGCAGATCCGGTCGGCGATCGCCGCGCTGGAGACCCAGCTGGCGAAGGCCAGCGAAAGCGGTGATGCTAAGGCGACGACCGAGGCCGAGGAGGCTCTCACGGCTCGCCGTTCCTGGCTCGCCGAGGCCGAGCGGACCCTGGCCGAGCTCTCCGGCTAGCTGTCAGCCGGGCGGTGCGCCGTGCCGGGTGCGCTCAGTTGGTGACGCGGTAGACGTCGTACACGCCGTCGATCGCCCGGACCGCGCGCAGGACGTGCCCGAGGTGCTTGGGGTCGCCCATCTCGAAAGTGAACTTGCTGACCGCGACCCGGTCCCGGCTGGTGGTGACCGACGCCGACAGGATGTTGACGCGGGCGTCGGAGATGGCCCGGGTGACGTCGGACAGCAGGCCGGTGCGGTCGAGCGCCTCCACCTGGATGGCCACCAGGAACAGCGAATCCTCCGTCGGTGACCAGCGCACCTCCACCAGCCGCTCGGGCTCGGAGTCCAGCAGGTGGCGCAGGTTGACGCAGTCGGACCGGTGGACGGACACGCCGTGGCCGCGGGTGACGAACCCGGTGATCTCGTCCCCGGGCACCGGCGTGCAGCAGCGGGACAGCCTGGCCCAGACGTCGGCGTCGCCCTCCACCACGACGCCCGAATCCCCCGCGGTGCGCGGCCGGAGCGGACGGGCCGGCAGGGTCGGCAGCGTGGTTTCGGCCAGGTCTTCCTGCGCGCCCGCGGCGCCGCCGACGGAGGCGACCAGCTTGGTCACCACCGACTGCGCGCTGACGTGGCCCTCCCCCACGGCCGCGTAGAGCGCGGACACGTCCGGGTAGTGCAGCTGGGTCGCGATGGCCTGCAGCGCGTCCCCGGTGGCGAGCCGCTGCAGCGGCAGTTCCTGCTTGCGCATCATCCGGGCGATCGCGGTCTTGCCGGCCTCGGCGGCCGCCTCCCGGCGCTCCTTGGAGAACCAGTGCCGGATCTTGTTCCGCGCCCGCGCGCTCTTGACGAAGCCCAGCCAGTCCCGGCTCGGCGCCGCGTCCGGCGCCTTGGACGTCAAGATCTCGACGGTGTCCCCGTTATCCAGGGCGGACTCCAGCGCGACCAGCTTGCCGTTCACCCGTGCGCCGATCGTTCGGTGCCCCACCTCGGTGTGGATGGCGTAGGCGAAGTCCACCGGCGTAGCCCCGGTGGGCAGCGCGATCACTGCCCCGCGCGGGGTGAAGACGTAGACCTCGGGCGCACCCAGGTCGAACCGGAGCGATTCCAGGAACTCGGCCGGGTCGGCGGTCTCCCGCTGCCAGTCCACCAGCTGCCGGAGCCAGGCCATCTCGCTGACGTTCGGCGTGTCGCCGCGCCCGCGAGGGACGGTCTCCTCCTTGTACTTCCAGTGCGCGGCCACGCCGTACTCCGACCGCCGGTGCATGCCCCAGGTCCGGATCTGCAGCTCGACGGGCTTACCCTCCGGGCCGATCACGGTCGTATGCAGCGACTGGTACATGTTGAACTTCGGCATCGCGATGTAGTCCTTGAACCGCCCGGGAATCGGGTTCCACCGGGCGTGCACCGTGCCGAGCACCGCGTAGCAGTCCCGCACCGAATCGACCAGGACCCGGATGCCGACCAGGTCGTAGATCTCGTCGAAGCTGACGTTGCGGGCGATCATCTTCTGGTAGACGGAGTAGTAGTGCTTGGGGCGGCCCGTCACCCGCGCCTTCAGCTTCGCGTCGCGCAGGTCTGCGTAGACCTCGTCGATGACCTTCTGCAGGAACACGTCCCGGTGTGGCGCACGCTCGGACACCATCCGCGCGATCTCGTCGTAGCGCTTGGGGTACAAGGTGGCGAAGGCCAGGTCCTCCAGCTCCCACTTCACGGTGTTCATGCCCAGCCGGTGCGCCAGCGGCGCGAAGATCTCCAGCACCTCGCGCGACTTGCGCTCCTGCTTCTCGCGCGGCAGGTAGCGCAGGGTGCGCATGTTGTGCAGCCGGTCGGCCAGCTTGATGACCAGGACCCGGACGTCGCGCGACATGGCGACGATCATCTTGCGCACGGTCTCGGCGGCGGCGGCCTCGCCGTACTTGACCTTGTCCAGCTTGGTCACCCCGTCGACCAGCGCCGCCACATCCTCGCCGAACCCGCGGCGCAGTTCCGCCAGCGTGTAGGCGGTGTCCTCGACCGTGTCGTGCAGCAGCGCCGCGCATATGGTCTCGTGGTTCATGCCCAGCTCGGCCAGGATCGTGGCCACCGCGAGCGGGTGGGTGATGTAGGGGTCCCCGCTCAGCCGCTTCTGGCCCGCGTGCCAGCGCGCGGCCACCTCGTAGGCGCGCTCGATGAGCCTGATGTCTGCCTTGGGATGCGTCGCCCGCACCGTCTTGGCGAGGGGCTCAAGCACCGGGTTCACTCCCCCGCCGCGCGGCGCACCGAGGCGCGACAGCCGCCGCCGGACCGCGGCGCCGCCGATGGCCCCGGGCGGTGG
Organism: Streptosporangiaceae bacterium; assembly: GCA_035473755.1. Classification (GTDB taxonomy): domain Bacteria; phylum Actinomycetota; class Actinomycetes; order Streptosporangiales; family Streptosporangiaceae; genus UBA9676. The sequence goes on from DATINY010000200.1 coordinate 8,027, forward strand.
CGTGGCGGGGACGGTGAGGACCGTAGGCCCGGGCGAAGCCGCGAGGACGGCGGTGGGGGCTGGTTCGGCGGGGGCTGGCTCTACCGGGGCTGGCTTTACAGGAGCTGGCTGTGCGGAGGCTGGTCCGGTGGAAGCTGGCCCGGCGGGGGCAGGCTCAGCGGCGGCCGGCTCTGCCGGGACTGGCTCTGCGGAGGCTGGTTCAGCGGAAACCGGCACGGCTGTGTCCCGCGTCGCCTCGCCATTGTCCCCCGGTGCTGCCGGGAAGTCCTGCTGCTCCGGGGCGTAGGAGGCGGCGTCGGCACCGGCCCTGCCGGTCATTGCCACGTCACCGGCCACTTGCACTCCTGTTATCCGCCAAGAACCCATTCTATCGGCGGCATCCCGGCCCCACGTCCTGGTCAGCTCGTGTGGGCGCCGGCGTGGCGCCCGTCAGCACCCCGCGGATGCCGCAGCGCTTCTGCGGGAAAACGCGTTCGGCGCGCTGAAATTCCCGCCCTTCCGGCGGAGAGGATGTCAAACGACGAGCAGCGACCGCAGGTTCTGCTCGGCCAGCCGGCCGCGGCCGCCGAGGAACGACAGTTCCAGGATGACCGCGATCCCGGCGACCTCGGCCCCGGCGCGGCGCACCAGGTCAGCGGTGGCCTCGGCCGTGCCGCCGGTGGCCAGCACGTCGTCCACGATGAGCACCCGCTCACCGGGCGTGAAGGCGTCCTGGTGCACCTCGATGGTGGCGGTCCCGTACTCGAGCTGGTAGCTCCGCGCGTAGGTCGGGCCGGGCAGCCGGCCCTGCTTGCGGACCGGCACAAATCCCGAGCCCAGCTGACAGGCGACCGAGGCCGCTAGGATGAAGCCGCGGGCCTCGATGCCGGCCACCTTGTCCACCGGCCCGTGCCCTTCGGCCAGCGCGCTCACCACCGCGGCCAGCGCCTGGCCGTCCGCCAGCAGCGGCGTGATGTCCTTGAACACGACGCCCGGCTGGGGGTAGTCGGCGACGTCCCGGACCCTG
>DATINY010000201.1:0-1513 GCA_035473755.1 Streptosporangiaceae bacterium
CGGCCAGCAGCATGGTCTTCAGCCACTGCGGCATGCCTGCGGCAGCCCGTGCTCCTTGGGTCACTGGCAGGGGATGGTGCCGGTGACCCGCCGGCGGAGACGGCGGCAGCACCGGCCGGTGGTACCGGCGGTGCGCCCGGCCCGGCGCAAGGGGCGCCGGTGCCGCGGGGTGCGGGAACCTGAGCACGGTCCCGGCATGGATGACGTCCGGGTCCGGGCCGATGGCCCGGCGGTTGGCCGCATACAGGGCGGGCCAGCCGCCGCGCACGGCGAACTCGGCCGCGATGCCCGACAGGGTGTCACCGGCCGCAACTGTGTAGCGGGCGGGCGCCTTCCGGCCGTGCAGGACCAGAACGGTGCCGGCGTGGATGATGTCCGGGTCCGGGCCGATGGCCCGCCGGTTGGCCGCATACAGGGCCGGCCAGCCGCCGCGCACGGCGAACCGGGCCGCGATGCCGGACAGTGTGTCGCCGCTGCGGACGACGTATTTCATGGTGTGGCTCGCCGCCGTCACGGGGGACGCGGTGACGCTCACTGTGCTGGTGAGGATGACCTCAGTAGTACTACCCGCGGTGCGGATGTTCGCCTGAGCCGGGTGGACGGATCCCTTCGTACCTACCGCCACCAGGATGATCGACAGAATGCTCAAGGCGAGCACCACGCACGCGGACTCCGTCCACGTACGCATGGTGTTGTCACTTTCCTTCCAAGGGGATCAGCGCCGAACGCTGCTGGCCCGGACGCCGAAGGCTCGAACCGGTGGGAAGGAAAGTGACTTAGGCGGGCGGCACCTCTGGCAGGTATGCGCGCCAGATCGTCTTCGCGGCGGCACGACGCATCAGCCGCAGCAGGACCAGGCTGAAGAGGGCGATCAGAGCGGCACCGAGGCCATCCTGCATCCCGCGCCCGCCGTGCCCGCCGATGCCGCCGTCAGAACTGCTGCCGCCGTTTGCGCCGCCGGCCGGCCCGGCCGGAAGCCGGGGAAGCGATGGCGACGGCGCCATCGGTGCACCAGCACCAGCACCCGCCGTTGAGGGCGCCAGGAGCAAGGACAGACCGGCGGCCAGCCCGGCCGCCGCAGCTGCAGCCGCTGATGCGCCTCCAGCTTGGAGCAACGAGATCGCACCCGAGATGCCGGGGCCGGACGGGCTTGGCGAACCGGTGGCCGGGGAGAGCGTACCGAGGACGGTGGAGACCTGCGGGCCCAGCGCCGAGGTAACGGCGGAAACGACCGGGACCAGCGCCCCGGTCACCGGCGCGAGTATCCCCGTGACCGGCCCGACCAGACCGGTGACGGTGGAAACCACCGGAGCCAGCGCGCCAGTGACCGTGGAGATAACCGGGACCAGCGCCCCCGTGACCGGACCGAGCGCCCCGGTGACCGGCCCGACCAGACCGGTGACGATGGAAACCACCGGAGCCAGCACGCCAGTGCCACTGGAAACGACCGGGGCCAGCGCGCCGGTGACGGTGGAAACCACTGGGGCCAGCGCCCCGGTCACCGGGCCGAGTG
>DATINY010000202.1:0-15713 GCA_035473755.1 Streptosporangiaceae bacterium
GCTTGCGCTCGGCCATGGCCGTCGCCGCCGTCGCGCTGTCGGATTCCGGCGGCCGCCAGTCACGGTCGCGGACGACCACGTAAGGCCCGATGGGCAGGCCGCGCGCGGCGAAGATCAGCTTCATGTACTCCTTGTCCATGCCGGCCGCGCTGGCGAACACCCCGGCCCCCGCGTACCTGGCCCCCGCCATCTCCAGCAGGCCCTGGATCGTGCCGTCCTCGCCGTAGGCGCCGTGCAGCAGCGGCAGCACCACGTCGACCTCGCCCAGGCTGCGCGGGGGGTCGCCCGGGGCCGTGACCACCAGGCCGCGGGTGGCCGGGTCGAGGCGGGCGGCGATCTCGGTGCCGGGGGCGGACATGGCCTCCACGGACGGCAGCTCGCCGCCCGCGATAGCCAGCTGCCCGGGGTCGTCCGGGGCCAGGATCCAGCGGCCGTCCCGGGCGATGCCCACCGGCACGACCTCATAGCGGTCGCGGTCGAGCGCCGCGAGCACATTCCCGGCGCCCAGGCACGAGATCGCGTGCTCCGAGCTCCGCCCGCCGAATACGACCGCCACCCTGATCTTGCGTTCGGTGTTCAGTGTGGTTCTCCTCTCGGGGCGTGACCGGCGGCGCGGTCAGACTCCGTAGCGCTCCGGCTTGGCCGACCGCGAGGCCAGCAGCATGACGGCCTCCGCCATCCCGATCCGGCCCTGGGTCACCCCCGCCACCACCTCGGTGATCGGCATTTCCACACCGTGGGCGCGGGCCAGCTCCAGCACCGGCCCGGCCGACTTCACGCCCTCGGTCACCTGGGACGCGCTCGCGGCGGCTTCCGCGAGCGGCATGCCGCGGCCCAGGTTCTCGCCGAAGGTGCGGTTGCGCGACAGCGGTGAGCTGCAGGTGGCGACCAGGTCGCCCATCCCGGCCAGCCCGGCGAAGGTGAGCTGGTCGGCGCCGAGCGCCGCGCCGAGCCGGGAGATCTCGGCCAGGCCGCGGGTGATGAGCAGGGCCCGGGTGTTGTCCCCGAGCCCCATGCCGACCGCGATGCCCACCGCGAGCGCGATCACGTTCTTGACGGCGCCACCGAGCTCGCAGCCGGTCACGTCCGGGTTGGTGTAGGGCCGGAAGTACGGCGCATGGCAGGCCTCCTGCAAGTGCTTGGCCATGGCGTCATCGGCGCAGGCCACCACGGTGGCCGCGTACTGGCGGGCGGCGATCTCCCGCGCCAGGTTCGGGCCGGTGATCACCCCGATCCGGTCCGGCCCGGCGCCGGTGACCTCGGCGATCACCTGGCTCATCCGCAGGTGGGTGCCGTCCTCGATGCCCTTCATCAGGCTGACGAGCAGCGCGTCCGGCGGCAGCAACCCGGCCCAGCCGGCCAGGTTCTGGCGCAGCGTCTGGGCTGGCACGGCCAGGACGACCAGATCGGTGCCCGCCAGCGCCACCGCCGGGTCGCTGGTCGCCCTCAGCGCGCTGGTCAGCGTGATCCCGGGCAGGTAGACCGGGTTCTCATGCCGCTCGTTGATCGCCTCGGCCAGCTCCGCCCGCCGGCCCCAGAGGACGGCCGGCGTCCCCGCGTCGCAAAGCACCTGCGCGAAGGTCGTCCCCCACATGCCGGCGCCCATGACCACCGCGCTCACGCCGGCGCCGCCTTCCGGGACGGGCCGTCGCCGGGCTCCGCCTGTGCGCCGGGCTCCGCCTGTGCGCCGGGCTGCGCCTGTGCGCCGGGCTCTGTCTGTGCGCCGGGCTCTGCCTGTGCGCCGGCCTTCGCCTGTGCGCCGGCCTTCGCCTGGCCGTCCGCGGCCGCCTTGGCGCGGCGGGCGGCGGCCGGGTCGAACGGCACGGCCGGGGGCTGCTTGCCGCGCAGCTGCGCGAGCAGGCCGGTGATGTCGGCCATGACCGCGGCGGTGGCCCCCCGCAGCACCTCCCGGCCCAGCGGCCGGCCCTGGTAGGCGGACAGGTCGACCGGCGGGCCGGCCAGCATCCGCACCAGGTGGCGGGGGACCAGGTGCGGTTTCGTGGTCCCGTACGGGAGGATGGCCTGCGCGCCCCAGTGGGCGACCGGGATCACCGGGGCGCCGGTGGTCAGCGCGAGCCGGGCAACGCCGGTCTTGCCCACCATCGGCCACAGATCCGGGTCGCGGCTGGCGGTCCCCTCCGCGTAGACGATGAGGCATCCCCCCGCCCGCAGGGCCTCTTCCGCGTCCTTGAGCTCCTTGACGACGAGCGTCGCGTCGGCCCGGTCACGGTGCACCGGCAGCTGGCCGCAGGCGCGCAGAAACGGCCCGATCAGCTTCACGTCGAACGCCGATGACTTGATGAGGAAGAACGGATAGCGGCCCGCCTGGTAGGTGAACAGGGCGACGGCGGCCCAGTCGGCGTAGGACAGGTGGTTGGGCGCGATGATCACGCCGCCGTCGCGGGGGATGTGCTCCTGGCCGTGCCAGTCGCGTTTCATCATTGCCTTGATGACCGGCGGCAGGACGATCGTGGTGCCGCGGCGCACTGCCGATGAGCGTCCCGGGTCTGCGTGCTCGCTCATGTGCGCCGTCTCCCCATCCTCATCTGGCCAGTCTCCCGGTTGACGCACCCCGGTGTCGAGGCAGGATCACGGTATGCCCGCGCCGCCGGTCACGGCACCGCTCACCTGGTCCCTAGTGATCCCCGTCAAGGTACTTGCCCTGGCCAAGACGCGCCTGGCCAGCCTCGCTGGGCCGGACCGGCCCGCGCTCGCGCTGGCGATGGCGGCCGACACGGTGGCGGCCGCGCTGGACTCCCCCCAGGTGGGCCGGGTGATCGTGGTCACGGACGACCCGCAGGCGGCGGAGGTGCTGGCCGGCCTCGGCGCCGTCGTCGTCCCCGACCGGCCCGGGCGGGGGCTCAACGGGGCGCTGCGCCACGGGGCCGCGTATGCCGGGTCCCGCTGGCCCGGGTCGGGGATCGGCGGGCTCGCCGCGGACCTGCCCGCCCTGCGCCCGGCCGAGCTGAGCGATGCCCTGCGGGCGGCGGCGCGATGGCCGCAGGCGTTCGTGCCGGACTTCGCCGGGTCCGGGACGACCCTGTACGCCGTGCGCCCGGGGACCGCATTCCGGCCCCGGTTCGGCCCGGAGTCGGCCGCCCGGCACCGGGCGGCCGGGGCGGCCGAGATCACCCGGCCCGGCCTGGCCAGCCTCCGCCGGGATGTCGACGAGCCGGCGGACCTGCGCGGGGCACGCGAACTGGGGCTGGGGACCCGCACCGCGGCGGTCGCCGCGCGGCTGTCCTCCGGGCCAGCGGGAGGGCAACACGAATGAAGGGCCGGGCCGGTGCGCGGAGCCCGGATCAGATGTGGACGATGGGGCAGGTCAACGTCCTGGTGATCCCGGAGACGGCCTGGATTTGCGCGACCACCAGCCGCCCGAGATCGTCCACGTTCTCCGCCTCGGCACGGACGATCACGTCGTAGGGGCCGGTGACATCCTCCGCCTGCGTCACCCCGGAGATGGAGGCGATGCGAACGGCGACTTCAGCGGCCTTGCCTACCTCTGTCTGAACGAGGATGTACGCCTGCACCATGCGGTCCTCCCGGGTAGATCCGGAATGGCAACGCTATCGTAGAGGCGCCGGCAGCAGGGCGCCGGATCTAGGGAGCGGGGTCGTCCGCGCCCGGATGGCAAGCCCCACGCCGCCAGGCGGGATGCGGGGGCCCGCGAACGCGGCAGGCCCGTTGCCGGGTCTCGGGGAGGCGGCCGGGTCCGTAGCGGCGTCACATGCCACGCGGGAGGTGTGATGACCGTCGGGGACCTGGGTGAATTCGGGCTCATCGCGGCGATCGCGGCTGGGCTCCCGCGGGGCGGGCGGACGGTCATCGGGATCGGTGATGACGCGGCGGTGCTGGCCACGCCCGACGGCCGCGTGGTGGCCACGACGGACCTCCTGGTGGAGGCGCGGCATTTCCGCCGCGACTGGTCGGCGCCGGCCGACATCGGCGGCAAGGCGGCCGCGCGGAACCTCGCCGACGTGGCGGCGATGGGCGCCACCCCGGTCGCCCTCCTGGTCGGGCTGGCCACCCCCGGTGATCTGCCCGTCGCCTGGGCGCAGGACCTTGTCTCCGGGATCACGGCCGAGTGCGCGCGCACCGGCGCCACCGTCATCGGCGGGGACGTCTCCAGCGCGGACACGATCATGCTCGCGGTCACCGCGCTGGGGGACCTGGCGGGCCGCGAGCCGGTGACGCGGGCGGGCGCGCGGCCGGGTGACCTGCTGGCCGTCGCGGGGGTGCTGGGGCATGCGGCGGCCGGTCTGGCGCTGCTGGGCGCCGGGCTGGCCGGGCCGGAGGCCCTGGTGACGGCGTACCGGTGGCCCCGCCCGCCGTATCAGGCCGGGCCGGAGGCCGCGGCGCTCGGGGCGACCTCGATGATCGACGTCAGTGATGGGCTGGTGGCCGATACCGGCCACGTGGCACGGGCCAGCGGCGTCCTCATCGACATCGACACGGGCCACCTGGCGCCCGGCAGCGACCTGCTGGCCGCCGCGGCGCGGCTCGGCGGGTCAGCCCCGCCCGGGCGGGCGGATCCGGCCGCTGCGGCCCAGCCGGCCAGTAACGCCCGGCCAGGAGATCACGTTGAACCAGCAGGGCTGGCCCGGCCGTTGGTATGGATGCTGACCGGCGGCGAAGATCACGCGCTGGCCGCAACCTTCCCGCCCGGTACCGGGCTTCCCGCCCACTGGCGGGTGATCGGGCAGGTGAGACAGGGAGAGGGGGTGCGCGTGGATGGCCAGCCCTTCCAGGGCCAAGCGGGATGGGATCACTTCATCTGAGATTCGCATATCTATCTATTCGACAGTGGGATGGACTACATTGAGCTTCTAACTCAAGCGGAACGTATGACAGCGGCAACCACACATGTCACGACACCGTAAGAGGCCAGCGCCCCGTCATCGGGCGCCCCGGCACCAGGAGCCCAACCATCAGGCCCTGGCCGACCGTGGGCAGCCCATGGTCCAGCCCATGGCCACACACGCACGGCCCACGCCGCTCGGCACCGCCGTGCGCCGTGTCGTGGTGACGCCTACCTTCGCGGCGGGCCTGGGCGTGGTCATCGCCGCCGGGATGGCCTACCCGATGACCAAGACCGTCATCAGCTACGGCGGGGCGCCCCCGGCGGGCGGAGGGTCCTGCCTGACCGCGGGCTGTGTGGGCGACGGCAGCGGGGATCTGGCGACGGCCAGCCCCGGCGAGCGGCTCGAGACGCCCTCGCCCGCGGCGACGAGCCCGGATCCGTCAGCCGTACCCGCTCCCAGCGGGGGCGGGACGGTCGCGGCCGGGCCACCGCCGGTCATGCAGTACCAGACGCTGCGTCAGTGGCAGAGCGGGTTCTTCGGGCAGGTCACCATCACCGCCAGCGGCGGATCGGCGCAGGCCAGCTGGCAGCTGCACCTCAGCTACGACTCGGCCCACATCATTGGCGTCTGGGGCGGTAAGTGGACCGCCAGCGGCGATCACACGGTGGTGGTGACCCCGGACAGCGGGGACGGGACCAGCCACAACGGCAGCAGCAGCGTCCAGGTCGTCCTCGCGGTCTCCGGGCCGGCCGGGCCGCCCTCGGCATGCACCTTCAACGGCCGGGCCTGCCAGACGGCCCCCTCCGGCGACCATTCTCAGCCGGGGGGTTCGCCGTCGCAGGAACAGCAGCCGCAGCAGGGCGACCAGCAGTCGGGGGGCTTCTCCGGCCGGTGAATCCCGCCGACCGGAACCGGGCGCGCGCGGGCGATGACGTCAGCCGGCGGCCTCCGGCGTCAGCCGATGACCTTCGGCGTCAGCGGGTGACCTTGCCGGCCTTGATGCAGGACGTGCACACGTGCAGCCGCTTGGGCGTCCCGTCGACCGTGGCCCGCACGACCTGAATGTTGGGGTTCCAGCGGCGCGGGGTGCGGCGATGCGAGTGGGAGACCCTGTTGCCGAAGCCCGGCCCCTTGCCGCAGATGTCGCAGACAGCAGCCACTGGATCGCTCCGTTGGTGTGGTTGAGGAAGCTGGATGCCGCCCCGGCGCCGCCAGGGCCAGCCGTGGAAGGATATCCGACTCCCGGCCCCCGGCGCGAACCGGAGCCCGCACCGGGCGCCGCACACCCGCCCGCCGCCACCGGTGTGGTCGGCCGGCCGCCTATCCTTTGAGCCCATGGCGAGCCTGGACGAACCGCTGCGCGGCGTGGTGGGCGGCAAGGCCGCGGCCAGGGCGGAGAAGGCATTCGGCCTGCACACGACCGGCGACCTGCTGCGGCACTATCCGCGCCGCTATGTCCGCCGCGGCGACCTGACCGACCTGGCGTCGCTGCGCGACGGCGAGGACGTGACGGTCTTCGCCCAGGTCGCGAACGTCACGTCCCGCCGGATGCGCAACCGCCGCGGCAGGCTGCTCGAGGTGACGGTGACCGACGGCAGCGCCCGGCTGGCGCTCACCTTCTTCAACAAGGTGGAGTACTGGGAACGCCAGCTGAGCCCGGGCCGCCACGGCATGTTCGCCGGCCGGGTGTCCACGTTCGCCGGGAAACGCCAGCTCGCCCACCCCGAGTTCAAGCTGCTCGGCGCGGACGACGCGGACAAGGCGGCGGAGTACGCGGCCGAGCTGATCCCGGTCTACCCGGCGACCAGGGATTTCTCCTCCTGGGACATTGAGAAGTGCGTCCGGGTGGTGCTCGACACCCTGGGCGAGGTCGAGGACCCGCTCCCGGCGGCCGTGCGTGAGCGGCACGGGCTGGACGGGCTCACGACGGCGCTGCTGGGCATTCACCGCCCGGCCGACCTGGCCGAAGCCGGCCGCGCCCAGACCCGGCTGAAGTGGGACGAGGCCCTGATGCTCCAGGCTGTGCTGGCCCAGCGCCGCCGGGCCGCCGCGGCCCTGCCGGCCACCGGCCGCCCGCCCCGGGCGGGCGGCCTGCTGGACGCGTTCGACGCGCGTCTTCCGTTCAGTCTCACCGGTGGCCAGCGGGACGCGGGCGGGATCATCGCCGCCGACCTGGCGCGTACCCATCCCATGCACCGGCTGCTGCAGGGCGAGGTCGGCTCCGGCAAGACCGTGATCGCCGTGCGGGCGATGCTGCAGGTCATCGACGCCGGCGGCCAGGCCGCGCTGCTGGCCCCGACCGAGGTCCTCGCGCAACAGCACTACCGGTCGATCACCGATCTGCTCGGCCCGTTCGGGCAGGCAGGGCGGCTGGACGGCGCGGACCAGGCGACCCGGGTGGCGCTGCTGACCGGCTCACAGGGGGCGGTGGCCCGCCGCGAGGCGCTGCTCGACGCCGCGTCCGGCGCCGCCGGGATCGTGATCGGCACCCACGCCCTGCTCACCGAGCATGTGCAGTTCGCCGACCTGGGCATGGTGGTGATCGACGAGCAGCACCGGTTCGGGGTCGAGCAGCGCGACGCGCTGCGGGAGAAGGCCAAGGGCACGCGCCCGCACGTGCTGGTGATGACCGCGACCCCGATCCCGCGCACGGTCGCCATGACCGTCTACGGCGACCTGGACACCTCCACCCTCACCGAGCTGCCGGCCGGCCGCTCGCCGATCGCCACCCACGTCGTCCCGGCGGCGGAAAAGCCCCGCTTCCTGGAGCGGACGTGGGAGCGCATCCGGGAGGAGGTCGCGGCCGGCCGCCAGGCTTATGTCGTCTGCCCCCGGATCGGCGGGGAGGATGCCGGCGGCCCGGGCAACGGGGCGGATGACCCCGCGACGGCCGACACCGACGACCCGGAGTCCTTCCTGGGAGAGGACGAGGAGGACGCGGGCCCGCGCCGCCCGCCGCTCGCGGTGCTCGACCTGGCGCCCGCGCTGGCCGAGGGGCCGCTGGCCGGCCTGCGCCTGCGGGTGCTGCATGGGCGGCTGCCGGCCGAGGAGAAGGACGCGGCGATGCGCGCCTTCGCCGGCGGGCTCGCCGACGTGCTGGTGGCGACCACGGTGGTCGAGGTGGGCGTGGACGTGCCCAACGCCACCGCCATGGTCGTCATGGACGCTGACAGGTTCGGGGTGTCGCAGCTGCACCAGCTGCGCGGCCGGGTCGGCCGGGGCAGCGAGCCGGGCCTGTGCCTGCTCGTCACCGAGACGCCCGAGGGGACCAAGGCGCGGGACCGGCTGGACGCCGTGGCGGCCACGCTGGACGGCTTCCGGCTGGCGCGGCTCGACCTGGAACAGCGCCGGGAGGGCGATGTGCTCGGCGCGGCCCAGGCGGGCCGCAAGCGGAGCCTCAGGCTGCTCACCCTGCTCAGCGACGAGGCGCTGATCGGGCAGGCACGGGAGGAGGCGACCGCCCTGGTCGAGGCCGACCCGGAGCTGGCCTCCCAGCCGGCGCTCGCGGCGGCGATCGGCTCGCTGCTCGACGAGGAGCAGGCCGAGTTCCTGGAGAAGGCGTGAGCTGGGATGGCCGGGGAAGCATGGGTGGGCGGCCGGGCGGCCCGCCCGGCCAGTTCCCCGCGGTGCCGTGAGCGGTCGGCGGCGGCGTTGACGCGGATCATCGCCGGAGCCGCGCGGGGGCGGCGGCTGGCCGTGCCGAAGGGCACGGTGACCCGGCCGACGAGCGATCGGGCCAGAGAGGGGCTGTTCGCCACCGTGACCACGATCCATGGCCCGCTGCACGGGGCAAGGGTCCTTGACCTGTACGCCGGGTCGGGGGCGGTAGGGCTGGAGGCACTGTCCCGGGGCGCCGCCCGGGTGGTGTTCGTCGAGGCCGATGCGCGTGCGGCCCAGGTCATCCGGGCCAACCTGGCCGCCGTCGCGCTGCCCGGCGGCGAGCTCACCTGCGGCCAGGTGCAGCGGTTCCTGGACCGGGGGCCGGGCGCGGAGGCCGCCTTCGACCTGGCGGTGGCCGATCCGCCGTACGCGGCATCGGAGGCCGAGGTCACCGGGATACTGACCGCCCTGGCCAGCGGGGGATGGCTGGCGCCGGGGGCGCTGGTCGCGGTCGAGCGCGCGACCCGGGCGGGCCCGCTCCCGTGGCCCGCCGGGTACCGCGCGGACAGGTCCCGCCGTTACGGCGAGGCAACCTTCTGGTACGGTCTCGCCGCAGCTGAAGCGTCGTAAGGGAAGGGCGTGACCTCGTGCGTCGTGTCGCCTGCCCAGGCTCGTTCGACCCCGTCACCAACGGGCATCTTGACATCATCCGCCGCGCGGCCCGGCTCCACGACGAGGTGCTGGTGGTGGTGGGCGCGAACCTGGCCAAGGAAGGGCTGTTCACCGTCGAGGAACGGCTCGGCATGCTCCGGGAAGTCACCAGCGACCTGCCCAACGTCAGCGTGGACAAGTTCACCGGGCTGCTGGTTGATTTCTGCCGCGACCGCGGCATCTCCGCGATCGTGAAGGGCCTGCGGGCGGTCAGCGACTTCGAGTACGAGATGGAGATGGCGCAGATGAACTACCGGCTCGCCGGGATCGAGACGCTGTTCATGACCGCCAACCCGCTGTACTCCTTCCTGCGCTCCAGCCTGGTCAAGGAGATCGCCAAATACGGCGGGGACGTCACCTCGCTGGTGCCGGCGCCGGTGCACGGGCGGCTGCTGGCGCGGCTGGAGCAGCCCTGAGCGCGTCCGGCGCCGCCCGGCCGTCACGAGTTGGGGTTCCGCCAGCCACTGGGTAAGCTGACCGTCTCAAGTCCGCCCGATACCCATGTTGCCATGCCAAATTCACGCAGGACGCCCACGGCCGGTCCCGGCCCCCGTGGGCCGCTGGTGCTCGACACCCGAACCCTCCCGCGCAGCCCGGGGTCGGCACGCACCGAGACCCGGACCGTGCCCGCCCCCGCGGACCTGCACACGGGCCTGGCCGGTATCCCGGAGGGCTCAGACCTGCGGCTGGACGTCACGCTGGAGTCGGTGACCGAGGGCGTGCTCGCCACCGTGACGGCGGTGGCACCGGTCACCGGTGAGTGCGCCAGGTGCCTGGAACCGGTGTCGCAGATGATCGAGGTCCGCTGCCAGGAGCTGTTCAGTTATGAGCAAGGCGCCGGGGACGCGGACGAGGACGGGTACGCTCTGGACGGGGACCTGCTCGATCTCGAGCCGGTGCTCCGTGATGCCTTGGTGCTCGCGCTGCCGCTCGCGCCACTGTGCCGCGAGGACTGCCCCGGCCTGTGCGCCGAGTGCGGGGCGCTGCTCGCCCAGGCGGGCCCGGAGCACGGGCATGAGAATGCCATTGACCCCCGATGGGCGGGGCTGCGGCAACCGATGACGCAGGGAGAGCAGGCCGGCCGGCCTGCGCCCGAGATACGTGAGGAGAGTGGACGTGGCCGTCCCTAAGCGGAGGATGTCGCGGAGCAACACCAGATCGCGGCGGGCGCAGTGGAAGACCACCGCCCCGGCGCTGGTGCGCTGCCCGCAATGCCGTGACCCCAAGCTGCCCCACACCGCGTGCCCGACCTGCGGTACCTACAACCGCCGTCAGGTGATAACACCGTCCTGAGGGCGGTGGTGACGGACCCGCCCGGCGCGGGCCACGCGGCTGGTGGGCACCCCCAGAGAAGTCCTGGGGGAGGAGGACAGGATGAAAGGCGCTGCCGAGCACGAGGGACGGGCCAAGCAGCCTGAGAGCGCCGCCCTGCTCCGGGCCCTCGGCGCGGGCCTCAGCCCCGAACTGCTGGAGCGTGCGCTCACGCACCGGTCCTTCGCCTACGAAAACGGCGGCCTGCCTACCAATGAGCGGCTGGAGTTCCTCGGCGACGCGGTGCTCGGGCTGATCGTCACCGACGCGCTGTTCCGCGAGTACCCCGATCTGCCCGAGGGGCAGCTGGCCAAGCTGCGGGCCGCGGTGGTCAACATGCGGGCCCTGGCCGAGGTGGCGCGTGGGCTGCACCTGGGCGACTACATCCGGCTGGGCCGGGGGGAAGAAGGCACGGGCGGCCGCGACAAGTCCTCGATCCTGGCCGACACCCTCGAGGCGGTCATCGGCGCCGTCTACATCGAGCTGGGCCTGGCCGAGGCCGGCGCGCTCGTGCACCGGCTGTTCGACCCGGTGATAGCCCAGTCGGCCCGGCTCGGGGCCGGCCTGGACTGGAAGACCTCGCTGCAGGAACTGACCGCCGCCGGTGTCCTGGGCGTGCCGGAGTACCACGTGGACGAGAGCGGCCCCGACCACCAGAAATCCTTCCGTGCGCTGGTCCGGGTGGGCGGCCGCGTCTACGGCTCGGGCCAGGGCCGCTCCAAGAAGGAAGCTGAGCAGCAGGCGGCCGCCGCCGCCTGGAGCGCGATCAGCACGGGGGGCGGCGGGCAGGCGGGCGAGGCCGGACCGGAGGGCAACGGCGAGGGCGCCGGGCCCGGCGCGGATGAGCAGGAAGCGGCCGGCCCCGGGAGCCATCGCGCGCGCGGCAACGGCGAGGGCGGCAGGGCTGGCGGCCAGGGCCGGGAATCTGGGCACCGGCACGACGGCGGGCAGGCCAGCACGGCGGCCCACGGCGCCGGCCAGGATTCCCCCTAGGGACATGTCCTAGTGCCGGAGCTACCCGAGGTCGAGGTCGTGCGCCGGGGCCTGGAAATGCACGTTGTCGGCCGCACCATCGATTCGGCCGAGGTGCTGCACCCCCGCGCGGTGCGGCGGCACGCGGCCGGCCCCGACGACTTCTCCGCCGCGGCACGCGGGCTCACCATCGCCGGCGCGTGCCGCCGCGGCAAGTACCTGTGGCTGCCCGTGGCCGACGGGGCGCCGGGCGCGCCGTCGGTGGCCGAGGACGCCCTGCTCGCCCACCTCGGCATGAGCGGGCAGCTGCTGCTGGGCGATCCGGGCCGGCCCGTCTCGCCCCACGTCCGGGTCCGTTTCACCTTCACCGACTCCGGGCCCGACCTGAGGTTCACCGACCAGAGGACGTTCGGCCATCTCGCGCTCGCGCCGGGCGGCGCGGTCCTGCCGCCGATGATCGCGCACATCGCGCCCGACCCGATGGAGCCCGGTTTCGACGAGACCGCCGTCATCCGCCGCCTGCGCTTCCGCCGCACCGGCATCAAGACCGCGCTGCTCGATCAGTCCATGGTGAGCGGCATCGGCAACATCTACGCCGACGAGGCCCTCTGGCGGGCGCGGCTGCACTGGGCCACACCCGCCGCCGCGCTCAGCCGGGCCGCCGCGGGCCGGCTGCTGGCCGCCGTGCGCGAGGTCCTGGGCGAGGCGCTGCTGGCCGGCGGCACCTCGTTCGACAGCCTGTACGTGAACGTCAACGGGGAAAGCGGGTACTTCGGCCGGTCACTCGCTGTTTACGGGCGCGAGGGCGAGCCGTGCCCACGGTGCGGCACGCCGATCCGCCGGGACCCGTTCATGAACCGGTCCGCCTACAGCTGCCCGGCCTGCCAGCCGCGCCCCCGCCACCGGGCCCGCCGCGCCCGTAGCCTTTGACCTGCGAGATCGTTCAACTTGACCGGATACCCGCGAGGGTGCGATCCTTGATATGTCACCTTGCGCGTACCTATGCGTTTCTTCGCGTGTGCGCCCACTCTGGTCACTCAGTGTGGAGGACCCACTACAATGGCGAAGGCTATTCTCGGCCACGTCGGCGGGCCTGATCCCCGCATGCTTTCTGAAATGCGCCGCCTCCAGCAGCGCGTGCACGACCTGGAGGCCGAACTCGCCCGGTTGCAGGAGGCGAACGACGTGCTTGCCGCCGGCGTCAGCCACGAACTCATTGTCACCAGCCGCGAACGCGAACCCGTGCTCACCTGACGGCGCGCACGTCACATCGGACAGGGACGCCGCATAGCGGCGTCCCTCTGCGTTGCCTGTCGTGGGGCCAGGGTGGCCGGCGGGGCGGCGAGTTCGTTGCGCCCCGGCGGCGCGTGAGGCACGGGAAGCCCGCCCGATCGCGGTAGGGTCGTCAGGATCTGTCCGCAGCGCGCTCCCGCGACGGCGTGCCGGACAGGCGCCGGCCCGACGAGGAGGAGAGCCAGCAGGTGTACCTGAAGACTCTCACCCTGCGCGGGTTCAAGTCCTTCGCCTCGGCCACGACCCTGCGGTTCGAGCCGGGCATCACCTGCGTGGTCGGCCCGAACGGCTCGGGCAAGTCGAACGTCGTCGACGCCCTCTCCTGGGTCATGGGCGAGCAGGGGGTCAAGCCCCTGCGCGGCGGCAAGATGGAGGACGTAGTCTTCGCCGGCACCTCCTCGCGGCCGCCGCTGGGGCGGGCCGAGGTCACGCTCACCATCGACAACACCGACGGCGCGCTGCCGATCGACTACACCGAGGTCACGATCAGCCGGCTGCTGTTCCGCTCGGGCCAGAGCGAGTACTTCATCAACGGCAACCAGTGCCGCCTGCTCGACGTCGCCGAGCTGCTCTCCGACTCCGGCCTGGGCCGGGAGATGCACGTCATCGTGGGCCAGGGTCATCTGGACGACGTGCTGCAGGCCGGGCCCGAGGCCCGCCGCGCGCTGATCGAGGAGGCGGCGGGGGTGCTCAAGCACCGTCGGCGCAAGGAGAAGGCGCTCCGCAAGCTGGAGGCGATGCAGGCCAACCTGACCCGGCTGGTCGACCTCACCGGCGAGCTGCGCCGCCGCCTGGGGCCGCTCGGCCGGCAGGCGGCGCTCGCCCGGCGCGCCGCCGCCATCCAGGCGGACCTGCGGGACGCCCGGCTGCGCCTGCTCGCCGACGACTATCTCACCGGCGCCGCCGACCTGGACCGCGGGCAGGCCGATGAGACCGCCGCGCTGGCCCGGCGCGGGGAGCTTGAGCTCACGCTGGCGCAGGCGCGCCAGCGTGAGTCCGCACTCGACGCCGCCGAGCAGGAGCACGCGCCCCGGCTGGCGCAGGCGCAGGAGGTATGGTTCTCCCTCTCCTCGCTCGCCGAGCGCCTGCGCGGAATCGGCCGGGTCGCGCAGGAGCGCCACTCCCACCTGGTGGCCGAGCCGGAGCCGCCGCGCCCCGGCCGCGACCCGGATGAGCTCGAACGGGAAGCGGCCGGGCTGCGCGAACAGGAGGCGCTGCTGGGGGAACGGCTCGAGGCCGCCCGGGCGCAGCTCACCGCGGCGACCGGCGCGCGGGAAGCGGCCGAGGCGTCCCTCGCCGAGGCCGAGCGGCAACTGGCCGCGCAGGCACGCGCGGCCACCGCCCGGGCGGAGCGGCTGGCCAGGCTGCGCGGGCAGGTGGGAGCGGCCCGCAGCCGGGTGGCCGCCGCCAGTGAGGAAGAAGGCCGCCTGGCCGATGCGCTTGAGCAGGCACAATCGCGTGCCAGGCTGGCCCGGCAGGAGTACGAGGAATTCCAGGAGGCCTCGGCCGGCCGCGACGACGACCGCAGCGGCCTGGCCGCCGGGCACGAACAGGCGGCCGCGGCGCTGAGCGAGGTCACCGCCCGGGTCACTGGGTCCCGGGCCGCCGAGCGCCGGGCCAGCGCTGAGCGGGCCGGCCTCATCGCGCGCAAGGAGGCGCTGGAGGAGGGCATCCATGCCATCCAGCACGGCGCCGAGGCGTCGGCGGCCCTGCTCGCGGACCCGGTGCTCGCGGGCGACGTCATGGGCGCGGTCGCCGGCCTGCTGACCGTGGCCGACGGGGCGCAGGAGGCGGTGACGGCCGCGCTCGGCGGCGCGGCCGACGCGGTGGCGGTCGCCAGCCTCGACGCCGCGGTGACGGTCATGCGGCAGCTCAAGGCCGCGGACGCGGGAAGCGCCGAGCTGGTCATCGCCGGCGACGGCGCCCGGCAGCCACCGGCGGGCGGCCCCGAGGCCAGCTACCCGCCAGGCGTTCTGCCGATCCTTGATCTTGTGAAGGCGCCGGGGGAACTGTGGGGCGCGCTCGCCGGTCTGCTGGCCGGAGTGGTGATCGCCGACGGCCTCGACGAGGCCCGCGATCTCGTGCGCGCCCATCCGGAGCTCCGGGCCGTCACCCGCGACGGCGACCTCCTCGGCGCGCACTGGGCACGCGGCGGCGCGGCCCGGCCGCCGAGCCTGCTGGCGATGAGGTCGGCCGCGGAGGCCGCGGCCGCCGATCTGGCCACGGCCGACCGCACCTGGGAGCGCGCCGCGGCCGGCCTGGCCGCCGCGATGGCGGAGGAGGAGCGGGCTCAGCAGGCCGTGACGGGGGCACTCGCCTTGATGCAGGAGGCCGACGCGGCCGCCGCGGCGGTTTCCGGGCAGCTCGGGCGGCTCGCCGGCGCGGCGCGGGCGGCCCAGGACGAGGCCATCCGGCTGGCCGCCGCGATCGACGCGGCCCGCGAGAAATCTGGGCGGGACCAGGCCGCCCTCACCGAATTGAGCGCGCGGCTGGCCACCGAGGAGGCCGGCGAGGCGTCACCGGGTTCCGGGCGCGGAACCGGCGCGGCGCCGGGCGAGGCCGGCGCCAGCCCGGCCGCCGCGGCCGATGAGCCGTCCGGCGCCGGCGAGCCGCGCAGCGCCGCCGGTGAGTCCCCGGCCGGCGAGCCGGACCGGGAGGCACTCGCCGGGCGGGCCACCGCCACCAGGGAGACCGAGACCGACGCCCGGCTTGAGGTCAGGACCGCCGAGGAACGGCTCCGGGCGATCGCGGGGCGCGCGGACGCGCTGGCCGCGGCGGCGGTCAGCGAGCGCCAGGCCGTCCGGGCCGCCGCCCAGCGCGGTCGGCTGCGGCAGCAGCAGGCGCGGATCGCCGGCGCGGTGGCGCGGGGGGCCGGGCTGGCCCTGGAGCGGCTGGAGGGGTCGCTGGCGGTTGCCACCGCGGAACGGCAGGCGGCCGAGCAGGCGCGCGAGGGCCGGTCGGATGCCCTCAAGGCGGTGCGGGTGCAGGTCCGCGAGCTGGCGGAGGAACTCGACCGGGTGG
>DATINY010000203.1:0-25838 GCA_035473755.1 Streptosporangiaceae bacterium
CAACGAGGCGACCAAGCTGGCGGGCGCCGGCGGCACCAAGGGCAGCGTGGACGTCGGCAAGGCCGACGAGCTGCTCGGCAAGATCGAGGAGATCTCCAAGATCTTCTGGGAGACCAAGCAGGGCTGACGCTACCGTAGGACGTATCGACGCCGGAGGCCGCGCGGGACCCGCGCGGCCTCCGGCGTTGCGCCACACCAGAACATGCCGTCTACCCAGGCACAACACCTATCACCGGCAGTTTGGGCGAGCCGATACGTCGGCACCACTTGTCGCGGACGGTAAGTTGCACACAAGGACAGACGGCGGCCGGGGCCATGAGGGCGGCCGCCGCCAGTGGAGGACGCAGTGACCGGAGAGACCACCGCGCGGAGAGGAACGGCCGCGCCAACAGCCGTGATGGCTGAGGGCGAGGCCGCGGCCGATTGCCCCGTCCAGGATCAGGTGACCATCCGCATGCCGGCCGATGGGGCGTACCTGTCGGTCCTGCGGACGGCCACGGCGGGCCTGGCGGCCCGGCTCGACTTCACCCTGGACGAGATCGAGGACCTGCGCATCGCGGTGGACGAGGCCTGCGGCATGCTTCTCGCTCAGGCGGCACCCGGGGCGGACCTGGAGTGCGACTTCACCCTGGGCGATGACAGGATGAGCATCGCCGTCTCCACCCTCGCCTCGGAGCCCCGCCCGCCCGCCCGCGACACCTTCGCCTGGACGGTGCTGGCGGCGCTCGCCGGCAGCGTGGACGCGTGGGTCGGGCCAGGCGAGAGGGTCACGGTCATGCTCAGGAAGATCCGAGAGTCGTCGAGGCCCGGGTGACCGGGGAAACCGAGACCCGGCTGACCGAGAGCGTCAGCGCGCAGGTGACCGAGCACATCGAGATCGCGGTCACCGAGGGATTCGACGCCAAGGTGGGCGAGGCGGAGGTGCAGGCGACCCCGAAGATCCAGCATGCCGTCCCGGACCGGGGCCGGGCCAGGGACCTGTTCGAGCAGCTCGCCACGCTGCCCGAAGATGACGATGAGCGGCTGCGCATCCGCGGCGAACTGGTCGAGCTGCACCTTCCGCTGGTGGAATACCTCGCCCGGCGGTTCCGCAACCGGGGCGAGTGGCTGGACGACCTGACCCAGGTCGCCACCATCGGCCTGATCAAATCGATCGACCGGTTCGACCTCGAGCGGGGGGTGGAGTTCTCCACCTACGCGACGCCCACCATTGTGGGCGAGATCAAGCGTCACTTCCGCGACAAGGGATGGGCGGTGCGGGTGCCGCGCCGGCTCCAGGAACTGAAGCTGGCGCTGACCAAGGCCGTCGGCGACCTCGCCCAGCGCGAGGGCCGGGCCCCCACCGTCGCGGAGATCGCCGCCCACCTGCAGATGACTGAGGAAGAGGTGCTGGAGGGCCTGGAGTCGGCCAACGCCTACTCCACCGTCTCGCTGGACGCGCCTGACTCCGGGGATGATGACGCCCCCGCGGTGGCCGAGTCACTGGGCATGCTCGACGAAGCGCTCGAGGGCGTGGAGTACCGGGAGTCGCTCAAACCGCTGCTGGAGCAGCTGCCGCCGCGGGAAAAGCGGATCCTGCTGCTGCGCTTCTTCGGCAACATGACCCAGTCACAGATCGCCAGTGAACTCGGCATCTCCCAGATGCACGTGTCGCGGCTGCTGGCCAGGACCCTCACTCAGCTCCGGGCCGGGCTGACCGCCGACGATTAGCGGGCCGACCGCCGGCGATTAGAGCGTGCCTGCTTGGCCTGGCCGGCCTGCTTGGCCTGGCCGGTTTGCTTGGAACGGGCGGGCGGCTTGGGCTGCTTGGCTTGGGCGGGCTGCTCGGGCTGCTCGGGCTGGCCGGGCTCCGGCTGCGTCTGCTCCTCGCCGGCCAGGGCACGCAGGCTGGGCGGTGCCAGCAAAGCAGCGAACCCGGCGACGGCCAGCACGACCGACAGCACCCCCCAGTCGAGCCGATTGGCCTGCAGCAGGTAGATCCCCACAATGCCGACGAACAACTGCGTGAGCAGGGCCGGCGTGCGGCTCCAGCGGCGGGCCCGGGCGAGACCGGCTGCCACCGCCGCCAGCGCGGCCACGCTCGCCGCCCCGATCACAGTCAGCGCGATGCCGCTGCCCGTCTGGTAGGACCGCCCAGCGGCGGCATCGACGCCGGCCAGCACCGTCGCCGCCAGCACCAGGGCCGCCTCGGCCGCTTGCACGACCGCGGCGGCGCGAAGCGTGGCCGGGCTATGCCCCATCTGCCGGGCACCTCCTCGCCCTCATTACCCTGTTCCCGTGCGTGCGATGCTCATCGTTAACCCCCATGCCACCTCCACCACGTCCCTGCGCAGGGACGTCATCGCGCGCGCGCTGGCGTCCGAACTCGATCTCACGGTCGTGCAGACACGGTACCGGGGCCACGCCGCCCAGTTCGCCGGGGAGGCCGCGCAGGACGGTTTTCACCTCGTGCTCACCCTCGGCGGCGACGGCACCGCCAATGAGGCGGTCAACGGCCTGCTCCGCGCCTTCCCGCCCGAGGCCGGCGGCCCCGAGACCCGCCCGGCCCTGGCCGCCCTGCCGGGCGGCAGCGCGAACGTCTTCACGCGGGCGCTCGGCATGCCAGCCGATCCCGTAGACGCCACCGGCCGCCTCCTCGCCGCGCTCACCGGGGGAGGGCGCCGCACCATCGGGGTGGGCCTGGCCCACGACCGGTACTTCACGATCAACGCCGGGCTGGGCTTTGACGCGGAAGTCGTCCGTGCGATCGAAGGGCTGCGCGCGGATGGACAGGAGGCAAGTGCGGGGCTTTATGTGTGGACCGCGATTCGCCATTTCTATGGCGTCACCAATCGGCGCCAGCCCGCACTCGCCCTGGAACTGAACGGGCGCCCGGCCGCCAGCCGCTTGTTCTTCGCGATCGTCTCCAACGCCGCACCATGGACCTACCTGGGCAGCCGGCCCGTCAACCCCAATCCCGGGGCCGGCTTCAACACCGGCCTCGACGTGTTCGCCGTGCGCACGCTGGGCACGCTGCCCACGCTCGGCGCCCTGCGCTACATGCTCGGTATTGGGCAGGGTGGGCACGCGGAACCCAGGCACATCCTCAGCTTGCACGACGAGCGCGAACTCGTGTTCCGCGCCACTCGCCCGATCGCGTTCCAGGTCGACGGGGAGTACGTCGGCGAGCGTGAGTACGTTACCTTCCGTTCAGTTCCCGATGCCCTGCACGTCATTTCCTGAACCGCCAATCGATTGCATGGGCCGAAGTCCCGGCGACAGGAGCCGGACTCTGCCGCAATCGGGGCGGGCGGATAGCCACGAATGTGACCTATCAGACACAGAAATCAGTCCAACCCTTTGCCGCAGCCCCTTGACCATTGATCCACGGGATTGAGAGGCTTGATCTCGTTCGAGCGGCAGCGGCACCTCGCATGCTGTCATCTGGTCAGCCGGGTACGTACCCCCGGCCTCCGGGCTCGGGCAGGGGCCACGCGGGGGCCAAGGCTCTATGAGGCAGCAGTAGCGTGCGTTCTCTGGGCCAGGCGCGGGCCTTGGCATGTGGCCTAGCTCGTGAAATCCTTCACAAGCGGGCCGGGCGGATCCGGGCTACCAGCCCGGCAGTCGAAGAGGGAGTGGACCGCATGGACTGGCGCCATCACGCCGCCTGCCGTGAGGTAGATCCGGAGCTGTTCTTCCCGATCGGCAACACGGGGCCAGCCCTACTCCAGATCGACGAGGCCAAACAGGTATGCCGGCGCTGCCCGGTGATGGAACCCTGCCTGGAATGGGCGGTTGACAGCGGCCAGGACGCCGGTGTCTGGGGTGGCATGAGCGAGGATGAGCGCCGGGCGTACAAGCGCCGCGCCGCCCGCGTCCGCGTTCGCGCCTAGGCGCCCACGTCCGTGCCCAGGCAGCCCCGTGGCGGGCCGTCGGTAGGTTTCGCCCAGAGGCCGGTCGCGGGTGCTCCCGAGGACCCTAGCGGCGCGTGCAGGGGCCCAAAGGGCGGCGTTTCGTGCTCAGCCTTCGGGAACGACGCCCGGATGTAGTTCTGCCGAACCGCCCATCCGCTTACCGCTCCTTCACGCAAACCCGGGCCGGCGTCAGTTCAGCCTTTTCCAAGCCAGCCCGGCCGGCGGCCGGTCCAGGGACCATCGGTTCCGCAGCGGCGGCGAAAGTCCCGCTAGACGAGACGGTGCGCCTCTGATAAGGCTGTCCTAAATGATCTACCCTCAGAGTTGGCAGATTGCCAGGACTGGAGGAAGTGCGATGTCTGGCATTGTGGTCGGGGTGGACGGGTCCGCCCACTCCATGAAATCGCTTGACTGGGCTCTTGACGAGGCTGCGCTCCGGAACACCTCAGTGACCGTCCTCGCGGTCGCCCCGGCTGCTGCCAGCATCTGGGGAATCGCGGGACAGTTCGACCCCTCCCCCGAGACCCAGCAAAAGGTTAAAGCCTCCGCTGAGGAAATCGTCAAGGAGGCGTCTGACCGCCACGGCCAGCAGCGGGTGACGGTACGGACCGTCAGTGGCGTGCCCGCCGACGAGCTCATCAAGGCGTCGGAAGACGCCGACCTGGTGGTGGTGGGAGCCCGCGGCGCTGGCGGCTTCGCGATACTGTCGATGGGCTCGGTTAGCAGCCAGGTGGCGCATCACGCCCACTGCCCGGTGGTCATCGTGCGGGCGGACTAAGCCCGCCGACGGCAGACCGGCCGCCCCGGCCAGGGCTGGACAGCCCGTGGCTGGCCGGGGCGGTCAGGTGGATGTTTCCAGCGGGAGGGCGACCAGCACCGCGGTGCCGCCGCCGTCGCGTGGTGAGATCTCCAGCCGGCCGCCAAGCTCGGATACCACCAGCGTCCGCACGATCTGCAGGCCCAGGCTGGTCGCGGCGTCCAGGCGGAACCCTTCCGGCAGCCCAACCCCGCTGTCCTCAACCGTCACGGTGAGCCCGTCGGGCTCGCGGTCGACGGTCACTTTCAGGGTTCCCGTGGGCGCGGCGCCCGGCGGGTGAGCCAGGCCATGCTGCAGCGCGTTCTGCAGCAATTCGGTCAGCACCAGCGCGAGCGGCGTGGCAACCGCGGCCGGCAGCAGCCCGAACCGCCCGGCGATGACCGGGGTGACCCTCGCCGCCTCGGGGTCGGACAGCTCGCCCGCCATCGCGGCCACCCGCTGCGCGATGTCATCGAAGTCGACGATCTCCTCCGGGGTGTGCGAGAGGGTCTCGTGGACGATCGCGATCGACCCGACCCTGCGCACCGCCTCCTCCAGCGCCTCCCTGGCCTCCGGCCCGGACAGCCGCCGGGCCTGCAGCCGCAGCAGCGCCGCGACCGTCTGCAGGTTGTTCTTGACCCGGTGGTGGATCTCGCGGATGTTCGCGTCCTTGGTCATCAGCTCGCGTTCGCGGCGGCGCAGTTCGGTAACGTCGCGGACCAGGATGAGCGCGCCGGTGCGCAGGCCGCCCACGACCAGCGGGATGGATCGCAACTGGACGACCGACCCGTTTCCCTCCACCTCGGTCTCCCGTGGTGCCCGGCCGCTGGCCGTCACCATCAGCGAGTCGTCCGACGGCTGCGCGGGGGCACACAGCCCCGCCGTCAGCGGTCCCAGTTCGGCTCCGACCAGGTCGGCGGACAGGCCGAGCCGGCGGTAGGCCGACAGCGCGTTGGGGCTGGCGTAGCTGACCCTGCCGGACCGGCCGAGCCGGAGCAGCCCGTCACCGACCCGCGGCGACCGGACCAGGGCAGGCTCCTCACCGGGATCGGGGAACATGCCCGCGGCGACCATCTGGGCGAGATCGTCCGCCCCCTTGAGGTAGGTCAGCTCCAGCCGGCTCGGGGTACGGGCCGAGCTGAGATTGGTGCTTCGCTCGATCACCGCGACGAGCTGGGCGTCTCGCGTCACCGGGATCGATTCCCGCCGGACCGGGACGCCGTGGGTCCACTCGGGATCGCCCTCCCGGCAGATGCGCTGCTCGGCGCGGGCCGCGTCCACGAGGGGCCGCTCCCCCGCCGCCACCACGGTGCCGACCATGTCGTCATACAGCGCCGTGGGCCCCGTCGTCGGGCGCATCTGGGCCAGCGCCACCCAGCCGGAGCCGGTCCGCAGCGGGGCCCAGAGCACCAGGTCGGCGAACGACAGGTCGGCGAGCAGCTGCCAGTCCGACACCAGCGCGTGCAGCCATTCGACGTCGGCCCCGGTCAGCGGGGTCAGCCCGTGGGCCAGGTCGGCGAGGGTCGGCACGTTTCATCATCGCACCCGCCGGCCCGGTTCTGGCCGACCCGGCCGCCGTGCGGGATCATGGCCGGACGGCGTCCCCCGCGGGAAGGGAGTGACCTGTTGACCGCCTCCCCGGCTCGCAGCGACCCGGACGGCAGCCCGCCGCCGCCCGGCCGGCCCAGCCCGAGGATCCCCAAGTACTACGCGGTGAAGCGGCAGCTGCTCGAGCTGACCAGGGCGATGTCACCGGGCACCCCCGTTCCGCCCGAGCGTGAGCTTGCCCTCCGGTACGGGACGTCGCGGACCACCGTGCGGCAGGCGCTGGCCGAGCTCGTCGTGGAGGGACGGCTGCTGAGGATGCAGGGCAAGGGCACGTTCGTGGCCATGCCCAAGGTCGCCCAGATGCTGGAGCTGTCCAGCTACACCGAGGGGATGCGGGCCCAGGGGCTCAACCCGCAGACGGTGGTCCTGGACACCGGCTATATCGCCGCCGACGACGAGCTCGCCGGGCTGCTCGGCATCCGGGCCGGCAGCCGGGTCCTGCGCATCCACCGGCTCCGGCTGGCCAACGGGGGGCCGATGTCCGTGGACGCCTCACACCTGTCCGCGCAGCGCTTTCCCGGGCTGCGCCGCAGCCTGGAACGCCACCCGTCGCTGTACGAGGCGCTCGCCACCGACTACGGGGTCGAGATCGCCGAGGCGCAGGAGACGATCGAGACCGTGCTCGCCGACCCCAAGGACGCTCCCCTGCTGCGGGTCGACGTCGGCATGCCGCTGCTGCTGCTGTCGCGGCACTCCTTCGACAGCGACGGCACCCCGGTCGAGTGGGCGCAGTCGCGCTACCGCGGGGACCGCTACAAGCTGGTGACCCGGTTGCACCGGCGGGGCAGCAGGGGCACCGGCCGGGAGTAGCGCCGCCAGCGTCCCGGCGCCGCCGGGGCACGCCCAGCGACAAGGAGCCCAACGTGACAGACGACATCCTGGGCGAGGCCCGCAGCCAGGTCCTCGACGGCGGCGCCGGGCTCGACGCCGGCCAGGTTCTCCGCTGCCTGCAGCTGCCCGATGACCGGCTGGACGAGGCGCTCTCGCTCGCGCATGCGGTGCGGATGCGCTGGTGCGGCCCGGAGGTGGAGGTGGAGGGCATCGTGTCGGTGAAGACCGGCGGCTGCCCGGAGGACTGCCATTTCTGCTCCCAGTCGGGCAAGTTCGCATCACCGGTCCGGCCGGTCTGGCTCGACACCGCCGAGCTGGTCGCGGCGGCGAAGGCCACCGCCGCCACGGGGGCGAGTGAGTTCTGCATCGTGGCCGCGGTACGCGGGCCCGATGACAAGCTGATGTCCCAGGTCAGCGCCGCGATCCGGGCCATCGCGGCCGAAGTGGAGATCAACGTCGCCTGCTCGCTGGGCATCCTCACCGCCGCCCAGGCCGGCGAGCTTGCCGCCCTCGGCGTGCACCGCTACAACCACAACCTGGAGACGGCCCGCTCCTACTTCGGGCAGATAGTGACCACCCACGGCTGGCAAGAGCGTTACGCCACATGTGAGCTGGTGAAATCGGCCGGGATGCAGCTATGCTGCGGCGGCATCGTCGGCATGGGCGAGACGCTGCCGCAGCGGGCGGAGCTGGCCTCCCAGCTCGCCGGCCTCGAGCCGGACGAGGTGCCCCTGAACTTCCTTAACCCGCGCCCCGGCACGCCGCTGGCCGGGCGGCCGCGGCCGGCCGCGGCCGATGCGTTGCGCTCCATCGCCGCGTTCCGGCTGGCGTTGCCCCGTACGGTGCTCCGCTACGCGGGCGGGCGCGAACTCACGCTCGGGGACCTGGGCACCGAGGCGGGGATGCTGGGCGGCATCAACGCCATCATCGTCGGCAACTACCTCACCACCCTCGGGCGGCCCGCCCAGGCCGACCTGGAGATGCTCAGCCGCCTGCGGATGCCGATCAAGGCGCTGTCCGGCACCATCTGACGAGCCGGGGTCCCACGGCACGACGCGCTACCGGAGCTGCCCGGCGAGAAAATCTACCAACTTTAAGTAGCAGAAGCATTGCCCGTGGTGATCCCGTAGTCGCACCATAGACATCATCACGCGACTTACGTCGCATCACGCCCGCCCGCGATGTGGCTCGGCGGGCGCACCTGACCGATCATCGATGCACGGAAGAGGACGTAATGGCGCAGTCCCGCCGTTCGCGTGCGCGCCCCTCCGGCAGGATCGCGGCGCTGCTCCGGTTAGCCGCCGCCCCGGCCCGGGCGTGTCGGCTCCCGTCCTCTGATCACCCCACCCCGGCAGCCGGGAGAATCCAGTTCTCCCGTTTATGCCCGCCCATGCGGGTGGCGGCCGCGGTGGTCCCGTCCGCAGCAGCCCGCCTGCTGAGCGGCCGGGCTGCCATGCGACAGAGCGATGCGAGGAGGTTGTCTTGAGCCACAGAAACGATTCGCTCCCGGAGGCCTCACCGGCCGGGGCGTCCCCCGCTCACACCAGCCGACGTGATTTCTTAAAGAAGGCAGGGACCGCCGGAGTGCTGCTCGGGTCGGGCTCGGCTTTGCTGTCGGCCTGCAGTACCGCCACCGGCACCGGCGGCGGATCGCAGTCGAGTGCGAGCAAGGGAACAATCAAGGTTTTATTGTGGAGCCATTTCGTCCCGCGTTATGACACGTGGTACGACCCGTGGGCAAAGAAATGGGGAGAGCAGAACGGCGTCAATGTCGTCGTCGACCACATCAACCAGGCCGACCTGCCGGCCCGTACCGCGGCGGAGTTCGCCGCGGGCGCCGGCCACGACATGATCGAATGGCTCACCCCGGCCTCGGCGTACGAGCCGAGCGTCCACGACCTGACCGACGTGGTCAAGCAGGCCGAGGCCAAGTACGGCAGCCAGATCAGCTTCTGCAAGCTGTCCAGCTTCAACCCGCACACCAGCAAGTACTACGCCTTCTGCCACACCTGGACGCCCGACCCCGGCGACTACCGGAAGGGCCTGTGGACCAAGGCCAGCATGCCCAGCGGCCCGCTGACCTACAGCGATCTCCTCACCGGCGGCACCGAGATCGACCACAAACAGCACGTGCGCATGGGCATCGGCATGTCACCCGAGGTGGACTCGAACATGGCCGCCCGGGCGCTCATCTGGTCCTATGGCGGCAGCACCCAGGACGCGCAGGGGAAGGTCGTCCTGAACTCGCCGGAGACGGTCGACGCCGTCGCCTACATGGTGAAGCTGTTCAAGCAGGCCATGACCGACGAGGTGTTCGGCTGGACCGCCGCCTCCAACAACCAGGGACTGGTCGCCGGCCAGCTCTCCTACATCCTCAACTCGATCTCCGCCTACCGGACCGCGCAGACGACCAGCGCGAGTGTCGCCGACGACATCTTCTTCGTGCCCGCGCTCAAGGGTCCGACCGGGAAGGGCATCGCCAGCCAGCACGTCGTCCGCAGCTACATCGTCCCCAAGTGGGCGGCGAACGTCGACAAGGTCAAGAAGTTCCTGCTGGACCTGGTGGGAGCGGCGCACAACTCCGTGTACAACTCGGAACTGTACGACTTCCCCGCCTTCCCCAACACCGCCGCGGCCCCGGCGTTGCCCGGCTGGCTGCAGAACGATCCCTTCGGGTCAAAGCCCGCGAACAAGCTCGCGCTGCTGGCCTCCGCTCAGCAATGGACGACGAACGTCGGGTACCCGGGCGCGGCCAACGCGGCGGAAGGAGAAATCTTCACCACCAACATTCTCCCGACGATGATGGCCAACGCGGCCCAGGGAAAGGCGACGCCGAAGGCGGCGGTCGCATCCGCGGCGATCCAGTGCGAGGCCATTTACAGCAAATGGCGGGCTAAGGGACTGGTGTGAGCACACCGCGCCCTCACCCCCAGGACGGAGCTGACGCCTATGGCCGTGGTGGAAACCAAGTCACTGCGCAAGGAGTTCGGGCACACCATCGCGGTGGACGGCATCGACCTGGAAACCGGCGAGGGTGAGTACCTGGTCCTGCTCGGCCCGTCCGGGTGCGGCAAGACAACCTTGCTGCGGCTGATCGCTGGGCTGGAACATCCCAGCGACGGCGACATCCTCATCGGGGGGCAGGTGGTCACCCACCTGCCCCCCCGGGCGCGGCAGATCGCGATGGTGTTCCAGAGCTACGCCCTGTACCCGCACAAGACCGTGTTCGCGAACATCGCGTTCCCACTCGCGGCCGCGGGCATGCCGCGGGAGCAGAGGCCGGAGAGGGTGCACTGGGCGGCTGGGCGGCTGGGGATAGACGGCCTGCTCGACCGCCGACCGCGGCAGCTGTCCGGCGGGGAGCGCCAGCGGGTCGCGCTGGCCCGGGCGCTGGTCCGCGAGCCACAGGTGTTCCTGCTCGACGAACCGCTGTCCAACCTGGACGCCAAGCTCCGCGCGGCGGCGCGCGACGAGCTGAAGGAGTTCCAGCAGCGGGTGGGGATCACCACCATCTACGTCACCCACGATCAGGTCGAGGCGATGGGCCTCGGTGACCGCATCGCCGTGCTCAACGAGGGGAAGATCCAGCAGATCGGCACCCCCGACCAGATCTACCACCACCCGGCCAACACGTTCGTGGCCACGTTCGTGGGCTCACCGCCCATGAACCTGCTCACCAGGGACGGCAGGCTGCTCGGGTTCCGGCCGGAACAGTTTCTCCCGGCCTCGGCGGTGGGCGAACGTCCCGGCCAGGTGATCTTTGACTTCGCGGTGACCCGGGTGGAGAACCTCGGTTCCGACCGGTACGTCTACGGACACCTGCCGGGCGTGGACCCCGAGGCCAAGGTCATCGCGAAGCTGCCGTCGACCGTCACTACGCCGGTCTACGTCGGGGACCGGGTCCCGTTCGCCCTCAGCGGCGGTGATCTGCGCTATTTCGACCAGCAGACCGGGACGCTGACGGCGGCCGGGGAAGCGAAGGTGCAGCCATGACGGTCGCCCAGCGCCCGGCCGAGATCGCGATGGGACCGCGGCGGGAACGGTACCTGCTGGACTCCGAACGGCTGCTCGGCCCCGCGCTGATGGCACCGGCCGTCGTCTACCTGATACTCGTCGTGGGCTACCCCCTGGTGCTGGCCTTCCTGTACGCGTTCAGCGACGTGACCACCGGCAGCCAGAGCCTGCACTTCGTTGGCTTCCAGACCTTCATCGCGGCGGTGAAGGACCCGGTCTTCCTCACCACGCTGCGCAACACGTTCGTCTTCACCGCCATCTCGCAGGCGCTGGTGGTGATCCTGTCGACGGTCCTGGCCTTCGTGCTCACGGCCAGCTTCCGCGGCCGGTGGTTCGTCCGGTTCCTGGTCCTGCTGCCGTGGACGACGCCGGTCGCGCTCAGCGCTGTGATCTGGCTGTGGATGCTGGATTCGATCTTCAGCCCGTTCGACTGGTTTGCCCAGCTGCTGCACATCGTCCCCCCGGGCGGCCACATCATCTTCCTGGGGCAGAGCGACCTGGCGATGGGATCGGTCATCGCGCTCCAGACGTGGCGGATCCTGCCGCTCGCGACGGTGATCCTCATGGCCGGGTTGTCGGCCATCCCGGCCGAGGTCAGCGACGCGGCTGAGGTGGACGGGGCGGGCTTCTGGCGGCGCCTGTTCGGGATCACGCTGCCGCTGCTGAGCCCGGTGATGACGGTCGCGCTGCTGTTCGGGATCGTGTTCACCTTCACCGACATGGCGGCCGTGTTCGTCCTCACCGGCGGCGGCCCGGGCAACGCGACCCAGGTCCTGGCCAGCTGGGCGTTCTACAAGGGGGTCGAAGGCGGGAACCTGGCCGTCGGCGCGGCCGACGCGCTCATCATGTTCCCCGTGCTGCTCGGGCTGGCCGCGCTCCTGCTGAGGATCGCCAGCCGGGCCGAGGTGAGCTGAGATGGCCGCCGCCCAGCCCCGCACCGTCCGCGGCCGGGTCGCCATCTACCTGCTCGCCATCGGGTTCGCGGTGTTCAGCGGCTTCCCGTTCCTGTGGGCCGCCCTGACCATGGTCAGGCAGGACTCCGATCTCTACGTCACCACCCACAACCCGTTCGTGCTGGCCAAGCCGCCGACGCTCGGCCACATCACCGACCTGCTGCGGAACACCCCCTACCTCCAGTTCATCCTCAACGACATCGTGATCGGGCTGGCGACCGTGGTGATCACGCTGGCGCTGAGCCTGCCCGCCGCCTACGCCCTGGCCCGGCTGTCCGGCCGGTGGGGCGAGAAGGTGGGTATCGCGATCTTCCTGACCTACCTGGTCCCGCCCACCCTGCTGTTCCTGCCGCTGTCGCGCCTCATCACGGTGATAGGCCTGCAGGATTCGATCTGGTCCCTGGTCGTCGTCTATCCCGGATTCACGATCCCGCTGTCGACGTGGCTGCTGATGGGCTTCCTCAAGTCGATACCGCGGGACATCGAGGAACAGGCCCAGGTGGACGGCTACAGCCGCCTCGGGGCCGTGGTGCGCACGGTCTTCCCGCTCGCGCTGCCGGGGATCTTCACCGTGGTGGTCTTCACCTTCACGCTCACCATGCAGGACTTCATCTACGCGCTCGCCTTCGTGTCGAGCTCATCGAGCATGACGGTGAGCGTGGGGGTGCCAACCGTCCTCATCCGCGGCGACGTGTTCTACTGGCAGTCGCTCATGGCGTCGGCGATCATCGTCGCGATCCCGGTGGCCCTGCTCTACAACGTCTTCCTCGGCCGCTTCATCCGCGGCTTCACCCTGGGCGCCGTCAAAGGATGAACCGGGCGGCCAGCGGCCACTCCCCGGACCAGGGACCGGGGGAGGCGACCTGACCAGGCCCGCCCGGTCCAGGGTCAGCCGCTCACCAGTTGCCGGGCCGTGGAGCGCCTGCCCGCCCCGACCGGCTTGCGCATGACGAACCGGTCGAGCGGGACGTAGGCTGGCGAGCCGGCCGCGGCACCGTAATACGTGGCGGTGATGGACGCGGTGCCGCCCGGCTCGGTGGGCACCACGTCGAAGGACGCGAATCCGAACGGGGTGGCCAGGTCCCGGTGGGCCAGCCACGGGGCAGACTCAGTGATGACGGCGGACCGGCGCTGCCGGTGCGGGCCGCCGGGGCCCACGCCGATGATCAGGGCACCCTCGGGCGGGACGCCGTCGTCGGCGACGGCGCCGGGGGCCGGGTGCCCGCCACCGCCGATGATCATGTGCACGGTGCCGTCGCGGGTGTCCATCTCGGCCGGGTCGCTGCCACGGGGGGCGGGAGTCAGCACGCTGCTGCCGGGCAGGACGCCGCGGACGGGAAAGGTCCGCTCGTAGTGGTGCTCATGCCCGGCCACCACCAGGTCGACCCCGTAAGTGTCGAACAACGGCAGGAACTCCCGCCTGATCCCGAGATCGGCGCCGTTGAGACGGGCCGACGACATGGCGACCTGGTGCATGCAGACCACGATCCAGTCGATCTCCCCGTCCTCGCGGGCCGTTGCCAGCTCCGCCTCCAGCCAGGCGCGCTGGCGGCCGCGGCTGTAGCCACGGACGTAAGGGTCGTAGCCGCGCTCCGCATATCCCGGCACGTGATCGCGCCGGTAGGTGCTGAACGCGCCGTCCTGGAGGCAGACGTCGTCGTTGTTGATGGACAGGACGCGCACCGTCCCGGCGGTGAACGCGTACCAGTTGCCGCCGAACTCCGCCGACCCGTTGCCAGGCAGCTCGAACCTGGTCCGATAGGAGAGGTAGCCCTGCGGCCCGTTGCCCACCTCGTTCTCGTGGTTCCCGGCCGCCGGCATCCAGGGCCGGTGCCGCGCCGAGCGCATGATGTTGGTGAAGTACGAGGCCCAGGTGGCCATCGGCGCGTCGCTGATGTTCGCGTAGCTCAGGTCGCCGTTCATCAGGTGGAACAGGGGATCGAGGGTGTTGACGGCATCGACGACGTACCCGGCGTTCGGCGTGTGGGGGCCGAGCCCGCGTCCGGCCGGGGCCGGGATGGAGTGATCGCCGAAGCTGGTGAACCGGAAGCCGCTGCCGCGCCCGCGCGGGCCGGTGCGGAACGTCCCGGCCACCGGATCGGCGCCGTCGTGGACCACCTGGTAGACGAATGCCGTGTCCGGGGCCAGCCCGGCCAGCCGGGCATGGTAGGTGTATGCGGTCCCGCCGGTCAGCGCGTCGGTATAGGCCCGCTCCTCGGCCAGCACCTCCCGGCCGTAACCGTCACCGGGGGGTCCCACCCGCAGCCGGGGACGGGCGGCCGGAGCCGGTGCGGCCCAGGAAACGGCGACCTCGGTCGCGGCGTCGGCGCCGAACTGGACGTGAACCTGCCCGGGCCGCGGGGCCCCGGCCTGGCCGGGCCAACTGCCTGCCCTCACCGCCTGAGCATGGCAGGCGCCCGTGCCCCCGAGGTTCCCGCCAGGTGAACGCGCCTGGTCACGGCCGTGAAGGTTGGCGGCAAGCGGGCCACTGACGCCGCGCTGGTAACGTCGCGGACGTGACCGAGGGGAACCAGGATTCCGGCCGGGCAGGTGCGGCGCAGGCCACGCGGGACGGCAGCGGGGAGGCGCCGCGCCACGGCGGCGCGCGGGCGGTGGCCGCCGCCCGCCGGCACGACGTGTCCACGATGTTCACCCTCTCCGGCGGGCACGTGTTCCCCCTCTACGACGGGGCGGTCAAGGCCGATCCGCCGATGCGCCTGGTCGACGTCCGGCACGAGCAGACCGCGGTGTTCGCGGCCGAGGCGACGGCGCGGCTCACCCGCCGCCCCGGCCTGGCGGTCCTCACCGCCGGCCCGGGGGTGACGAACGGCATCAGCGCGATCACCACGGCTCACTTCAACGGATCCGCGGTGGTGGTGCTGGCCGGCCGGGCGCCAGATTACCGCTGGGGCTCGGGCAGCCTGCAGGAGATCGACCACCCGCTGCTGCTCGCCCCGGTCACCAAGCGCGCCTGGACCGGGCACCGGGCCGACCAGGTGGGCGCCGCGGTCGACGAGGCGTTCCGCATCGCCGCCACCGCACACCAGGGACCGGTTTTCGTCGACTTCTCGCTGGAGGCGCTGTTCGGCGAGGCGGCCGAGGCCGGACCAGCCAGCCCCATGGCGCCGCCGGCGCCCGCCCCCGACCCCGCCGACGTGGACGTGATCGCCGGCCTGCTGGCTGGCGCCAGCCGCCCGGTGCTGGTGCTCGGCTCCGATGTGTGGCTCGGCGCGGCGGAGACCGCCGCCCGGGCGGCGGCGGAGCAACTGTCGCTGCCCGTGATCACGAATGGCCAGGCGAGAGGGGTCCTGCCGGCCGGGCACGACCTGCTGGTCACCCGCGCGCGGTCGGTGGCCTTCCGGGAGGCGGACCTGGTCGTGGTGGTGGGCACGCCGCTGGACTTCCGGCTGGGCTACGGCGAGTTCGGCGGAAAGGACGGGACCCCGCCCGCCCAGGTGGTGCACGTGGCCGACGCCCCGGGCCAGATCGCCACCCATTGCCCGCTCGCCGCCTCCGCCGCGGGCGACCTGGCGGCGTTCTTCACCGCGCTCGCCGGCGCGGTCCCACGGCGGGCCTGGCGGGAGTCGTGGCTGCCCCGCCTCCAGGCCGCCCGCGCCGAGGCGGTGGCCGCCGACGGCGCCCTGCTGACGTCCGACGCCGACCCCGTCCATCCGTTGCGCATCTATGGCGAGCTCGCCCGGGTGCTCGACGAGGACGCGGTGGTGATCGGCGACGGCGGCGACTTCGTCTCCTACGCGGGTAAGTATCTCGAGCCACGCCGCCCCGGCGGGTGGCTCGATCCCGGCCCGTACGGATGCCTGGGCACCGGCCTCGGCTACGCGATCGCCGCCCGCATCGCCCGGCCGTCGGCACAGGTGGTGCTGCTGCTGGGCGACGGCGCGGCGGGCTTCTCGCTGATGGACGCCGACACGCTCGTGCGGCACCGGCTGCCGGTGGTCATGATCTGCGGCAACAACGGCGCCTGGGGGCTGGAGAAGCAGCCCATGAGGGCCCTGTACGGGTACGACGTGGCGGCGGACCTGCAGCCGCGCTGCCGCTACGACGAGGTGGTCCGGGCTCTGGGCGGCGCCGGCGAGATCGTCACCCGCCCGGATGACATCGCGCCCGCGCTGCGCCGGGCCTTCGCTTCCGGGGTGCCTTACCTGGTGAACGTCATCACCGACCCGGCGATCGCCTACCCCCGGTCCACCACCGGCATCTGACCCGGGGCGGGCACGGCGACCGGCCGTGACCCGCCGCGGCCCGCCGCTGACACGATCAGGGCCGGTGGCCGGCCGCCCGGGCCAGAAACGCAGCGCGGTCGACCACGACCCGCTCCACCGTGCCTGCGCCCACCACCAGGTCCTCGCCATCGCCGGCCCCGGCGCCGCCCGCACCAGTGCCCGCCCCGGCGCCGCCCGGGTGGCGCGCGCTCTCGCGGGCGATGAAGCTGAACATCAGCCTGCGCCCCTCGACCTCGGTCAGCTCGGCCTCCACGACGACCTCCGCGCCCACCGGGCTGGCGCGCCGGTGCTCAAGCGACGCGGACGTGCCGACCGAGGTCATGCCCGACGGCAGATGCGGCGCGATCGCCGCCACCGCGGCCGCTTCCGCCAGGGCCAGCAGCCGGGGCGTGGCGAGCACCGGCACATCCCCGCTCCCGGCCGAGATCGCGGTGTCCGCGTCGGCCACCACCGCACTCACCGACGCCCGCTGCCCGGCCGCAACACCCATACCGACCACCCTAGATCTCGCCATCCGTCCCGTCGGCCCCAGTTCCAGCACCGCCGGCCGCTTCCCACGGATCTTGGCCATGATTATGTCCGTTCCGTCCCGGTTCCCGTGACCAAGATCGGTGACAAGTCCCGAGGTCCGGCGGAGGGCCAGCCAGATTAGGCTCATGCCGATGGACGACGGCGCGCGGTACTGCGACCACTGCGGCCAGCCGCTGGGCGAGCGCGGGCACCTGGCCTGCCGGGAGGCCCGGGCGCTCGAGCCCCCCCGCTACTGTCCCCGCTGCGGCCGCCGCATGGTCGTCAAGGTGACCCCCGGCGCCTGGTCCAGCCGCTGCCCCCGCCACGGCCTGACGACAAGCGCCTGACCCGGCGCCGGCCTTCCACCTCAGCTACCGGTCCCTCACCTCAGCTGATGGTCGCGATGAGGTCGCCCTCCTGCACCACATCCCCCTCGGCCACGTGCAGCTTGGCCAGGGTGCCGGCCCCCTCGACCAGGACGGGGATCTCCATCTTCATCGACTCGAGGATGACGAGGGTGTCGCCGTCCTCGACCTGATCCCCTTCGGTGGCCACGACCTTCCAGACGTTGGCCACCATCTCCGCGCGGACTTCGGCCACCCCACCGCTCCTCTCCTCGGCCCGGCGTCTGTGCCGGATGCCGCCGCCATCATTGTGCGGCCGGCCGGGTCACGGGCGCAGCCCCGCCACCACGGATGTGTCGTAGTCGCCGCTGACAAAGGTCTCGCTGGCGAGCAGGTCAGCGTGGAACGGCAGGTTGGTTTTCGGCCCGGCGAGCCGGAACGCCGCCACCGCCTCGCGCGCCCGGCCCAGTGCCTCGTCCCGGGTCCCGCCGTGCACGCACAGCTTCGCCAGCAGCGGGTCGTAGAACGGCGTGACGTTGTTGCCCGCCTCGTAGCCGGCGTCCACCCGGATTCCCGGGCCGGATGGCTGCTCCCACTGCGTGATCGCGCCCGGGCTGGGCAGGAACCGCACCGGGTCCTCGGCGTAGACCCGGAATTCCAGCGCGTGCCCCTCGGGCGCGACGCCCAGCGGGTCGAACCCCGCGGGCTCCCCGGCGGCAATGCGGAACTGCTGCTCGACCAGGTCGATGCCGGTGACCAGTTCCGTCACCGGGTGCTCGACCTGCAGCCGGGTGTTCATCTCCAGGAACACGAACTCCTGCGTCCGGACGTCGAGCAGGAACTCCACGGTCCCGGCGCCCCGGTAGCCGACCGCCTCCCCGGCCCGGACGCCCGCCGCGAGCAGGTGCTCCCGCAGCTTGGGGCCGACGCCGGGAGACGGGGTCTCCTCGGCCACCTTCTGGTGCCGCCGCTGGACCGAGCAGTCGCGCTCCCCCAGCGCCACCACGCGGCCATCGGCCAGCCCCATGATCTGGACCTCGACGTGCCGGGCCCGCTCGATGAACCGCTCCAGCAGGATCGCGGGGCTGCCGAAAAACCGCTCGGCGCGGGTGCGGGCGGTCTCGAACGCCGTCTGCAGCTCCTCCGGGCCGGTGGCCGCGCTCATGCCGATCCCGCCCCCGCCGGCCGCTGCCTTGACCATCACCGGGTAACCGATCCGCTCGGCCTCGGCCAGCGCCGCGGCGGCGTCGGTCACCGGCTCCGTGCTGCCCAGGGCGACCGGAACCCCCGCCCGGTGCATCAGGTTCCTGGCGTTGATCTTGTCGCCCATCTGCTCGATCGCCTCCGGCGTGGGGCCGACCCAGGTCAGCCCCGCGGCCTGCACCTGCTGGGCGAACGTTGCGTTCTCGGACAGGAAGCCATAGCCGGGGTGGACAGCGGCGGCGGCGGTCTGGCGGGCGGCGGCGAGGATGGCGCCCGCATCCAGGTAGCTCTGCGCCGGAGGCGGCGGCCCGATCAGCACCGCCTCGTCCGCCTCCCGGACGAAGGGAAGGCCGGCGTCGGCCTCCGAGTAGACCGCCACCGACCGGATGCCGAGCCGGCGGGTGGTGGCGATGACGCGGCGGGCGATCTCGCCGCGGTTGGCGACAAGCACGGACTCCAGCACGCAGGCAGCCTAATGCGTCGGGCGGCGGCGGGGGAGCGCGGGCGGGCGGGCTATTCCGCCCCGGCCTCAGTCACTCTCAAGCTCGATCCGGATCTCCTGGATGCGGGCCATCACCTTGACCCGCAGCCCCGTAGGAGCCTTGTCGTCCCGGCAGCACCTGTACACCAGCTGCTTGACGACCTCCTCCAGGCCGTACTCACGCAGGCAGGGGCCGCACTCGTCGAGGTGCTGACGGATCTTGGCCCGGCCCGGCGGATCCAGCTCCTGGTCCAGGTACGTGTAGAGCTCCGCAAGCACCTCGGTACAGGGCGTTTCGTGAGGCTTCCCGCAGCTCATGTCGTGTCCTCCCCGGGCCCGCTCTCCGCCCGTGAGGGCTGCTGGCCGTCATCGGGGGCCACCCTGACCAGGCCGCTTTCGGCCGCGTAGTCCTGGAGCAGGTCGCGCAGCTGCCGGCGCCCGCGGTGCAGGCGCGACATGACCGTGCCAATGGGTGTGCCCATGATGTCGGCGATCTCTTTGTACGCGAAACCTTCCACGTCAGCCAGGTAAACGGCGATTCGGAACTCCTCCGGCAGCTCCTGGAGGGCTCTCTTGACGTCCGAATCGGGCAGCCGCTCCAGCGCCTCGGCCTCGGCCGACTTCAGCCCGGCCGAGGTGTGCGAGGCGGCCCTGGCCAGCTGCCAGTCCTCGACGTCCTCCGCACCGGACCGCTGCGGCTCGCGCTGGCGCTTGCGGTAGGTGTTGATGAAGGTGTTCGTCAGGATCCGGAACAGCCACGCCTTCAGGTTGGTACCGGGCTGGAACTGGTGAAACGATGCGTAGGCCTTGGCAAAGGTCTCCTGCACCAGGTCCTCGGCGTCGGCCGAGTTGCGCGTCATCCGCATCGCAGCCGAATAGAGCTGATCCAAGAAGGGCAGTACATCCTGCTCGAACCGCTCGCTCCGCTGCTCGAGAGTTTCTTGACCGGCTTCCGCTGCCGCTGAGTCCTGGCTTCGCCGGGTTTCAGGTACGGGACCCACCCCCTCGGATGAAGTTGTCCCCGTGCGCCAACGGTAGCCGGACAGGCCGGAGGACGCATGTCCCCCCCGGCCCGAACCGAACGCGGGCGCGACCGGCAGATCATCCAAGGGCGAATAGCTGCTTACCAGCACGCCCGGTGCAACATGAGCACCCGCGGCTTCATTCCGTGGGGTGTCCTGAGATTTCTGGCCGCCGGCGACGCCAGTCGGGGCAGGTCAGGTGAGCACAGCGTGGTCGCGGGGAAGACCTTCAGTGAAGGTTCGCGCGGGAGGAGTCACCCGGTGACGCCCCGCCCCCGGCACCCCCGGCTTCGCGCCGGTCGTGGCCCGCGCGGCCCGAGGCAGATGGAGTGCAGGTGTCGGCATCGGCGGCCAGCCCTCTGGCGGCCCTGGCGCCGGGCTCGCTCGCGGGTTACTGGCGTTTCCAGCGGGCCGTGGCCAGGGCGCAGCTGGCGGCGTGGCTGCCGGCCGCCAGCAGGCTCCTGGTGGACATCTCCGGGCCGGACGCGAGCGCCTCGGCGCAGGCGGTGGACCGCGGCCACACAGTGATCCGGGTGCTCGCGGCGGCGCCGGCGGCAGCCCCGGCACCGGCGGCAGCGGCGCCGCGCCCCGCCCGGCCGGGCGGGACCGGGCGGGGCACGCTCGTGCCGGTGATGGCCGACCCCGCCAGCCTGGCCTTCCTCGCCGACGGCTGTGCCGACGGGGTCATCGCCGAGGACGGCGCGCTGTCACGGCAGCTGATGACCGAGGACCTGGCGGCCGAGATCGCCCGGGTGCTCCGGCCGGGCGGGCGCCTGCTGGCGTCCGTGGACTCCCTCGTGTTCGGGATGGCGATGCTGGCCGAGCAGCGCCGCTGGGCGCATCTCACCGATCTTGTCCACGCCGAGGTGGTCCTCATCCCCT
The DNA here is from genome assembly GCA_035473755.1 of Streptosporangiaceae bacterium. GTDB lineage: Bacteria > Actinomycetota > Actinomycetes > Streptosporangiales > Streptosporangiaceae > UBA9676. Next base: position 20,782 of record DATINY010000203.1, read on the forward strand.
GGCCCGACGGCACCATCACCCGCTGTTTCGGCGTGAGCCAGTTCACCGAACTGCTGACCGAGGCCGGGCTGGAGGTCAGCTGGGTCAGGCCCCGCACGGTGCTGTCCCCCTCAATGGTGGATCACGTGCTGCGCCGGGACCCGTCGGCGATCACGCGACTCGTGCGGGCCGAACTCGCTGCCTGCCAGGACCGGGCGGGCGGGCTCATCCCGGCCGAATCTTTCGGGATCAGCCTGCTGGCCGCCGCCCGTAAGCCTCCATGCCCGCCCTGACCCCCCTACCGGCCACGGTCCCGCCGGGACTGGCACTTCACGCAGCGCGCGGCCTCGGGCCTGGCATCCAGCCGTCCCTCGGGAATCGGCGACGCGCAGTCGGCGCAGGTGCCGTAGGTGCCCTGCTCGGCCCGGCCGAGCGCGTCGAGCACCGCGCGGAGCTGCACCTTGGCCGCCTCCAGCACCGCCTGTGTCCGGTCGTTCTCCGACAGGTTCGTCCCCGCGTCCGCCGGATCCTGCGGGGAGTCGGACCCGATCCGCTCCGCCGGCTGTTCCCCCTGCAGCACCGAGATGGACTTGTCGAGTTCGCCGCGCATTTCTTCGAGGCGCTTACGCGCGGTGTCAGTGTCCACAGGTCCTCCTTTGGTCGGCAGGAGCGGAGCAGAGCAGCGCTCTCAGAGGTCTCCCGCCAGCGGGGTACTCAGAACAGCGCGAGCGGGACCGGAGCGGGATGGCGGTACGGATCCCCGTCTCCGGGTAGCCGGATTGCCGCGGCCTGCCTGCCCGGCGGCCCGATTGCACCGTGGCCGGTGCCGTCGGTGACGTCAGTCATGGCCGGTCCCGGCCGGCTCGGTGGCCAGCGGATCCATCAGATCCGGGCCGTTGTTGCGGACGGAGTTGACGGCCATGGAAACCGGATAGGTCTCCAGAGCGCCAGACGTCGCGGGCGCTAGCAGCGCGAGCAGGTCGGCCTTGTCGGAGTTGCCCGGGTCGAGCCAGTCCGTCCACCGCGCGGGCTCGATCACCATCGGCATCCGGTCGTGGATCTGGCCAACGCTGTCCTCGGCCCGGGTGGTGATGATGGTGGACGTCCACAGCCAGGCGCGCGGATGGTCCTCCGGCACGGACTTGTCCCGCCATATCTCATAGAGGCCGGCGAAGGCGAGCACACCGCCGTCGGCGCGGTGGATGAAGTATGGCTGCTTGCGCGTCTTCCCGTTCCCGGCCACCTGCTGCCACTCGTAGAAGCCGTCGGCGGGCAGCAGGCACCGGCGCCGGGTGAAGGCCTGCCGGAACGCGGGCTTGGAGTCCACCGTCTCCGCCCTTGCGTTGATCATGCGGCTGCCGATCGAGATGTCCTTCGCCCACGAAGGCACCAGGCCCCAGCGGACCACCCGTAGCTCCCGCGCCACGTCCTGCGGGCCAGAGTCACCGCTGCCGCGGCTGCCCCTGGTCATCACCGCATAGACCGGCTTGGTCGGGGCGACGTTGTAGTCCGGCTCCAGCGACTCGTCGACGCGGTCGCGCTCGATGCGGAACTCGGCCAGGAGGTCCTCACGCTTGCGCGCAGACGCGTACCGGCCGCACATGCCATCACCCTGTCGTTACGTGGAAGTCGTGGAAAATACCCAAGAATGGGCTTTTCATAGCCACGATACGTGCCTGCCAAACATCGGCCACCGTCCCGTCGCCCGCCCGCCCGGAGGGCCGGCCGCTGCCCGCCGACGGCGGCCCGTCCCGGCAGCGCCGGCCATCCCGCCGTCCCTGCGGCCCGCCTGATGGCTCCCGCCGGACCCGCGGCGGCCGCCCGCGACCAGCTGGAGATCCAGGTGAAATGGCCTAGGCTCGCAGCATGAACGCGCACCAGCCGCCCGGCCAGAATGGCCGGCGCTGGCCGGCGCCGGCCGCGGCCGGCCCGGTGCGGGCGAGCGTGACGCTGCCGGGCTCAAAGTCCATGACCAACCGGGCGCTGGTCCTCGCCGCGCTCGCCGACGGGCCCGGCGCGATCACCCGCCCGCTGCACGCCCGGGACACGCTGCTGATGGCCCGGGCGCTGACCGCGCTGGGCGCCCGCATCGACACCGGCGCCACGCCGGGCACCTGGCGGGTGACCCCCGGCCGCCCGGCGGGCGGCACCCGGGTGGACGTGGGCAACGCCGGCACGGTGATGCGCTTCGTGCCCCCGGTCGCGGCGCTGACCGCCGCCACGGTGGAGTTCCACGGGGATGCCCGGGCCTCCCAGCGACCGGTCGCGCCCATCCTGGCGGCGCTGCGCGAGCTCGGCGCGGTCATAGACGACGGCGGCCGCGGCGCCATCCCGTTCGCCGTCCGCGGGACCGGCTCGCTGGCGGGGGGCGCGGTCACCCTGGACGCGTCGGCGTCCTCACAGTTCGTCTCCGGCCTGCTGCTCGCCGCCCCCCGCTTCGACAAGGGAGTGGAGATCCGCCACCGCGGCCGCCGGGTTCCCTCGGCCCCGCACATCGCCATGACCGTGCAGATGCTGCGCGGCGCCGGCGCCGAGGTGGAAACCGCAAGCATGCACAACGATCCTGCCGGTCCCCACGCGGTGGACACGTGGCGGGTTCATCCGGGGCCGGTCAGGGCCGGGACGCTCACCATCGAGCCCGACCTGGTCAACGCGACCCCGTTCCTGGCCGCCGCCCTGGTCACCGGCGGCACCGTGACCATCCGCGGCTGGCCGCGGCAGACCACCCAGCCGGCCGGCCACATCCTGGACCTCCTCACCCGGCTGGGCGGGCGGTGCGAGACCACCGGCGACGGGCTGGCCGTCACCGGGACCGGCACGGTCCACGGCATCACCGCCGATCTGTCTGACGTGCCCGAGCTGGCTTCGGTCCTGGCCGCGCTGGCCGCGCTGGCCGATGCGCCGTCGCGGCTCACCGGCATCGGGCACATCCGGCAGCAGGAGACCGATCGGCTGGCCGCGCTGGCCACCGAGATCAACGGGCTCGGCGGGGATGTGGCCGAGCTTCCCGACGGCCTGGCGGTCCGGCCCCGCCCGCTGCATGGAGGGGTGTTCGCCAGCTACGACGACCACCGGCTGGTGATGGCGGCCGCGGTGCTCGGGCTCGCCGTCCCCGGCATCGAGGTGGAGAACCCGGCCACCGTCGGCAAGACCTTCCCGGAGTTCACCAGCTTGTGGCCGGAGATGCTGGAGGGCACGCCCTGACCAGCCGCGCGAGCCACGCCCGGCTCGACGAGGACGATGTGCGGGTGCGCCCGGGGCGCGGCTCCCGGCCCCGCACCCGGCGGCGGCCCGCGCACGAGAACGCGCCCGAGGGATTCGTGGCCGCGGTCGACCGGGGCCGGTACGGCATCCTGCTCGACGGCCGCCGGGTTACCGCGATGCAGGCGCGCGAACTGGGCCGCCACAGCGTCGTGGTTGGCGACACGGTCGCGCTGGCGGGTGACGTCTCCGGCGCTCCAGGCACCCTGGCCCGGATGGTCCGGGTGGCGCCGAGGACAACCGTGCTGCGGCGCTCCGCCGACGACACCGACCCGGTAGAGCGGGTCATCGTCGCCAACGCCAGCCAGCTGATCATCGTCACCGCCCTCGCCGACCCGCCACCGCGGCCCCGGCTCATCGACCGCTTCCTGGTCGCCGCCTACGATGCGGGGCTGGAGCCACTGCTGTGCCTCACCAAGGCCGACCTGGCCCCGCCCGACGAGCTGCTCGCCGCCTACGGCCCGCTGGGCGTCCCGTACGTGGTGATCGGGCGGCCGCTGACCAGCCAGGTGCTGGCGCCGCTGCTCAAGTATGCCGCGGGCCGGGTCAGCGTGCTGGTCGGCCACTCGGGAGTCGGCAAGTCCACGCTGGTCAACGCGTTGATTCCGGACGCGGACCGGGTGGTGGGCGAGGTCAGCCCGGTCACCGGCCGTGGCCGGCACACCTCATCCTCCGTGGTTGCGCTCCCCCTGCCCGGCGGCGGGTGGATCATCGACACGCCCGGGCTCCGGAGCTTCGGGCTGGCGCATGTGACGCCGGACCGGGTGGTCCACGCCTTCCCCGACCTGGCCGGCGGCGTGGCCGCGTGCCCGCCGGGCTGCACCCACTCCGAGCCCGACTGCGCCCTGGATGACTGGGTGCGGGACCAGGGCAGCGACCCGCGCCTGGTGGCCCGGCTGGACTCGATGCGCCGCCTCCTACGGAGCCGCGAGGGCGCCGAACCGGCCTGATTCCCCGGCCCGCCGGGCCGGGGCCGCGGCCCGGCCATTCCCGCCCGCCAGCGCTTCCGCTGGGCCGGAGCCAGCCCCGGCCATTCCCGGCCGCCGGCCGTTCCCGGTGGGCCGGAGCCAGCCCGGCCATTCTCGCCCGCGGGCCGTTCCCGCCGTGCCGGCGTCGCCGGCGGGGCTGGTAAGCGATACCGTTCGCGCCATGGCGGGTTATGACGACGACCTGCGTTTCGCCCACGTCCTCGCCGACTCGGCGGACGACATCACCACTCGCCGGTTCCGCGCGCTCGACCTGAGGGTGGAGACCAAGCCGGACCTGACGCCGGTGACCGACGCCGACCGCGCCGCCGAGGAGTCGCTGCGCAACGTCCTGAGCCGGGCCCGGCCACGTGACGCCGTGCTGGGCGAGGAGTTCGGCCGGATCGGCGCGGGCCCCCGCTGCTGGGTCATCGACCCGATCGACGCCACCAAGAACTTCGTCCGCGGGATCCCGGTCTGGGCCACCCTCATCGGGCTTATGGACGGTAACGAGGTCACGGCCGGCGTGGCCTCCGCGCCCGCGCTCGGCCACCGCTGGTGGGCGGCCCGGGGCGGCGGCGCCTGGACCGGCCGGAGCCTCACGAAGGCCAGCCGCTGCCGGGTGTCATCGGTCGCCAAGCTGGAGGACGCGTCGTTCTCCTTCTCCAGCCTGTCCGGCTGGGAGGAGCAGGGAAGGCTGCCCGGGTTCCTCGACCTCACCCGCCGGGTCTGGCGCAGTCGCGCCTACGGCGACTTCTGGTCGCACATGCTCGTCGCCGAGGGGGCGGTGGAGGTTTCCGCGGAGCCGGCCGTGTCGCTGTGGGACCTCGCGGCGCTGCAGGTGATCGTGGA
>DATINY010000204.1:0-6118 GCA_035473755.1 Streptosporangiaceae bacterium
GCCGGGCCGGGGCGGTCTGCAGGTGTGGACCCCACAGGATGGCTGGGAGGACGCGCCCTACGAGCCCGGCGCCTTTACGATCAACACCGGCGACCTGCTCGCCCGCTGGAGCGGCGGCCGGTGGAAGTCCAACCGGCACCGCGTGCTCCCGCCGCAGGCCGAGGCGCCGGACGAGGATCTCGTCTCGCTCGTCTACTTCTACGAGGCCGACCACGACGCGGTGATCGAATCGCTACAGCCGCCGATGGGCAAGCCGAACGACTACGCCCCGGTCGTGTCGGCGCAGTTCCTGAAGGAGCGCCTGGACGCGATCACGATGGGTTAGCCGGGCCAGGGAGCGGCCAGGGAGGACCGCCGGCCGGCTGGTGGATCAGCTCCCGCGATGGATCCTGGCGATGGCGGCGGTGGTGGCCCTGACGGTCAGGCTGATCCCGGCATCGGGGTCGGCGGGCAGCGCGGACCAGGTCCCGTCCCACGGGGTGTCGCCGGTGATCGCGGCGCCGCCGAGCGTGGCACTGGCGCCCGTGGCGTCCCCGGGTTCCCCGCCGGCGAGGGTCATCATCTCCGCACCCCGCCACCGCGGGCCGGCCGGGAGGATCGTCACAGCCGCATCCGCGGCCTCCGCGCCCTGGGTCTTGTTGATGATCGTGACGTAGTCCTCGTCCGCTCCGCCGACGCAGTAGGCGGTCAGGTTGATGCCGTCCGGGTTCCCGGTCTGGGCGGGCTTGACCCGCCCCGCCGAGCCCAGGGTGAACGCCTTGATGCCGTACCCCTTCGGGGTGACGGCGTAGCCCGCGCCGGCCGCGGCTGGATCCGGCACGATCGTGTCGGTGTAGAGCCACTGCTTGTTGTGGAAGTTCACGCCCGCGGCCGCGTGGGCCGCCCACCAGTGCAGGTAATCCAGCGCCCACAGGGCCGAGGCGAACGCGTTGCTCGCTCCCGGTACGCCGACGAGGTAGTCATTCGATTCGGTCAGGCGGTAGCGCAGGCCAGCGGTGGCCAGCGGGGCGAGAAGGTTGGAGTAGAGCCAGGGATAGGGGGTGTACGTGGTGCGCCTCGGCTGGATCCCGATCGCGGTGCCGTTCACCCATTCCGGGGACAGCATGTTGCTGATCGCCTGGCGGGCGGTTGTCTTCCCTGGACCGGCGCCCACGTAGTAGTGCTGCGTGAAGTCGGTTATCCGGCCGGAGTCCCGCTCATCGTCGGCGAACCGTTCGGTCCACGACACGCCGTTCGCTGGGTCGGGGGTAAAGGTCAGCGTGCCGTAGGCCCCGGTGTCCGGCCCAGACAGCGGCGCTCCGGGCGCCGCCTCCCCGACCGCGTCGGCGAAGCTCCGCCAGTTGGCCAGGAAGGACGGGTAGGCGCTGCCCGGCACGCCCGAGATCTCCTCACTGATCGCCGGGTCGAGCGGATGGCCCGCGTAAGTATGGAACGCGTGCCAGTCCGGCTCGTTGCCGATGGCGAAGCTGTCCATGCTCTCCCGGAAGTTGCGCCAGATGTACCCGGCGGCCTGGGCATTGATCGATGTCAGATCATCGATCGGAGCTGCACCGGGGCTGAGCAGGCGAAACGTGTAGATGACCTTGACCCCCGCCGCGGCGGCGAAGGCAAACAGGTTGTCGATTCCGGTGAGGCCATCGCTGCCCGTGCCCGCGGGGATCAGCTGATCGACCGACCCCCCGCCAACCCGCAGGCTGCCCAGGCCCAGATTGCGGAACAGGGTGACCAGCGAGTCGTTCGCCGGGCTGAACAGGTAACCGGCCACCCCGGCGTTGCCGCGGTTGAGCGGACCCCGCTCGAAACTCAGCCCGGCGAAGTCGCCCGGGACCACCGGCCCGGGATGCTCGTCGTCAATGGTGATCGTTACCGGATGGCTGTCCAGCCGGGCGGGCCGCGCCCCGGCGCCCCGGCGGCGGCCCGCCAGTATCCGCATGAGCAGGTGGTGCCCGGCGGCGGGGATGGCCTAACCGCCCAGCGCGGGCAAGATCAGCCGGTTCTACGAGGGCCTGGATCTGGTGGAGCCCGGCGTGATCTCCACGCATCGCTGGCGCCCCGGCCCGGATGAGCCGGACACTGAGAATGACTGGCCGGTCCGGTGCGGGGTCGCCAGGAAGCCGTGACGGGAGCGCCGCGGCCGCTCGCTGGTCCAGGCGTCGTGATTGGAGTAAGCCATGAAGATTGCGGTCATCGGTGCCTCCGGCTGGCTCGGCGGCGCCATCGCGCGCGAGGCGGTCAGCCGGGGCCATCAGCTCACCGCGATCGGCCGCGATGGCGCGCGCCTGTCGCAGGTCGAGGGCGCCCGGGCCGTGGTCGCCGACCTGGACGACCCGGAGTCGGTCGTGGACGCGGTCAGGGGCAGCGATGTCGTGGTGTCCTCGGTCACCGACCGCTCCACGCCGGACCGGTCGCGGATCCCGGCGACGGCCCGGCAGCTGCTTGAACTCGCGCCGCGGGCCGGGGTCCACCGGGTCGCCTTCGTCGGCGGGGGCGGCAGCCTGCATATCGAGCCGGGCGTGCGCGCCGTCGACGCGCCGGGTTTTCCCGGGCAGCACCGGGCGGAGGCGCTAGCCCAGGCGGAGGCGCTGGACGTGCTGCGCGGCTCGGACGGCGGCGTCGACTGGACCTACATGAGCCCGCCACCCCACCACCTGGTGCCGGGCGAGAAGACATCGGGCTATCAGGTCCGCGGCGGCGACCTGCCGGTCGTCAACGCCGCGGGGGAGAGCCGCATCACCGCCGGCGACTTCGCGGCCGCGTTCGTCGATGAGCTGGAGGCGAACCGCTTCTCCCGTCAGCGGTTCACGGCCGGCTCCTGATCTCAGGCGGCGGACCACGCGATGGGCAGGCGCTTGACCCCGCGCTGGAAGTTCGACCTGAGGTACGACGGCTCGCCCGCGTAGCTCAGCGTGGACGTCCGTGCGAGCACCTCGCGCAGCAGCGCGGCCATCTGGGTCCGGGCGAGATGGGCGCCCAGGCAGAAGTGCGGGCCGTGGCCGAAGACCAGGTGCGGGTTGGGGTGGCGGTGGATGTCGAAACGGTCGGCGCCGGCGAACACCGTCTCGTCCCGGTTGGCCGATGTGAACGAGACCACCACCTTGTCGCCCGCGCGGATGCGCTGCCCGGCGAGTTCGCAGTCCGCGGTGGCGGTCCGGCGGAACGTCATGACCGGCGTCCACCAGCGCAGCATCTCGTCCACCGCCCCCGGCATCAGGGCGGGGTCGGCGCGCAGTTCGTCCTGCGCCGCCGGGTGATCGAGCAGGGCAATGCAGCCACCGGGCAATCCGTTGCGCACCGTCTCGTTGCCGGCCACCGCGAACAGCCAGAACATGTTCTCGAACTCCTCGACCGACACCTGGCCGCCGTCGTCATCGACCTGCCCGAGCAGGATGGACATGACGTCATGGCCGGGCCGCCGCCGTTTCTCGCCGGCCAGCAGATGCGCGTAGGCGTAGAGGTCGGGCATGCCCTCGCGGGTGCGCGGGTCCGGCATGCGGCCCCGTGAGTCCGGGGCGGGCCGCAACGCGACCGCCTCCCGGGCCATGGGCGTCGCGCCCGAGGAGTCGAACTCGGCGGACGAGGCGTAGTCGGGGTCCTGGTAGCCGATCACCCGGTTCGACCAGTCGAACAGCAGCCAGCGGTCCTGCTCCGGTACGCCGAGCACCTCGGCCAGCGTGAGCAGCGGCAGGTCGGCGGCGAGGTCCTTGGCGAAATCGCATTCACCGCGCTCACCGGCCAGGACGCGATCGCACAGGGACCGGGCGTACCCGCGGATCCGCTGCTCGAGCCGGGCGACCGCCCGCGGCGTGAACGACCGTCCCAGCAGCCGCCGCAGCCGGGAATGCTCCGGCGGGTCCATGTTCAGCATCATCTGGCGCACGTAGCCGAGCGCGGCCGGCGTCGCCGGGTCACGGATCTGCGTGGCGCCGAGCCAGGAGGAGAACAGCCGCGGCTGGGTCAGCACCCGCTCTACGTCGGCGTGCCGGAGCACCAGCCAGAAGCCCGGGCCGCCGGGCCAGCCGAGCACCGGGATCTCCTGCGCCCAGGCCACCGGGCTTTCCCGGCGCAGCCGGGCGAGCGCCTGGTAGGGGACGCCGCCGGTGTAGGTGGCGGGGTCGTAAACGACCTCGGTGTCGGGCCTGGCCGCCATGGTCATTCCCGCCTCAGGAACTCCTCCATGGCCGTGGCCAGCGCCACCGGCGTCTCGAACATCGGGTAGTGCCCGGCGTTCGCGAGCACCTCCAGTTCCGCGTTGGGAAGCAGCGCCAGATAGGTCTGCTCCATCACCTGCGCCGACAGCGCGGGGTCGTGTTCCCCGACGATGACCTTGACCGGGACCAGGTTCCCCTGCACGCGGCCGGAGAAGTCCTCCCTGGCCCACGACTCCAGGTACGCCCCGAACGCGGGCACGGTGGAGTTGTCGAGCGAGTGCTGCACCACGTGGTCGATGAAGGTGGGGGACAGGCGCCCGCCGGTCGTCATGGTAATGATCGCCGCGCGGTTCTCCCGGGCGGTGGCGGCGCCGGAGAACAGCGCCCAGCCGTCGTCGTCGAAGGGCACGCCGGTGGCGGGCACCGGGTTGAGCGCCACCAGCCGGGTGACCCGGCCGGGGGCCTGCAGCACCGCGTGCTGGACCGCCTTGCCCGACATCGAGTGCCCGACCATGGCGAAGCGGTCCCAGCCGAGCTCGTCGGCCAGGGCCAGGGCGTCGGCCGCGGCCTCCGCCATGGTGAACTCGCCGTTCACGTCCCGGCGGCCGCCGTAGCCCCGCAGGTCGGGAAAGACGTAGGTGAACGCCGACCCGTCCAGGTAGTCGGGCAGCGACCCCCACCCCCGGGCCGAGCCGAACCAGCCGTGCAGCGCCATCACGTGGCGGTCCCCGGAGCCGATGGTCAGGTGCGAGCTGGCCACGGTGACCTCCTGGTACGGGTGGTGCCCGGCGTGGTGCCGAATCTAGCGGTCATCCGCCGGAGGTGACTAGGGCCTCGTCGCCGATGGCCGCCCGCGCCCGCAGCCGTGCCTGATGCAGCCGGCTCTTGAAGGCGGCCTGGCTGACACCGGCGATCTCGGCCGCCTCCTGCGTGGAGAGGCCCTCGACGTCACGCAGCACGATGGCCGTCCGCAGCGCGGGCGGCAGCTCGGCCAGGGCCCGGGCGAGCGCCCGGCGCAACTCGCTGAATTCGGCCTGCCGGGAGGGGTCATCGGTCGCCGGCCCGGGCAGCCGCAGCTCGTCTGGCCCGATCGGGACCGACGGCGGCCGGCGCCCCCTCTTCTCCAGCGCCCGGTTGGCCTCGTTGACCGCGATCCGGTACAGCCAGGTGAAGTAGCTGGACGTGCCCCGGAACCCGCCGATGCCCCGCCAGGCGCGCAGCATGACCTCCTGGGCCACGTCCTCGGCCTCGCCGCGGTCGCCCAGCAGCCGCAGCAGCAGCATGAACAGGCGGTCGGCGTAGGCGCCGGAGAGCCGCTCGAACGCGCCGACGTCTCCGGCCTGGGCCCGGGCGATCAGGCTCGCCTCGGTGCCGGCGGGGCCGGGGGCGCGCCGGTCGGCCAGCGGCGCCATCACACGTCTTGCGCGGAGGGTGAGCCACCTGAGGTGGCCAGCCGGACCCGGTCGAAGATCGTCGCGGGCGCGCGGACCCCGGCCAGCCCGTCCAGGCCCTGGACCGCGTACACCAGGGCGCGCATCGCCTTGATGCCGCGCCCGCAATCCACGCAGCCCAGCGCATGGCGGTCGAGGCGGCGGCGGGCGCGCGGGCCCAGCTCTCCCTCGACATAATGCGAGAGGTGCTGCTGCGACCACTGATGGTCGTCACTGCGGCTGGGCACGCCCATCACGTCTCCCCTCGCGGCTCAGGGCTGGGACTGCCGTAGTCACGGTAGTAGATCATCCCTGAGCCGGTCCGGGTGTGGCGGTCAGCCGGTCGGGCCGGGCTGCGCGCCGCCGTCGTCCTGCTCCGCGCTCGCCGTCGCGGGCTCGAAGTCGAGCGAGCAGGAGTTGATGCAGTAGCGCTGCCCGGTTGTGGTGGGCCCGTCGTTGAAGACATGACCCAGGTGGCCACCGCAGCGGCGGCAGACGACCTCGGTGCGGCGCATGAACAGGCTGTTGTCCGGCCGCAGC
>DATINY010000205.1:0-23378 GCA_035473755.1 Streptosporangiaceae bacterium
CAGCACCATGGCCGAGTTCTGGAACGTGGCGCTCATGCCCCCGCCGACGCCCCGCTGCTCGGGCGGGAGGCTGTTCATGATCCCGGCCCGGTTCGGTGAGGCGAACAGTCCCATCCCGATTCCGTTGAGCAAAAGGATGCCGGCGAACTGCCAGTAGGTGAAGTCCACCGGCAGGAACTGCAGCGCGGCGAACGAGGCCGCGGCCACCAGCATGCCGCCGGTGGCGAACGGGCGGGCGCCGAACCGGTCCGACAGCCAGCCGGAGACGGGCCCGGCTACGAGGAAACCAGCGGTCAGCGGGAGCATGGCGATACCCGCCCATAGCGGCGTCTGGCTGAAGCTGTAACCGTGGATGGGCAGGTAGATGCACTGCAGCCAGATGATCAGGATGAACATCAGGCCGCCCCGGCCCAGCCCGGCCAGCAGGTTGGCCAGGTTCCCCGCTGTGAACGGGCGGATCCGGAACAGGGACAACCGGAACATCGGCTCGGCGACCCGGGTCTCGATCACGCCGAAGATCGCGAGCGTGGTCAGGCCGCCGCCCACCAGGCCGATCACCAGCGGGCTCGTCCAGCCCATGGTGTGGCCGCCGTAGGGCTGGATGCCGTAGGTGATCCCGGCCAGCACCGCGACCAGCCCGGCGGCGAACGTCACGTTCCCCCACCAGTCCAGCGCGGCCGGCCGCCGGATCCCGAGCTCGCGGAGCTTCAGGTAGGACCAGATCGTGCCGAGCACTCCGAATGGGACCGACACCAGGAACACGTAACGCCAGCTGATCGGCCCGAGCACGCCGCCGAGCACCAGGCCGATGAACGAACCCGCGATCCCCGCCACCTGGTTCAGCCCCAGCGCCAGCCCGCGCTCGCTATGCGGGAACGCGTCGGTGAGGATGGCGCTCGAGTTGGCCATCAGCATCGCGCCGCCGACCCCCTGCAGGAGCCGCATCACGATCAGCCACCACGCGGCGGCCGTCCCGTGCATCCAGGTCAGCGACAGCGCGACGGAGAACGCGGCGAATATCGCGAAGCCGAGGTTGAACATCTTGACCCGGCCGAACATGTCGCCGAGCCGGCCGAAGCTGACCACCAGCACCGCGGTGACGACCAGATACCCCATGATCAGCCAGAGCAGCAGGCTGGTGTTCCCCGGGTCCAGCGGGTTGACCCCGATCCCGCGGAAGATGTCCGGCAGCGCGATCAGCAAGATGGATGCGTTGATGGTCGCCATCAGGACGCCGAGCGTGGTGTTGGACAGGGCGATCCACTTGTAGTGGGGTCCGGCCGGCATGCGTATCCCTCCGCTGGGGGCCTGGGGGCCTGGCCGGGCCGTGGGCGCTCTCGCCACCCGCTCCGGCGGCCAGGCAGTCAGATGGTTGCTTAAGCACAACTAACGTTAAGGCAGCCGTATTCCGCCCGTGGCGGGCGCCGCCGTCACCGCCGCCGGCGTGCGCGTCACCGCGGCCGGCGCGCGTCAGCGGAACTGCGTGAGGGAGAGGATGTTGCCGTCCGGGTCGGCGAACCAGGCCACCTTGTCGCCGCCGGGGGTGGTCCAGACGCCGTCGCCGTCCTGGTCCATGCCGTCGTAGCGGATGAACACGACGCCCCTGGCGGCCAGGTCGCGGGCGGCGGCCGCGATGTCGGCGACGCGCCAGCCGAGGACCGTGTAGCCGGCCCGCGGTACCTCGGGGACCGCCGTCACCCGGAGCATGGTGCCGTTCGCGTCGAACACGCACGCGATCTCGTTCTGCCCGACCAGCGGCAGGCCCAGCGCCTGCTCGTAGAACGCCCGCGCCCGGCCCAGGTCGGTCGCGGCCGCGAAGGCGATGACGTCACTCGACCCCAGCATGGCAGCTCCCTGATCCAGATGGCCCGGGGCACGCGCTGACCGGCGCACGCCCGATCCTAACGGCGGCCGCCGACGGTCGGCGGGCCGAGACGGCCACGGGCCGGGACGCTGGCGGGGAGCGGCACGCCCCGCCATGCCGCTCCCCGCGTCCCCCGGCGCCCCCGGGGCTGGGCCCGCTACGGCTGCCTTTGCACGACCCCCGCCTGCATGAAGACCTGGCTGGTCGAGCAGGCCCTGATCGGGTAGGGAACCAGCTTGGAGGCGAACTGGTTGGGCGGGATGACCCGCAGCCCGGCCGCCGGGACCTGGTGGCAGACGCTGGCGGGATAGTTGTACACGTCCGTGACCGCCAGCACCGCGGTCGCGGTGGCTCCGTTGGCGAGCCTGATCGTGCGCAGCTTGGCGTTGCCCGGGTTGCCCCAGCCTGCGGGCGTGCCGACCTGGGCGCTGCTGAGGTTCACCGCCGAGACCCCGGGATGGCCGCGCAGGGTGCAGGCGTGCCCGGACAGGTTGGTGAAGTTGAGGTCGTAGTAGAAGGTGCCGGCCGCGGCGTTGCCGTTGGCCAGCCAGATCACCAGCCCGGCCGTCTGGCAGGCCGGCGCGCTGGCCGCGGCGGGGGCCGCCGGGGCGGTGGTGGCGGCGAGCGCGGCCACCGGGATCAGCGCCGCGGCGCAGGCGGTGGCGGCCGCGCCGGCCAGGCGCCTTGGGGAGAGGATGGGCAGGTACATGGAGGGCCCCCTTTGGCTCGACGGTTCAGGACCCATGCACCCTTTATGAGTCCTCCGCCCGAGTGGTGGATACCGCCGTGGGGAGGCCTCCCCATCCCGGGCCGGGCTCGTTGACGGCGAATGGCGGCGAACCTACCGTTGCCTCAAGGAGGCGCCGGGCCGGTGCTGCTGATTGTGATGTACGAGGCGCAGACGTGGCGCGTCCGTCCCGGTGAACCGTTCACGTTCGGCCGGGCGCCGGACTGCTCCGCCGTACTGCCCGCGGCCGACCGGGGCGTGTCCCGCAGCGCCGGCAGCTTCCGCTTCCATGACGGGTGGTGGTGGCTGCGCAACGACAGCACGTCCTGCGTGCTGTGCGTGATCGGGGATCGCGGGTTCCGGGTCGACCTGCCGCCGGGGCTCCAGGTTCCGCTGCAGCAGTGGCACGCTAAGGTGACCGTCAGCGGGACGCTGGGCAGCTACACCCTGCGGCTGCGGCTGCCCGATCTTGACGACGTGCCCGACCCCGGCCAGCCGCCGCTGGTGAGCGGGGAGCACCTGGTGACCAGCAGCCGCCACCGCCCGCGGCTGACCGACGATGACCGGCTGGTCCTGGCGGCCCGGTTCGAGGCCTACCTGACCTGGCGGCACGCCGGGGACCCGGCGCCGCGCAGCGCACGGGACACCGCGCAGCGGATCGGCTGGCAGCCCCACGCGGTGGCCAAGCGGTGCGAGAACATCAGGAACCGCTACGTGCGCCTGGGCGTGCCCGGGCTGCGCGGGCCGCGGGCCCTGGACGAGCTGGCGCGGCTGCTGGTCTCCACCGGCGAGCTGACCGCCGCCGACCTGCGGCGCTTGCCGGCCCAGGCCGCGCCCGGCTGACCGCCGCCGGCCTGTGGGGCCGGCCGGCCCAGGTCCGCGCCCGCGCTGACCGCCGCGGAGCCGGTGTCCCCGGGCCGGCCGGAGCCGTTTACCATGCTGGTTGTGCCGCGGGAGCGAGTTCTGGTGACCGGCAGCGCCGGGCATCTGGGTGAGGCGCTCGTCCGCGTCCTGCGCGGGCAGGGACACGAGGTCGTGGGGCTCGACCTGCTCGCCTCGCCGTTCACCACCGTGACCGGGCCGGTCACCGACCGTGCCCTCGTCCGCCGGTGCCTGGCCGGCGTGGGCGCCGTCCTGCATGCCGCGACGCTTCACAAACCCCACATCGGGTCGCACGAGCGGCAGGCCTTCGTGGACACCAACGTCAGCGGGACGCTGACGCTGCTCGAGGAGGCCGTCGCCGCCGGGGTGGGGAGCTTCGTGTTCACCAGCAGCACCAGCGTCTTCGGCCGGGCGCTCACGCCGCTGCCGGGCGGGGCGGCCACGTGGATCACCGAGGACGTCACCCCGGTGCCGAGGAACATCTACGGGGTGACCAAGGCGGCGGCCGAGGACCTGTGCGAGATCATCGCCCGCGACCACGGGCTGCCCGTGGTCGTGCTGCGCATCGCGCGCTTCTTTCCCGAGGACGACGACCGGGACGAGGTCCGCACCGCCTACGACGGGGCCAATGTCAAGGCGAACGAGTACCTGTACCGGCGGGTGGACATCCAGGACGTGGCCGATGCCCATCTGCTCGCCATGGCCGGGGCGCCCGCGATCGGGTTCGGGCGGTACATCATCAGCGCCACCACGCCGTTCACGCCGGCCGACCGGGCCGGGCTGGGCCGGGACGCCCCCGCCGTCGTGCGGCGCCTGTTCCCCGACGCCGACGCGGAGTACGCGCGGCGCGGCTGGGCGATGTTCGGCGTGATCGACCGCGTCTATGTCAACGACCGCGCCCGGGCCGCGCTGGGCTGGCGGCCCCGCTACGACTTCCGCACCGTGCTCGACCGGCTCAAGGCGGGCCAGGACCCGCGGAGCCCGCTCGCCCAGGCGGTCGGGACCAAGGGCTATCACGCCGTCCCCACCGGGCCGTACACGGTCAGATGACCGGGGAGCCGTGGCACCGCCTTCCACCGTGCCCACGGCCGCGGGCACGGTGCGTGAGCGCAACATTCGCCGCGAGCCCTGGCTGACCATGACCGTTACCGAGGGCGACCGCGACGCGCACATCGTGGTGCTCATCGAGGGGCCGGCGGACGTCGTCCCGGTCATCCGGGACGGCGCCGCTCCGTGTTGTCGGCCACGATGGCGAGGAAGCGGTACACGGCGTGCACGAACCTGGTGTAGGGGAGGACCGCGAAGCAGACGACGATCGTGGCGAGATGGGCCACCAGCACCAGTCCGTAGGCGGTGGTGGCGCGCAGCAGCAGGGTGAGCATCCCGGTGAAGGCGAGCAGGCCAAGCCCGATGAGCAGGCCGTAGTCGGCGGCGGCCGGGGCCGGATCGCTGTGCCGCTTGAGCACGGCCAGGCCCGCGCAGCCGGCGATCATGGCGAGGCCGCCCGCCGTGCCGGTGATCACCGGGACCGACAGCAGCGGATAGGGCGGGGGGATGCCCATGATGTCCTGCATGAAGGCGGCCGACACGGTGGCGGCCGAGCAGGCGGCGAAGCCGTAGAAGACCGTCGCGTGCAGCCGCCGGCGGGCCGGCGAGGGATCCTCGCCCGGGTAGGAGCACTCGCCGCGCCCGCGCTGGTACCGGAGGCTGGCGGCGTAGGCCAGCGCCTTCCCCAGCGCGGCCCAGCCGGGCAGGCCGGCCCGCGGCCCGCGGGCATCGTGCCAGTACCGCGCAGCCGCGCGCAGCATCACCGCCACGCTCCAGGCGGTCGGCAGCAGCACCGTCACCAGCAGGGCCGGATAGGAGATGACCTGATAGGGCCCCTGATGGCTCCAGAGGGCGCCGATGCCGCCGGTCAGCGCGATGATCACTATGAGCGCCGCCGCGACGCCGGTGGCCGCCGTGGCCAGCGCGCCCCGGCCGCGCAGCCGGGCGGGGCCGCGCAGCCAGGCGGGCGGGTGCGGGGGATGCGCATATTCGCGGTAGCCGGCCAGCCGGACGCGGGAGAGGATCTCCGGCGGGTCGACGGCGAACTCGTGCGGGGGCGCGTACATGCAGGCGTGGAAGCAGGCCCGGCAGTCGTGGCAGAGGTTCGCGAGCTGGGTGATGTCGTCGGCCTCCAGCACCGTCCGGCGCTCCAGCGCCGGGAAGACGGCGCAGTAGCCCTCGCAGTAACGGCAGGAGTTGCAGATGTTCAGCTGCCGCTGCGCCTCGTTGAACAGCTCATCCATTGCGCGCATGGCGCGCCGCCGCCGCCCCGGCGATGCGCCCCCAGACGGTGCCGATGGTGAGCCCGAAGCCGGCCAGGTAGCCGGTGGAGAGGATGTTGCCGGACATGATCTCGCCGGCCGCGAACACGTTGCGCAGCGCCCTGCCGTCCGTGTGCAGGACCCGCGCCTGCGGCGTGACCGCTACGCCCAGGTAGGTGAACGTGATGCCCGGGCGCATGGCGATCCCGTAGTAGGGCGGGGTGTCGATCGGCTGCGCCCAGTGGCTTTTCGGTGGCCCGATCCCAGCGGTGGCGCAGTCGTCCAGGCGGGTGGGGTCGAAGGTGCCACCGGGCCTGATCGCGGCGTTGAAGCCGGTGACGGTCTCGGCCACGGCCCGCTCATCGAGGCCGAGCGACGCGGCGAGGGCGCCTATGGAGCCGGCCTGTGCGGGGGGGTACAGGGGCGGCAGGAACAGCCGGGCGACCTTCGCGTCCCAGATCGAGTAGGCGATCTGGCCGGGCTGCTCCGCGATGTTGCGGCCCCAGATCGCGTACCGCTTCGGCCAGATCTCCTCGCCCTCGTCGTAGAACCGCCGCCCGGCGGAGTTGACGACGATCCCGAAGGGGATCGAGTCCAGCCGGGTGGCGATGCCGCCGTCGAAGCGGGGGGAACGCGCGTCCACGGCGACCGCGTGGAAGCCCCGTTCCTCGCCCGCGCGGGCGGCCCCGTGGGCGTACAGCGCGGCCAGGACCCGGCCGTCGTTGTCCCGCGGGCCGCGGATGAGGTAGTTGTCCGCGGCGTCGCCCCAGTACCGGCGCAGCCAGGCGATGTTGGCCTCGAAGCCGCCGCTGGCGGCCACCACCGCCCGGGCGCGGATCACGCCGTCGGCCGTGAGCAGGCCGGTGCACCGGTCGCCCGCCATGACCAGGTCCTCGACCGTGGTGCCGTAGCAGACCGCGATCCCCATCCGCTCGGCGGTCCGGTGGTAGGTGTTGACCAGCGCCTTCCCCCCGCCGAGGAAGAAGCGGTTGGTCCGGCCGAGGTGGAGCGTGCCGGCCAGCGGCGGCTGCCACCTGACTCCGTGGGCGCTCATCCAGGCCGGGACGGTCTCGGATTCCCGCACCGTCAGCTCGGCGAGCCGCCGGTCGCCCGGGCCGGCGCCGACGCCGCACAGGTCCCGCCACAGTTCGGCGAACGGGTAGGACCCGGTGGTGAACTCGTCCGCCCGGCGGTGGACGCAGCGGATGTTGCGGGTGTGCCGGGTGTTGCCGCCACGCATGGGCGCCTGCGCACGCTCCACGATCAGCACCCGGCCGGCGTGCCGCCGCGCGGCGAGCGCGGCGACGAGCCCCGCGTTGCCGCCGCCGATGACGGCGACGTCCCACGGGCCGCCGCCGGGGAGGGGAGCCCCGGGGCCGGCCGGGCCGGCCGGGGCTCCCCTCCTGCCGCGGGTGCGGCGGGACCGGTTCAGGTGCCCGCGGGCACGGCCGGTTCGGCGGCCCTGGTGTCGGCGACGTCGGTGAAGTAGTCGGCGTGGACGGTGTGGTCGGTGCCTTCGGGCACCTTGAACGCCTTGAGCAGCGCCGTGCCGCCGAAGGCGATCGCGAGGTTGACCAGGATGGCGATGAAGCCGATGTAGATAGCGGTCTCGGTGTGCAGGCCCAGGTGGCTGAGCGCGAACCCGGTGCCGCCCCAGTGGGCCACGTGGGTCGCGACGTTCGGGGTCAGGTAGAAGGTCCAGATGCTGACGATCATGCCGGCCGCCCACCCGGCCAGCAGCGCGCCGCGGTGCAGCCACCGGGTGTACAGGCCGATCATGACGGGGGGCAGCGTCTGCAGGATGATCGCCCCGCCCAGCAGCTGCAGGTCGATGGAGAACTGCGGGTTGATGAGCAGGATGAACAGCAGGGCGCCCACCTTCACCAGCAGTGAGACGATCTTGCTGGTCGTCGCCTGCTCACGGTCGGTGGCGTCCCGCCGGATGTACTCCTTGTAGATGTTGCGGGTGAACAGGTTGGCCGCGGCGATCGACATGAAGGCCGCCGGGACCAGCGCCCCGATGATGATCATCGCGAAGGCCAGCCCGGCGAACCCGGACGGGAACATGTGCTGGAACAGGTTGGGCACCACGGTGTTGGTGTCCGGCTTTCCGGTCGGCCCGATCAGCGGCTTGATGTTGCCCGCGATGGCCATGACCCCGAACAGGGCGATGAGGCCGAGGACGAAGCTGTAGATGGGCAGCGCGGCCATGGTCCGCTTGACCACGGCGCGGTTCCGGGTGGTGATCACGCCGGTGATGGCGTGCGGGTAGAGGAAGATGGCGAAGGCCGAGCCGACCGCCAGCGTTATGTACTGGAACTGGTTGGCGCTGGTGAGCAGGGAGGCGGTACCCGGCGGCGTGGCCTTGAAGTGGGCGTCGTAGGCGTTGAAGATGTGGTTCCAGCCGCCCAGCCGGTGCGGGATGTAGAAGATGGCCACGCCGATCACCAGATAGACGAGCGCGTCCTTGACGAATGAGATCATCGCGGGCGCGCGGACGCCCGAGGTGAAGGTGAAGGCGGCGAGCACCGCGAACGCGATCACCAGCGGCCAGTACCCGTGGATCCCGATGGTGGTGAGGACCGCCTGCATCCCGAGCAGGTTGAGCGCGATGTAGGGCATGGTGGCGACGATGCCGGTGATGGCGACGGCCAGCGCCAGCGTCGGGGACCCGAACCGGCCGCGGACGAAGTCGGCCGTCGTGACGTAGCCGTGCGTCTTCGACACCGACCAGAACCGGATCATGATCAGGAAGACGAGCGGGTACTCGATGGCGACGTAGGGCAGGGCGTAGAAGCCGATCGCCCCCGCCCCGAACAGCAGGGCGGGCACCGCGACATAGGTGTAGGCGGTGTACAGGTCGCCGCCGATCACGAACCAGCTGACCCAGCTGCGGAACCCCCGGCCGGCCAGCGCCCACTGCTCCAGCGAGACATCGGATGACCGGCGCCAGCGGTGGGCCCAGAAGCCGAGGACGCTGACGGCCGCGAACGCGACAACGACGATGACGAACTCGGTGACGTTCATCGTCAGTCCCCCCGCCTGGTCTTCACGAAGACGACGGCGGTGACCGCGGCCGCGAGCAGCGTGAACATGATCTGGAACCAGAAGAAGAACGGGAATCCGAACAGCTTGGGCGTCCACCGGTTGTAGATCGGGACCAGCAGCGGCAAGACGATGGGAATCAGCAGCAGCCAGTTCCAGGGGCTGCGGTCGCTGTTGACCGGATGCACCAGCGCAGCCGGCGGGGGTTCCTGCGGGTTGGGTGCCTGCGTCATCATCGACTCCTTCTCGATGTCGGGGCCGTCACGGGATGCTGGTGGGAAGGCGGTAACTGGCCGCCGGGGCCGCCGGGGTCCGGCCAGCCAAAGGTGGGTTCCGGGTGGTGCAGCGGGGGGAGCTGCCAGGTGGCCGCGGACGGCTGGGCCGCATCGGCCTGGACGGGAACGTCGATCACGGTCGGCAGCCCCGAGTCGAGCGCGGTCTGCAGGGCGGGACCGAGGTCGCCGGGGGTCTCGACCCGCAGGCCCTGGGCTCCCATGGACCGGGCCATCGCCGCGTAGTCCGCGGAGTAGGGGCCGCCGGTGGCGGCGTAACGGAAGCTCGTCGCGATCTCCCGCCCGGTGCCGAAGTAGCCCCGCTGCTGGTCGCGGATGGAGATGTAGCCCCCGTTGTTCCAGACCAGCCACACCGCCGGGATGCCGTACTCGACCGCGCTGGCGACGACGCTGGGCAGCATGAGGAAGCCGCCGTCGCCGACCACCGCCACCGCGGGCGTGTCCGGGGCGGCCAGGCGGGCGCCGAGCACCCCGGCCATCCCGAAGCACATGGATGCGAAGCCCCAGCTCTGCAGCAGCGTGCCCGGCCGGACCGGCTGCCATTCCTGCACGATCCAGTTGTGGTGGACGCCGACGTCACTGACCAGAATCCCGTCCGCGGGCAGCACCCGGCGCAGGTCGGCCAGCACCCGTTCGGGCCGCAGCGGGCTGGCGTCCGATGACCGGTTCGGGGCGGTATGGCGTTCCCACTCCTGGGCCCACGTCGCGATGTCGGCCAGCCAGGTGCAGGTGTCCAGGGCCGCGGTTAAGCCGTCGTGCAGCTGGCCGAGCACGTCCTTCGGGTTCGCCGCCACCCCGAGCGCCACCGGGTAGTTCCGGCCCAGCTCGGCGGGGTCGGCGTCCACCTGGATCAGCCGGGCCGGCGGGATCGAGTAGGTGTAGCCCGGCAGCCAGGAGCTGGTGGACCGGTCATCGAACCGGGTGCCGAGCGCGATGATCACATCGGCGCTGCGGGCCGCGCGGTTGGCTTGATAGGTGCCGTTGCGGCCGGTGGCGCCGAGGTACAGCGCTGACAGGGAATGGCCGACGCTCTTGCCCAGGGGAGAGGTGACCACCGGGATCTGGGCGGCGGCGGCGAACGTTGCCAGTTCCCCGGCGGCCTCGGCGTTCTGCACGCCGTAGCCGGCCACGATCAGCGGCCGCTCGGCGGCCCGCAGCAGGTCCAGGATGGCGGCGACGTCGGCGGGCGCGGCGGCGCAGCGGCGCGAGATGCCCAGCCGCCACTGGCCGGGGTCGGGCACCTCCTCGGCGGAGGTCTCGACGAACACGTCCAGCGGCACGTCCAGGTGCACCGGTCCGGGGCGCCCGCCAAGCATGGCGGCGAACGCCTGGCGGAGCATCAACGGCAGCTGGTCGGCCCGGGTCGCCTGGAAGCTCCGCTTGACGTAGGGCCGTAACCCGCCCGGGGCGTCGGCCTGGTAGTACCGGCCCGTCTCCTGGAACGGGGCGCGGTTGAACTGCGTCGTCGGCACGTTGCCGGTGATGGCCAGGAACGCGGAGGCGTCCATGAACGCCGATCCGAGGGCGACCGGGAGGTTCGCCGAGCCGGGCCCGACGGAGGTGAACGTCGCGAGCGGCTCGTGGCGGATCCGGTAGTAGGCGTCCGCGATGAAGCCCGCGGCGGACTCATGGTGAACCGACAGGGTGCGGATCTCCCCGCTGCGGTCGTAGAGGGCGTCGAGCAGGCCCAGGTCCCCATGCCCGCATAGCCCCACCACGTACGGCACACGCTCGCGGATGAGGTACTCGGCGATGATCTCTGCGCCCTTCATGGGAACCTCGTTTTGCGCATTAAACAAGGCATTGCATAATGCGCGACCGTATGGCAGCCTGATGTCCCCGTCAAGAGGGAGGCGCGCATGGCATGGCTGCCGGATGGCGCCACCGGCCTGCTCATCGACGGGCGCTGGTGCGTCAGCGGCACCGAGCTGGTGGTGAGCGACAAGTACACGCGGCAGCCGTTAGCCGCCATCCAGCAGGCCCGGCCCGGCGACGTCGAGGCGGCGGTGACGGCCGCGGACGCGGCGGCGCAGCACCCGATGCCGCCTGCCCGCCGGCATGACATCCTCAGCGAGGCGTCCCGGCTGCTGGCGGCGCGCCGGGAGGAGATCCGCGAGATCTACGTGGCCGAGACCGGCTTCACCCCGGCCGACGCGGACACCGAGATCTCCCGGGCGGTGGCCACGATGCGGCTGTCGGCCGAGGAATCGGTCCGGATCGCCGGCGAGGAGGTCCCGGTGGCGGCCGCCCCCGGCAGCGAGGGCCGGCTGGCGTTCACGATCCGGGTGCCGGTCGGCGTGGTGGCCGCCATCGCGCCGTTCAACGCCCCCCTGAACACCGTCGCCCACAAGGTCGGCCCGGCGCTGGCCGCGGGGAACGCGGTGGTGCTCAAGCCCGCCCGGCCGACCCCGCTGTGCTCGGTCGCGCTGGCCCAGATTCTGCTCGACGCGGGCCTGCCGCCCGGCTTCCTCCAGCTGGTCTGCGGGCCCGGGGAGACGGTCGGCGCCGCGCTGGTGGCCGACCGGCGGGTCCGCTTCCTCACCTTCACCGGCTCCACGGCGGTGGGACTGGCGGTCAAGCAGAACTCCGGGATCGCCAAGACGCACCTCGAGCTCGGCTCCAACAGCGCCTCGATCGTGGCCGCCGACGCCGACCTCGACCTGGTCGTGGACCTGGTCAGCCGGGCCGGGTACCGCAAGGCGGGGCAGGTGTGCACGAGCGTGCAGCGCCTGATCGTCGACCGCGCGGTCGCCGACGACCTGGCCGGGCTGCTGGCCAAGCGGGTGGCCCAGCTCCGGGCCGGGAATCCGTGGGACCCCGGCGTCGGGGTCGGCCCGCTGATCGCCCCGGCCGAGGCGGAGCGCGCGCACGGCTGGATCCGGCAGGCGGTGGCCGACGGCGCGACGGTGCTGGCCGGCGGCGAGCGCGACGGGCCGGTGCTGGCGCCCACGCTGCTGCGCGACCCGCCCCGGCACAGCCGGATCATGACCGGCGAGATCTTCGCGCCGGCCGTCGCGCTGGTCGACGTCGGCGGTCTCGGCGAGGCCATCGAGGAGGTCAACGCGGGCGAGTACGGCCTCCAGGCGGGCGTGTTCACCCGCGACCTGGACGCGGCCTTCCAGGCCGCGCGCCGGCTGCGCGTCGGCGGCGTGATGATCAACGACACCTCCAGCTACCACGCCGACGCCATGCCCTACGGCGGGGTCAAGAACAGCGGCTACGGGCTGGAAGGGCCGCGGTATGCGGCAGCGGACATGACCGACCCGCGCATCATCGTGCTGAACCTGCGGGAGGGCGGATGACGCAGCCCGCGGAGGGCCGGCCGGCCCTGCCGCTGTCGGGGTGCAGCTTCGGCTGGCTGCACCTGGCGCCGCTGACCGACGCGTTACGGGCGCTGGCCCGGCACGGATTCCGGTCGCTGGAGCTGACCACCGCGCCGCCGCACCTGTTCTGCCCGGCGTTCGGGCCCTACGAGCGGCTGGAACTCAGGCGGGCGCTGGCCGGGCTGGGGCTGCAGGTGGTGTCGGTCAACCCGAGCTTTGCCGACATCAACCTGGTCAGCACGAACCCGGAGATCCGGGAGATCAGCGAGCGCCAGCTCGTCGCCAGCATCGAGCTGGCCGCCGATCTCGGCGCGCGCTTCGTGGTGGTGATCCCCGGGCGCCGGCACGCCCTGGCGCCGGCCCCCGGCGACGCCGCGCGGGCGGTCCTGGACCGGGGGCTGGCCGCTCTGGTGGCCCGGGCCGAGGAGCTCGGCGTCACCATCGCCCTGGAGAACGGCCCGTACGGATACCTGGGCCGGTCCGGCGACCTGGTCGAGATCGTGGAGCGCTGGCGCTCCCCGCGGCTGCGGATCACCTATGACGTGGCCAACGCGCTGGCCATCGAGGATCCGGCCGAGGGAGTGCGGCGGGCGGGGGAGTACCTGGTGCTCGCGCACGTCAGCGACACCTGGCAGAGCAAGTGGGCGCACACCTCGGCCGGCACCGGCGAGGTCGACTTCAGCGGCTTCGCCCGCGCCCTCACCGAGATCGGCTTCGCCGGGCCGACGGTGTACGAGCTGGTGGACGGCGCGGACCCGGAGCCGCGGCTGCCGGCCGACCTGGCGACGCTGGCGGCGGCGGGGTGGGCGCCATGATGCCGGCCCGGGCCGACGTCGTGGTGGCCGGCAGCGGCGCGGCCGGGCTCACCGCCGCGCTGGCCGCGGCGGTGGCGGGCGCCAGCGTGCTGCTGGTGGAGCGCGGCGAGCAGCTCGGCGGCACCACCGCGCTGTCCGGGGGCCGGGTCTGGGTGCCGGGCAACCACCTCCAGGCCACCGACACGCCGGCCGCCGCGGCGGCCTACCTGGACGGCGTCTTCAGCGGCCGGTACCCCCACATGACCGAGGCGTTCCTGCACAGCGGGCCCGAGATGGCGCGTTTCGTGGAGCGGCACAGCGCCCACCGGTTCGCCGCCTGCCCCCGCTACCCGGACTACGACCCGTCCCGGCCCGGCGCGACCACGGGCGGCCGGGCCCTGGACGCCGAGCCCATCGACACCGGCAAGCTCACCCCGCTGGCGGCGGACATCCTGGTCCCGCCGGGCTACCTGCCGATGTCCTTCGCCGACTGGGAGAGCTGGCGCTACCCGGACCGGTTCGACTGGGAACTGCTGTCCGAGCGGGAGCGGAACGGCGTCCGGACCGGTGGGGTGGCGCTGGCCGCCGGGCTGCTTGACGGCGTGGTGAAGGCGGGCGTGCAGGTCGTGGTGGGCGCCCGGCTGACCGGGGCCCGGCCGGGGTCGGCCACCGTCTGGCACGCGGGAGGAGTGAGCACCATCGGCGCGCCGGCGGTGATCCTCGCCACCGGCGGCTTCGACTGGGACCGGCTGCTGCGCGCCCGGTACCAGCCGGCGGCGCAGCGGGCCAGCGGGGCGCCGCCCACCAACACCGGCGACGGGTTCCGGATCGCCGAGAGCGCCGGGGCCAGGACCGACAACATGGGTGAGGGCTGGTGGATGCCGATGCTGGCGATCCCCGGCGAGCGGCTGCTGGGCGAGCAGTTCTACCGGTCCCTCATCCGCGAGCGCGGCCTGCCGCGGCAGATCATGGTCAACGCCGCGGGCCAGCGGTTCGCGGACGAGGCGCAGCCCTACAACGAGATCGGCAAGGCGCTGCACCGCCAGGACGGGCCCGTTCACCTGATCTTCGACCAGGCCTACCGGGCGCGCGACCCGATGCCGGGCGGCCCACGGGACGGGCCGGTGCCCGGCTGGGTCGCCTGCGGCGAGTCGCTGGCCGCCCTGGCGGGCCGGATCGGCGTCCCCGCCGGCGCCCTGGCGGACACCGTCCGGCGCTGGAACGACGCGTGCGCGGCCGGTGCCGACCGGGACTTCGGGCGCGGCGAGGGCGCCTACGAGCGCTTCTGCGGTGACCCGGCCGCCCGCCCGAACCCGAGCCTGGGCCCGCTCGATGAGCCGCCCTACTACGCGGTCGAGGTCCTGGCCGGAACCATCGGCACCAAGGGCGGCCCGGTCACCGATGCCGATGGCGCGGTGCTCGGCCTGGCCGGCGCCCCGGTGCCCGGCCTGTACGCGGCCGGCAACGCCGCGGCCTTCTGGACCGCCGACGGGTACCCGGGCCCGGGCGCGACGCTCGCCGTGGCCATGACGATGGGATACCGGGCCGGGCGGCACGCCGCGCGGACCGTACGCTGACGTGCATGACGACGGATCCGGCGAAGGGGCTGATCGGCTCCCTCCTGCACGGCCTGGCGATCCTGGACATGTTCGCCCGCGACCGGCCGGAGATCGGCATCGGGGAGATGGCGCAGGAGCTCGGCCTGCACCGGTCCACCACCTCCCGGCTGGCGGCCACGCTGGCCACGGCCGGGTACCTGGAACCGGCCGGGGAGCCGGGCCGGTACCGCCTGTCCGGTCGCCTCGCCGCGCTCGGCGAGCTGGTCGCCGCCGAGGGTGACGTGCGCCGGGCCGCCCTGCCCTACCTGCAAGACCTCGTCCAGAACCTGGGCGAGACCGGGCACCTGGCCGTGCTGGAGGGCACCGAGGCGGTCACGATCGAGGTCGTCGACGGCTGGCAGACCGTCCGGATGCACTCCTGGGTGGGCAAGCGCTCGCCCGCCCACTGCAGCTCGATGGGCAAGGCGCTGCTGGCCGGGCTGCCCGCGGCGGAGATCGACGCCCGCTACCCGGGGGCCCGCCTCGAGGCCAGGACGGACCGGACGATCGGTAGCACGGGGGAGCTCAAGCGCCACCTCGCGCAGGTGCGCGAGTGCGGCTACGCGGTGGACCGGCAGGAGCTCGAGCCAAACCTGTGCTGTGTCGCCGGGCCGGTCTTCGACCGGACCGGGACGGTCGTGGCGAGCATCAGCGTCTCCGGGCCCGACTCACGGATTGATGAGGCGAGCATCCCCGCCATAGCCGAGGTGGTGCGCCACGCCGCCGGGCAGATCAGCGCCCGGCTCGGGGCGCCACGCGACATACCGGAATGGAGGATCCATGACCACCATCGCCTTCCTCGGCCTCGGCCGGATGGGCACGCTGATGGCCGGGCGCGTCCGGTCAGCCGGCCATGATCTGATCGTCTGGAACCGGACGGCGGAGCGGACGCAGCCGCTGGTGGCCGGGGGGGCGCGGGCGGCGCGGACGCCCGCCGAGGCGGCACGCGAGGCGGAGATCGTGATCACCATGCTCGCCGGCCCGGCGGCCCTGGAAGCCGTGATGGCCGGGCCCGACGGCATCGCTGGGGCCATCTCGCCGGCGGCCTGCCTGGTGGAGATGTCGACCGTCGGGCCTAAGGCGGCGCTGGCGGCCAGGGACCGGCTGCCGGACGGGACCGGTTTCGTCGACGCGCCGGTCATGGGCAGCGTGGGCCCGGCCCGCAGCGGGGAGCTCACGGTCCTGGCCGGCGGTGACGTCGACCGGGTGGAGAAGGTGCTCGCCATCTTCGGCACGGTGGTCCGCTGCGGCGTTGCCGGATCCGGCGCCGCGCGCAAGATCTTCCTCATCAGCGCCGCGCTGGCCGGGGTCACGCTCGTCGGTGAGCTGCTCGCGCTGGCCGAGGCCCTCGGCGTGCCGCGGGACACCGCGCTCGACGCCCTGACGGCCGGCCCGTTCACCGCGTCGGTCAACCGCATCAAGAGCACCAGCAGCGACTTCATCATCTCCCTCGCGGCCAAGGACCTGGCGCTGGCCACCGACGCGGCCGACCTGCCGCAGCTTGCCGCGGCCCGGGACTGGCTGCGCACGGCGGCCGCCGAGGGCGCGGCGGACACCGATCTCCGCAACGTGGTCGGGCACATCCGCCCCGGCCGCCCGGGCGCCGCCGAGCCACCGGCTCAGTAGCCGCGGCGGCCACCGACGTCCGCGACGTGGGTCGGGCACATCCGCCCGGGCCAGTGGGGAGGCAGCCGGTGGCGGGCCTGCCGGGGCAGTCGGCGGACCGGGGGCGCCGGGGAGCCAGATCCGGCTTATGTCACCCGCTGGCGGTGGGCCCGGCCCCGCCGCTGCGAGCCTGGCCGGCGGGCTGGCCCTGCAGGCTGCTGAGCGAATCGATCACGCTGGTGATGTGGTCCAGCATGGCCGCCTCGGCCTGCTGCGGATCCCGGGCGGCGATGGCCGCGACGATGCGCTCGTGCTGGGCCAGCGACACCGCGGGCCGGCCCGGCACCAGCGCCAGCGTGAACTGGTGGCGGACCATCTGGGCGCGCAGGCGCTCCAGGATGCCGGTCGCGGTCTGGTGGGCGCCGATCCTGCGGATCAGCCCGTGCAGGCGGGCGTTGGCGTCGCTGTAGCGCATCAGCTCGGCGGTGGAGACCGCCTCCCTCATCTCCTTGATCACTTGCCGGAGCTCGGCCACCTCGGCCCGCGTGGCCCGCTCCGCCGCCCGGCCGGCGATGAGCCCCTCCAGCAGCCGGCGCACCTCGGTGATCTCGATGGCCTCCGCGAGCGGGATGATGCGGACCCTGGCCCCCCGGTGGCGCTGCACGTCCACCAGCCCCTCGCTGGCGAGCACCGGGATCGCCGCGCGCACCGCGAACCGGCCACAGCCGAACCGCTCACACAGGTCCACCTCCACCAGGCGCTGGCCGGCGACGAACTCGCCGGCCAGGATGGCGGCCCGCAGCTCGTCAAGCACACCCCCCTCGTCGGCCATGCTCACATCCTCCCGGGGTCTGCCCGCAACGCGTCCGCGCCGGCGAGCAGCCGGCTGTTGTCCACGATCATGGTGGTGATCTCCTCATCGGTGAAACCCTGGGCCTGCAGGGCATCGGCCATCAGCGCGAGCCCGTCCTCCACCGGGGGGTTGTCCGGCTGCCCCAGGTCGGTGGTCACGATCGCCGCCGCGGGCCCGGTGGCCCTGATATTGGCGACCATGCGGGCCCAGTCGCACATGCCCGTGTACGGCGGGCAGAAACAGCGTTCCAGGAAAACCCCCTGCCGGGCCAGGGCGAGCTGGTCGTCGAGGCCCATGTCCTGCTGCGGGAAATCAGGGTGGGTGGCGATGACATGGCGGACCCCGGCCGCCAGGGCGGCGTCGGCGATGGCCCGCGTCTCGAACGCGCTGAGGTGGCCGGTGGCCACCACCAGCTGGTGTCGCGCGGCCAGCCCGAGCACCTCCCGGGTCGCCGGGAGCGGCTCGCCGGCGTCGTCCACGACGGGCACCGGGTCCACCGTTATGCCCTGTGAATCAAGATCCAGCTGGAGGGCCAGCCACGGCGGCGGCTGCGCACCCGGCGCGAAGTCCCGGCCGAAGGCCCGGTGGTTGGCCGCGTCCACCGTTGGCATCCACAGGATCCGGGCCCCCTCACGGGCGGCGATCTCCACCGCCAGCGGGTTCATGCCGCCGACCGAGGCGTTGAGCGCCAGCGCCCCGAGCACCTGGACCTCGCCGCCCAGTGCCTCGTTGACCACGGCGGCGCGCTCCGCGGTGGGGACGTAGTGCGACTTGAGCACGAAGCCGGCCAGGCCGGCGTCCCAGCAGCGGCGGGCGAGCTGGACGTCGGTGACCCGCCGGCGCATCACATCCGGGGCCACGTGCACATGCAGGTCGTAGGCGCCCCTGACCAGATTGCGGGCCCACTCACTGGGCACGGTACTGCTCAGCATGGATCACCACTCCATGTCGTAGGCGTCCAGCATGGCGCGCTGATCAGGTCAAACCGCCGCCCGCCCTGGCCCCGCGCCACGGGCATCCCGCCCCTTGTTAGCGGGCATATTGCCGGAGATTTTGGCGCCAAAATTACCGCCAACTTCAGATACAATAGGGAAGCCCAGCGAGGGCCGTCAAGCGCAGCTCACGCTCCGCGAGGAGGACGGGATGGGCACGGTCAAAGGCGCGGGCCTGGGCGCGCCCGGCGGGGCGTCCGCGGCCAATGGCCCGCGTACCTGCATCCGTTCTTTCCGCGCAAGTCCCGACCAGGTGGGCGAGGCCCGCCGGTTCCTCGCTCAGGTCCTGGGCGACTGCCCCACTGCCTCCGACGCGGTGGCGTGCCTGTCCGAGCTCGTCACCAATTCGGTCCGCTACAGCAACTCCCGCCGGCCCCAGGGCCGCATTGTCGTCCGCGCGTGCCTGCGCCCGGCGGGCCTGCGGGTCGAGGTCGAGGACGAAGGCGGCCCGTGGGAGCACCGCCGGGGGCATAGCGACCAGCGCGGCCGCGGCCTGGCCATCGTCGACGCCCTGGCGACCGACTGGTCGGTATGCGGCGACGGGACCAGCCGCACCGTCTGGTTCGAGATCGGCGAAGCTGCCCCACCAGCCCCAGAAACTCACTGAATTTACACGTCCTGGACGGCCAGGACGAAGTCCATCTCGGTGACGTAGCTGACGTCGGAGGGGTCGGCCGGGCCGGCCGGGCGGAACGGCCTGATGAGCGAGTCCTTCACGCCGAAGACGGTGTCGCTGTCGAGGTAGGGGTTCTCGGCGTCGAAAATGTGCGTGGTGACGGGCCGGTAGCCGGGCGCGGAGACGATGGCGTGGATGTGCGCGGCCCGCCAGTTATGGCGGCCGGCCCCGCGCAGGAGGCCGCCGACCGGGCCGTCGGTGGGAATCGGGTAGCTGACCGGCCGCACCGTGCGGAACTGGTAGGCGCCGTCGGGCCCGGTCACGAAGACCCCGCGCAGGTTGAACGGCGGCTGCTGCGGATCCTGGGTGTCGTAGAGCCCGTTGCCGGCGGTCTGCCAGACATCCAGGGAGGCGCCGTCGAGCGGCTCGCCCGCCGGATCCGTGACCCGGCCGCGGACCAGCGTGGGGCTGCCGTCCTCGGGGCGCCCAAGCTGGTCGCCCATCGCGCGCACGGGCGCGCCCGGCACGTAGAAGGGCCCGAGGACCGTCGACTCGGTGGCGCCGTCCGCGGCATTGATCAGATCGACCAGGGACGAGAACCCGAGAACGTCGGAGAGCAAGATGAATTCCTGCCGCTCGTCGTCGCATTTCTGCCCGGTCGCGGTGAGGAAATCCACCCCGGCCAGCCACTCCTGCCTGGTCAGCTGGGTCTCCACCGCGAACGCGTGCAGATGGCCAATCAGGCTGGTGAGCAGCTGGCGCACGCGCGGATCGGGCGTGCCCGCGTAGGCGGCGAGCACTTGCTTGGTGAGCTGGTCCGGGGTCATCACGGTCATGGTGCCGCCTCCTTGCCCGCCGTCAGATCCACACGGTAGCCGACGGAGAAGGCGCAACCACGCCCTGGCCGCCTGGCCACGGCCTCCGTCGGCCAGGGCGGCCGACGGATCGCTGGCGTCGGGCCGCCCTGGCGACGGGTCCCCCGCAATGTGGTCCTCGGGAGGGCCCGGCCCGCGGGCCCCGGTTCGCCGCTTCTACCTCGAGCCTGAATGGGGAACAGCGGGCCGGGCAACGGGGAAATCCCTAGTTTTTCAAGCTAGCTGGTCTTTGCATGGGTTTTTCTTTACCAAACCATTAGGGAGCGCGGCGCCATTGGCCCGGTATGAATGGATCTTCCCCGGGCCACGGCCGGCCGCCGGCCACGTGCTTTGAAATTGTCCTGAACCGGATTGCGTCTGGGGCCGTTAATTAATTGGGCCGAGTTTGGCCGCTGTATGGCGGCTGAATTGAGGGAGCGGGTGCGGCGGTAGTGACGCCGTGGAGGTTGGCGCGATGGTTGGGGGAACGGCAGATCCGGGTTTGCGTTCGGGAACCTTAGCTGGCCGCCAGGCGGAATCTGAGGTCATCGCGCAGGCGCTTGGGCGCCTCGCCGACGGCAGGCCGCAGGTCGTGGAGCTCACGGGCGACCCCGGGATTGGCAAGACCAGATTACTGACGGAGCTGGCGCGCCAGGCCGCCGAACGCGGTTTCCTGGTGCTGGACGGCCGGGCGCAGCACGGCGGGGAACGGGTCCCCTTCTACGCCCTGGTCGACGCGCTCGACGATTACCTCGCGGGGCTGGACCTGTGGGGGCTTGAGGCCGACCGCGACGTGCTGGCCTCGATCTTCCCGTCGCTGCGGCGTCCCGGCATGGAGAACGCCGGCCCCGCCGGCGAGCGGTACCGGCTGTTCCGCGCGGTGCGGGTGCTGCTGGGGTCGCTGGCTTCGCCAGCGCTCGTCCTCCTCCTCGATGACATGCAGTGGGCCGACGAGGACACCGCGGAGCTGGTCGCCCAGCTGCTCTGCCAGCCACCCCGCGGGCCGGTGCTGCTCGCCCTGGCCTACCGGTGGCGGCAGGCGCCCGCGCGGCTGCGGGCCGCCGTGGCCACGGCCCGGGGTGACGACCCGCCGGCCTGCCTCCGGCTCGGCCCCCTGAGCGAGGCCGAGGCCGAGCTGATGCTGGGCGGGCGCGGCAGCCGGTCATGGCGCCGCGCCATCTACCGGGCCAGCGGCGGTAACCCGTTCTACCTGGATGCGCTGGCGCGCCAGGCGCGGGGGCAGGGGCCCGCTGACGATGGCGAACCGGGCCGCACGGCCGCCGGTGAGCTCCCGCCGGCCGTGGCGTCAGCCCTGATCGCGGAGCTGCTGGCGCTGTCCCCGGCCGGGCAGCTGGCGGCACGATCGGCCGCCGTGATCGGCGACCCCTTCTGCGTCAACTCCGTCGGCCAGGTCTCGGGGCTCGAGGCCGACCGTGCGGCCGCCGCGATCGGTGAGCTGGCCGCGGCGGATCTGATCCGCCCGATCGAGCCGACCAGGCTGTTCGCCTTCCGCCACGCCATCGTCAGGAGCGCGGTCTACGAGAGCGCGAATCCCGCCTGGCGGGTGGGCGCGCACGGCCAGGCCGCCGCCGCACTCCGGCACTGCGGCGCGCCGCTGACCGAGCAGGCCTACCACATCGAGCGGGCGGCCGAGTTCGGCGACCTCGGCGCGGTCGGCCTGCTGGCCGAGGCGGCCGGCGCCGTCCAGGCGCAGGCACCGGGAACCGCCGCGCAGTGGCTGCAGGCGGCGCTCCGGCTGCTCCCCGAGGGGGCCGGGACGCACGAGCAGCGGACGGCGCTGCTCCTCCAGCTGGCGTTCGCGCTCGGTACCGCCGGTTACCCGCGGGAGAGCCGCGACACGCTGCACGCCGTGCTCGGCCAGCTTGACGGCGACCGGCCGGGCAGGCGGGTCGAGGCGGTCACGTTCTGCGCGCTGATGGAACGGCGGCTGTCCCGCCACGAGGAGGCCAGGGCCCTGCTGCTGGCCGAGCTGTCGGCGCTGGCCGACGCCGGCACCGCCGCGGCCGCCGCCCTCAAGTTCGAGCTGGGCAGCGGTGAGCTGGCCGCCGGCAACCCGTCCGCGGCGCGGCGATGGGCGCAGGAGGCACTGCCCGTCGCGGAGCGGTGCGGGCCGGCCGAACTGCGCGCCGCGGTGCTCGGGCTGCTGGCGAAGGCAGAAGCGATCTCCAGCGACGTCGGCAGCGCGATCATTCACGCCACCGCCGCGGCCTCGCTGCTCGACGGCATGCTCGACGGCGAGCTGGAGCAGCGCCCGGAGGCGGCGCTGCTGGTCGGCTGGAGCGAATTCCTGCTCGACCGTCCGCACTCCGCCCTGCGCCACCTCGACCGCGGGCTGGCCCTGGCCCACCGGGGCGGCCGGGCCCTGACCGTGGCCCCGCTGCTCATCGGGCGCATCCTGGCCCTGCGGGCCACCGGCCAGCTGGCCGAGGCGTCCGCGGCCGCGGAGGACGCGGTGGAGCTGGCCTCGCTGTCCGGCCACGACGAGCATCGGACCGCGGCGCTGGCCCTCCGCGCCTGGGTGGCGACCTGGACTGGTGACCTCGAGGCCGCGCGCGCCGCGGCGGCGGTCGCGGGCGAGCTGTGGCCCCGGCATTCGCGCGGCTGGCGCGCGTTCCTCGCCGCCAGGAGCCTGTCCGACGCCCGGCTGGCCATGGGCGATCCCGAGGGATGCCTGGCCCTGGCCACCTCCGCCGCCGTCACCGAGCCGCCCGACGCCGCCGACTGGGCGCGGATCGGCTGGTACGAGCTGCTGACCCGCGCCGAGCTGGCGGCCGGCCACCCGCCGGCCGCGGTCCGGTGGGCCGATGCGGCCGTGGCCACCGCGCGCCGGCGGGACCTGCCGGGCTGCACGGGGCTCGCCCTGCTGGCCCGGGCCCAGGTCCTCGCCGCGAGCGATCCCTCAACGGCATCCGGCTACGCCGCCGCCGCGCGCGACGCCCTGAACGACGCCGGCCTGGTCCTGGACGCCGCCCGCGCGGCGCTGGTGAGCGCCGCGGCGCTGGCCGCCCACGGCCGCCGCGACCAGGCTTCCGCCCAGGCCCAGGCGGCCCAGTCGGTCTTCGAGTCCTGCGGAGCCGGGCCCTACGCCCGCCGGGCGGCCAGCCTTCGGCGGCGGATCGCCGCGCGTGGCTCCCGCGGCCAGCCGGGGACCGGCAACGGGGCGGGCCGCACCGCGCTGTCCGCGCTGACCCGCCGGGAACAGCAGGTCGCCTCGCTCGTCAGCCAGGGCCTGACCAACCGGCGCATCGCGCAGCGGCTGCATGTGACGGACAAGACCATCGAGATGCACCTGTCCAACATCTTCGCCAAGCTGGGGGTCTCCTCCCGCACCGAGACCGCGGCCGCCGTGATCCGGGGCCATTTACCCGCCCACCTGGCCGGGAGTTAAGGCCGGGCTCCCGGCGTCGTCCGGCCCGTTCTGCGAGATCCACGCGTCGATGCGCTGCCACCAGTCGTAGAGCCACCGCTCCTGAGCCGCATGGTCAGCGGACCGGGGCACCTCGGCGGCCGGCACCCGCCACCACTTCGCGCGGACGGTCTGGTCCATCCGCAGGTTCCGCCAGATGTCGCCGACGCCGACGATCCGGTCCAGCCCGGCATGG
>DATINY010000206.1:0-13435 GCA_035473755.1 Streptosporangiaceae bacterium
CAGAAGCAGGCCGCCGATCGGCAGAAGGCACAGATCGCCGAGCGCGAGGAGATTCACGCCCATGGTGCCGGTGACGAACACCTCGTCCGCGGCGTAGAACTGGGTCAGGCTGAGGTCGCCGACGTCGTAGCCGATCCCCGCGCCCTCCGCCAGCTCCAGAACCGCCGCCCGGGTGATCCCCTCCGGGCAGGCCGCCGTGGCCGGGGTGGCCAGCCGTCCGTCGGTGACCAGGAACAGGCGGGTGGCGTTGGTCTCGGCCACGAAGCCCCGCTGGTCGAGCATGACCGCGTCGTCGGCCCCGGCCACGTTCGCCTCGATCTTGGCCAGGATCGAGGACAGCAGGTTGTTGTGATGGATCTTCGGGTCCAGGCAGTCCGGCGGCGGCCGCCGCACGCTGGCGGTGACCAGCGTGATGCCGGACTGGTCGTACACGGGCGGCTTGTGCTCGGCGAGCACGATCAGGGTCGGGCCGCTCTGGTTCAGCCGGGGGTCCATGCCGCTGGTGATCTTGACCCCGCGGGTGAGGGTGAGCCGGATGTGCACGTTGTCGGTCATCTCGTTCGCCCGCAGGGCCGCCCGGATCTGCCCGGTGATCTCCTCGTCGGAGGGGACCGACTCGAACGCGAGCGCCGCGGCCGAACGCCGCAGCCGGGCCAGGTGCTCCGCCAGCCGGAAGATCTTGCCCTGGTACAGCCGCAGTCCCTCCCAGACCGCGTCGCCGCCCTGCACCGCGGAGTCGAACGGGCTGATCGCCGCCCGGTCGCGGTGCACCAGGTGCCCGTTGACGCTGACGATGAGGTCGCGGTTGCGCTCGTCGAAGGTCTGCAGCATGGGGGTCTCCAGTTAGGGCACGGCGGCCGCGGTGAGCCGGTGGGCGTGCAGCCGCTCGTAGTACGGGCGGCACTGCTCGGCCAGCGTGGCCAGGTGGGCCGGCAGCGGTCCGGCCGGTGGCCGGTAACGGCCGAACCCGGTCGAGGCCCAGACGCCCGCGTACCAGTGCGGCCCCCACACCCCGTCGCTGTCGCGCGGCCCCGGCGGCCACGACAGCATGGCCGCGTCGAACGGCACGTCCAGTGCCGCGCACAACGCACGCAGCATCGGCTCCGGCTGCTCCAGCAGGTCCCGCGAGTCCAGCACCGGCCCGCCGAACTCGGCGTAGATCTCCGCCTGCGCGGCGATGCCCAGATCGGCCATGGTTGGCGCGGACCGCACCTTGGCGTAGGAGGCGAGCAGCTCGGCCGGGTCGCGGATGAGGTGGGCGTGGCGCAGCGGCGCCAGCACCCGCCGGTCCACCTCCGGCAGCAGGTGGTGGGTCATGTGCTTGGCGTAGAAAACCGCCTTCCCGCCCGGCACGGGCCCGCGGGCGAGCTGGTCGGCCACCACGCGCCAATCGCTGCGCATGCTGGCGATGATCTCGTCCCGGCCGGGGTGATCGATCCCGGTGCGGATCAGGTAGAACGCGTACAGCGGCTCGTCCACGACGGCCGTGTCGGGGCGGTTCTCCCAGGCTCGCATGAGCGCGGTGGAGACCGTGCGCGGGCCGGACCACATGGCTATCCGCGCGGCCGGCGCCACCGGCTGGCTCAGAGCTTCACCACCGAGCGGAGCACCTCACCCCGCTCCATCTTGGCGAAGGCGGACTCAACCTGATCGAGCGAGATGATCTCCGAGACGAACTTGTCCAGCGGCAGCCGCCCCTGCAGGTACAGGTCGGTGAGCATGGGGAAGTCCCGCTCGGGCAGGCAGTCGCCGTACCAGGAGGACTTGAGCGCACCGCCGCGGCCGAAGAAGTCCAGCAGCGGCGCCTCCAGTCGCATGTCCGGGGTGGGCACGCCGACCAGCACCACGGTCCCGGCCAGGTCACGGCCGTAGAACGCCTGCAGGTAGGTCTCCGGGCGGCCGATCGCCTCGATCACCACGTCGGCGCCGTTCCCGCCGGTCAGCTCCTGGATCCGCTCGACCGGGTCGGTCTCCCGGGAGTTGATTACGTGGGTGGCGCCGAACTGCCTGGCCCAGTCCAGCTTCCGGGGGTCGACGTCCACGCCGATGATCGTCCGAGCGCCGGCCAGCTGGGCGCCGAGGATCGCCGCGTCGCCGACCCCGCCGCAGCCGATGACCGCGACCGAGTCGCCGCGGGTGACCGGGGCGGTGTTGAGCGCCGCGCCGAGGCCCGCCATCACCCCGCACCCGAGCAGGCCGGCCACCTCGGGCGGGACGGCCGGGTCGACCTTGGTGCACTGGCCGGACGCGACCAGGGTCTTGTCCACAAAGGCGCCGATGCCTAGCGCGGGGGAGAGGACCGTGCCGTCCTCGAGCGTCATCTTCTGCTTCGCGTTGTGGGTGGCGAAGCAGTACCAGGGACGGCCGCGGCGGCACGCGCGGCACTCCCCGCACACGGCGCGCCAGTTGAGGATTACGAAGTCACCCGGAGCGACGCCGGTCACCCCGTCGCCGACGGCCTCGACCACGCCGGCGGCCTCGTGCCCGAGCAGGTAGGGAAAGTCGTCCCCGATGCCGCCCTCGCGGTAGTGCAGGTCGGTGTGGCAGACGCCGCACGCCTGCACCGCCACCAGCGCCTCGCCCGGCCCCGGGTCGGGCACCAGTACCGTGGTGACCTCGACCGGCTCTCCCTTGCTTCGGGCGATCACGCCCCGCACATGCGATGTCATGCCGGTATCGTCCTTCATTCCCATGCTTAACGGAAGTCACGTGGCAGCTCGCCTGCCGCTGCTAACGGTACTGCCCGGGGGCCCGGGCCAGGCCGCCCGGGCGCCCCGGCCGGGCCCGGGGTGACCCCCCAGAGCATTTTGGATACAGGAACCTATATGCTGAACGTGAATGGGGGGAGATCAGCATGACTGCGGACATCACGGACATCGATGAGGCCGGCCTGATTCGCCCGGTGGAGCGGCCGGTGCCCTTGCGGCAGTCGGTCTATGAGGCCCTGGTGGAGCTGGTGGTGGAGGGCAGGCTGCGGCCCGGCCAGCACCTGGTGGAGACCGAGCTCGCCCGCCAGCTCGGGGTGAGCCGCCAGCCGGTCCGGGAGGCGCTGCACCGGCTGGAGGCTGAGGGATGGGTCGACCTGCGGCCCAACCAGGGGGCGTTCGTGCACGTGCCCACCGACGAGGAAGTGGACCAGCTGCTCGACGTGCGTGAGCTGCTTGAGGTGGAGACGGCCCGGCTGGCCGCGGCGGCGGCGACCGACGGTGACCTGGCCCGGCTGCGGGTGATCTGCCATGAGGGCGAGGTGGCGGTCGAGGCGGGCGACACGGGCCGCTTCGTGACCGTGAACACCGAGTTCCACGCGGAGCTGGCCCGGCTGGCGGGCAACGCGGTGCTGGCCGAACTGGCCGCGATCGTGGGCCGTCGGGTGCGCTGGTACTACCGGCAGGTGGCACCCGTGCGCGGGCACGAGTCGTGCGCCGAGCACCGGGATATGGTCGAGGCCATAGCCGCGGGCGACGCGGAGCGGGCATCCTCGATCGCCCGTAAGCACACCGAGCGCACCCGGGCCGCCTACCACCGGCCCTCGGCCTGACCCCCTGAACCGGCGCAGCCGGTTCAGGGCAGCCGGACCACGCTGACCGGGTCGGGAGAGAGCGGGTTCTGGGCGTTGTCGATGAGCTCGATCTCGCCCCGGTCCGACATGACGTGGAAG
Organism: Streptosporangiaceae bacterium; assembly: GCA_035473755.1. Taxonomy (GTDB): domain Bacteria; phylum Actinomycetota; class Actinomycetes; order Streptosporangiales; family Streptosporangiaceae; genus UBA9676. The sequence goes on from DATINY010000206.1 coordinate 3,659, forward strand.
GTCCCGTCGGCGCGGTACTCGCGGATGACGGTCAGGGTGCCGTCGGCGTGGGTGTAGCGCTCCTCGGCGTAGAGGTCGGTGGCGCGCTTGCGGGCGTCCACGGCCGCCTCACCCCGCCACTCGAACCGGTAGGGGGCCTCCGGGAGCCTCAGCTCGTACGGGTAACCCTCGGTCACCGGCCGCTCCGTTTCGCTCAGGCGTGGGCCTTCCTATTCCGCTCCTTTCCATGATCGTGGTGGGTCACACATGCCAGACACACGTGACCCACCACGATCATGAGGTGCTGCCAGCTCATCTTGCCGCTACGCGACCGCCGGCTTGGCCTTGTTTGCCTCCTTCGCTTTTCCTGCCTCGACCGCCGCACTCATCTGCTCCACGGTCGGCGGCTTGCACAGGAAGCCGACCGTCAGCGCCGCCAGCGCACCGATGGAGGCCCCGAAGAAGAAGCCGAACGCCCAGTTGAAGTGCGCGGTCCCGTACAGTGTCCCGGTCATGATCAGGGCCGCGATGCCGCCGGCGAAGCTGCCGCCGAGCGCCTTCCAGGCGTAGATGGATCCGTAGTTGATGGCGTTGTTGGTCTCGCCGTAGTAGTCGGCCACCATCGCCGCGGTCATCGGGAAGTTGGCGCCGGACAGCCCGCCCGAGATGATCGCGAAGACGACGAACAATGGCGCGTTGTGGTGGATCCCCGCGAAGTAGGTGGCCAGCTGGAATACCACGTTGCCGGAGTACGCGTAGACCATTGTCCGCCGCCGGCCGATGAACTCCGAGATGTACCCGTAAACGGGTCTGGCCAGGCCGTCGCTGAGCGCGAACCCGGCGAAGCCGGCCACCGCGGCCACGCTGCCAAGGCCCTGTTGCTGTGCGAAGGGATAGTAGTAGGCCACGCCGAACAGGGAGCAGCCGATGAACAGGGCGTACTGGATCCCGATCCATTTGGCCTGCGGGGTCCGCCACATCTCGCCGAGGTTGTAGTGCCGCAGCGCCGGCGGGTTGGCCCGCAGGTCGCGGGTGCTGTGCTTTTGCCAGTCGAGCGGGTCGATCTCCTTTGGCCACCAGTTCTTCGGCGGGTCCTTCATGAAGATCCCGGCGATCCCGATGCCGACCGTCATGATAAGCCCCTGCCACAGGATGTAGGTCTTGATCTGGCTGGGGCTCATGTTGATCGCGGCGCCGCTAATGCCGCCGATCACGATGATGAAGGGCACCGCGCCGTAGGCCCAGCCGCCGTTCACGAACCCGGTCCGCCAGCCCTTCTTCTCCGGGTACCACTTGGCCACGATGTTGATGCAGCTCGAGTAGACCATCCCGGAGCCGATACCGCCCAGGACCGCGTACCCGAGATAGGCCTGCCAGATGTTCGTCGACGTCGCCAGCAGCCCGTATCCCACGATGCCGCAGACGATGCCGCCGATGATCGTCGCCCACCGCACGTTGAGGATCCCGCGGTTACGCAAGAGCCCGGTGAAGATCTGGACGAACGATTCGAAGACGACGAAGAAGGAGAACGCCCAGAACGTCTGGCCGAGGCTCCAGTGGTGGGCGGCCTGGAGCGAGCCGGCCACGGTGCCCCAGGTGTATTCGAGCAGGCCAGCCAGGCACATGGCGAGCCAGGCGGCCCAGAGGACCACGCCCCTGGAATAGCCAAGGACTCCCCGGTCGGTCTCTCCGACGCGGAATATCCGCCCGGTTGTATTGGTCACTACTTGGTAGTTTTCGTTTGTTTCGGCTGTCGCGCTCATTGGCCGCCACCCGATACCTTTCGTACGAGACGGTGATTTCTCGTTTTCCCAGGCCCAGCGGGATGCGGGGCCGGATTATACAGGGAAGAATTCCACCGGGACGGCTGGAACCTCCGCTGGTTGGCGTATCGGACCCGGCCGGGACAGGGGCCGACCCGGGTAACCGGCCGGGAGGGCGAAGCAGCGCCCGCAGACTGGCGGGAGCGGCCAGCGTGGCGCCTTTCACCCGTACCCGGCGGGGGGGCCGCGCGGGCTGGGGGCCTGGGTGGTGCTTGACATGGCCGGTCCGCAGCCGGTCCCGTCGTTGCGGTAATCCCGCCTGTTCCTCATGTCTGCCTCCCGGCTCCGGGCCGCTGGCGGCACGCTTTCGGCCCTAGGTCTGCAGTCCCAGCGCCTCGAACAGCGCGCTGCGCGCGGGGCCCTCCTCGATCGCTTCGAAAAGCTCATCCAGGCCCCAGCCAGCCTCACCGAGCAGGTCGCGGGCCTGGTCGAAGAGGGGTGAACGGTGCTCGGGCGGCACTGCCTCCAGCACGAGATGGCGGATCACCTCGATGACCGCCTGCTGCATCGCCGCGCGCCGCTCGCCCCGGGGCCGGGCCACTCCCGGCATCAGGGGAATGATCGTGCGGTGGCTCGGCGGCACCACTGCCCCCGGGCCAGAGGTCGCCTGGCCGTCGGGGCCGCTCATCGCGTTCTCCGCTGAAAGGGGCCGCCTCCCGGTCCGGATGTGTGCGATTCCGGCCGTGATGGCAACCCTTGACGCACACGTTTCTTTTCCTCGTTAGCCAGCTGGAAGAGCTCGGCCTGAAGGCGCTCTGTTTCCCCAGAGCGGCTGAGGTCGATCACCTCTGCCAGCAGGAATCTGCGCCCGCCGGGCGTTCCGTCGGAAAGGGTGACCGGCTCGGATTCGCGGAACACTTCGAACCGTTTGCTGGCAGCCTTCGGCCCGATGGCGAGTACGTAGCGCAGGACGGCCTGCCGGTCGGGCAGATACCGCTGCTGGTGACCATCGTCGAAGCACAGCTGCCAGGTGGCGGGCATCACATTCCTTCGGGTAGGGGGGCGCGCTGCGAGGGCCACGGGGAGCGGGGCACCCGCGGCCCTCGCAGGTCAGGCCCCCACGCCGCGGTTCAGCGGCAGCGAGTAGGTCTCCTCCCGGAGCCGCAGGTGCCTGGCCGGGTCCTCGCCCTCACGGAGCTCGGCGGGCACGTCCATCCCGATGTCCTGCCAGTTGCGGTTGGCCTGGACCTGGATGGTCGCGATGTGCTCGGGCAGCATGTGGCCGAACCGGCCCTGCATGGCCAGATAGTCGGTGACCGGCCGCTGCACCGGCGGGTGGAAGTAGTGGTAGGTGCGTTCGGCGGGGTCGTATTCCCACACCGGGAACAGCCCGGCCTCCACGACCCGGCGGCCGATCTCGACCGTCATCGAGGTCTGGTAGACCCAGCCCTTCTGGCAGGGCGTGAAGCAGTGCATGAACGCGGCGCCGCGGTGGTTGAGGCCCTTGCGGGTCTTGTTCATCAGGTCGACCGGGTAGCCGACGGTGGTGGTGGCCACGTAGCAGTGCGGGTGGCCGGCGGCCATCATCTTGGCCAGATTCTTCGGCGGCAGCGAGGTCCCCTCCGGCTTGGCCTTGCCGAACGGCGTGAACGTGGTCATGCTCGCGTACGGCGTGGTCGGCGAGACCTGGATGCCGGTGTTGGCGTAGCACTCGTTGTCGTAGCAGATGAACAGGGCGTCGTGGTTGCGGTAGAGCGCGCCGGAGATCGAGCCGAGGCCGATGTCGGCCGCGCTGCCGTCGCCCGCCATCACGATGATGTTCGGGTACGGTCCCGGGTGGCGGCCCTTGCGGATCAGCGCCTCGTACCCGGCCGCCATGCCGGACGTGAACGAGCCGCCGCTGGCGATCGGGGTGTGGGCCCAGGGCACGGTGTACGGGGTGCACAGGTAGGTCGAGTTCGCGACGTACATGCAGCCGGTCGGCCCGGCCACGACCGTGTCCTGGCCGGCCGCCTTGAGCACCCACCGGTACTCGATCGCCGGGCCGCAGCCGGCGCAGGTGCGGTGCCCGGCCTGGTAGGGGTCCTCGTCCGGGACGTCGGGCAGGTAATGGCGGTCGCGGCCCGCGTCGTCATCGGTCGCGGCGGCGCGGCCTTCCTCCTCCAGCAGCGGGAGGTACTGGCGGATCACTTCCTTGGCCATCAGCGGGCTCCTTGTGCTGTGCCGTGGGCGGGGGCGGTCATTCTTCGAACCCCACCCAGTGAGCTGCCTTCTCGACATGGCCCTGCTCCAGGGCCTGGGTGAGCTTGCCGGCCATCCACTCGAATTCGGCGGCGGGAACGGTCTCGCCGCCGAGCCCGGCCATGAACGAGGTCACCAGCGGGCGGGTCTGCGCGTAGTACAGGGCGGTGGTCACATCCGGCGCGAGGATGCCGCCGTAGGTCGAGCCGCCAAGGCCGAGGTTGGTCTCCACCACCCCGACGGCCTTGACGCCGCGCAGCGCGGCGCGCAGGTCCTCGCTGGGGAACGGGCGGATCCACAGCAGCCGGGCCATCCCGATCTTCACGCCCCGCTCGCGGAGCGGCCTGATCGCGGCCCGGCAGGTGACCGAGTGCCCGCCGGAGATGACCAGGGCGATGTCGGCGTCGTCGAGCATGTACTCCTCGACGAAATGCGGGTAGTGCCGCCCGAACGCGACGGCGAACTCGTCGGTCTTCTCCCGGATGACCGGTATCGCGTCCTCCATCGCCCGGGCCCGCTCCAGCTGGAGCGGCGGGCCCTGCGAGGGGTGGATCTGCGGGCCGTGCGACACGGGCCGGCGCGGGTCGAGCGGGAACGGCAGCCGGTACGGCGGCAGGTATGCGTCGACCTGCCCGGCGGCGGGCATCTCCACCTCACCCGCGATGTGGGAGACGAAGTACCCGTCCTGCACGACCATCTGCGGCAGCAGCACCCGCGGGTCCTCGCCGATGGCGTAGGCGATCAGGGTCTTGTCGAAGACCTCCTGCGGGGTCGCGGCCCAGCCCATCAGCCAGCCCATGTCCCGGGTGCACAGCGCGTCGGTGTGCTCGGATCCGAAGTCGCCCGGCGGGTCGAGGGTCCGGTCGGCGATCGACATCTGGATCGGGATCCGCGCGCCGGAAATGATCGAGTACATCTCGTAGGCGTAGGTCACGCCGACGCCGGAGGACCCGGTGAAGGCCCGCGCGCCGCACGACCCGGCCCCGAACGCGGCCGAGAGCTGTGCGTGCTCCCCGTCGGCCACGAAGTACTCGGCGTCGAGGATCCCGTCGGCCACGAACTGGGACAGGTTCATCATGATCGCCGTGTAGGGCCGGATCGGGTAGGCGGTGATCACATCAACGTTCGCGTACAGGGCCGCGTACGCCGCCGCGGCGCATCCGTTCAGCCGCTTGCGCGTCCCGGCCAGCCCGGCCAGCATCTGCTCGCCGTCGGGCGTCCTGCTGCCGGGGCCGTAGTTGGGCTCTCCCGCCCATGCCCCATCGACATGAACCGTGGTCATGGCATCACCCCGCGTCTCCGTTTGGCTGCGCCGCGGGTTTGCCGTTCCCGGCGGGCGCGGTACGGGCAGCGTCGTACTCGGCGATGGTTTCCTCGATCAGCTGGCGGGTGAACGCCGACTGCTCGGCGTGGGCCCCGTCGTAGGGTGCGAACGCCGTCTCCATCCGGGTGACGTCGGCCGGGTCCTCGAAGTCCATTTCCGGAACCTTCTCCAGGCAGCCGGTTGGGCACTCCTGCACGCAGACGAGGCACCCCTTGCAGTAGGTGGTGCGGATCGTGTAGTGCCCGTTCTCCCTGGTGTCGCGCATGACGCTCACGTCGGGGCAGACGATGTAGCAGTTGTCGCAGCCGTTGCAGACGCCGCAGCTCATGCAGCGGTCGGACTCGGCGACCGCCTGCTCGCGGCTGTAGGCCAGGGTGACCTCCACCTTCTGACTGCGGCGGCGTTCCCCGGCGGGGGTGAGCAGAGCCTCGGTCCGGGGAGCGTGCCGGAAGTAGGCCGCGTTCAGGCCCTCATAAGGCATGACCTCTGGTTCGGGCTCCGGCTCGAGCGCCTGCGCGGTGAGCACGCGGTCGATGTCGCGCGCCGCCCGCTTGCCGTCGCCGAGCGCGTCCACCACCATCGACGGGCCGCGCATGACGTCGCCGCCGACGAACACGTTGCCCTCGACCCGGCCATGCTGGTCGGCGGTGATGACCCCGCGCTCGCTGAGGTGATCCGGGAGCCAGTCCAGCTGCTGCACCTGCCCGATGGCGATCAGGATGGTGTCGCACGGGACCTCGCGCTCGGTGCCCGGCACCAGCTCGGGCCGCACGCCGCCCTGGGCGTCCTTGCCGAGCCGGGCGTCGCAGACCACGGCTCCGGTGACCTGCCCGTCCCGCGAGAGCACCTTGACCAGGGAGGTGTTCGGCGCGAAGGCGACCCCCTCGTCCCTGGCCTGCTCCAGGTCCTCGGGAACGATGAGCAGCTCGCCCGCGGATTCCAGGCTCGCGATGATGGCCTCGCCGCCGCCGAGGCGGACGGCGCTGCGTGCCGCGTCGGACGCGGTGTTCCCGCCGCCGATCACCAGCACCTGGCGGCCGGCCTTGATCGGCCGGCCCAGGCCGGCCTCGCGCAGGAACTCCAGCGCCCCCATCACGCCGCGTGCCTCGATCCCCTCGACCGGCAGCCGCCGGCCGACGTCCTGGCCCAGGGCGAGGAAGGTTGCCGGGTAGGAGCGCAGCTCCCCCCAGCTGATGTCCTGCCCGGCCCGCATCCCGCAGCGGATGTCGATCCCGCCCAGCCGGGTCAGCTTGGTGATCTCGGCGTCCAGGATCTGCTCCGGCAGGTGCCAGGCGGGGATGCCGGCCCGCAGCATCCCGCCCGGCTTTTCCAGCGCCTCGAAGATCACGCTCGAATAGCCGCGCCGGCGCAGGTGGTAGGCGCAGGCCAGGCCGGCCGGGCCGGAGCCGACGATCGCCACCGTGGTGCCGTTGAGCGGGGGGAGGGTTCCCTTGATCGGGTCTTCCGGCAGGGCGAGGCCGTAGTCGCCGAGGAAACGCTCCACGCTGCGGATGCCGATCGGCTCGTCGTGGGCGGCCCGGTTGCAGGCCGTCTCGCACGGGTGGTAGCAGACTCGCCCGGTGACCGACGGCATCGGGTTGTCCTGCATGATCGTGACGTAGCCGTCGAGGTAGCGCTCGTGCTTGACGTAGTCCAGGTACTTCTGGATCTGCTCACCGGTCGGGCAGGCGTTGTTGCACGGCGGCGTCTTGTCGCGGTAGACGGGCCGGTAGAACCGGAAGTTGCCGGTGGGGAAGAGCCGCTGGCCGTCCTTTTCGGTCGGCGGCGGGGTCACGCCGGCGATGGGCAGTTGCAGATGCGGCGGGATCCGGGTGCCGCGGACGGACATGGAGCCTCCTCGCTACGGTCAGCCGGCGGACGTGGAATGGGCGGCGGGTGTGGCTGGGACGCTCGCGGCCTCGCCGTCCGGCCCGGGTTCCTCGGCCTGCTCGCCGTTCGCCCGGGCGGGCTCGCCGGCCGCGGCGGTGAAGTCCACGACCGCGTACTTGGCGGCCCCGCGCAGCATGGCGTCCCGGTCGGCCACCTGGTCGGCGACCGCGTCGATGGGCAGTTCGCCGGTCGCGGCGGTCAGAGCGCCGATGAGCGGGGCGGCGATGCCCATCCCGATCGCGAGCCGCTCCTCGGCGCCCTCGGTGGACATCCGGTCGAGCGCCAGCTCGGACAGGTTGCGGACGAACATCCACGGGCTCCGGTCCCGCTGCTCGGCCAGCCCGACCGCGTCTACCACCACGAACTTGGCCATCTTGGCCTTCATCTCGTCGGGCAGGAATTTCAGCAGGTAGTCGGGGTCGCGCACCGAATTGACGACGACCACGCCGCCGCGTTCGGGGGTCCCGCGCAGGAAGTTGACCGCCTTGATGATCGTCTCTTCGACCAGCACCACCCAGTCCGGGTGCGGGTTCTCGTAGACGAAGCGGTCGACGATGGGCGAGTCGCCGAACCGCGCGTACCGGCGGACCAGGCAGTTCGTCCGGTCCGGGTCGTCTACGTAGTCGCTGACGTTATCGGCGTAATAGCCGAGGGCACGCGCGGCCGCCGCGATGCAGGAGGAGACGTCGCGCGCCTCCTTATCCATGATGATGCCGCGGGACCAGACAGTGAGCTCGTGGTACACGTGGCCACTTCCTGACATTGTATACCGTCGGCAGGATACTGCTCATGCTAGACATGTAGCGGCTCACGTCAAGGGGGATCGCGAGGTTGCGGCCGGGCCGGGGCTAACCGGGTCAGGTTGGGGCCTAGCTGCGCTGGGGTTGGCCTAGCCGGGCCGGGTTGGGGCTGGCGGGGTCATGTTTGGGGGCTAGCCGGGTCAGAGGCCGGCCGGGAAGGTGAAGGGCTGCGGGGGGACGATCTTGCCGATATCGAGCTGGATGACCGCGTGCGGGGTGAGCTTGATCGAGCGCGGGTCGCCCGCGAACCGCTTGCCGTTGACGAACGCCGTCACCTGCCCGGTGGCGTGCCCGACCTGGGCATTGCTCAGCGGCCGTCCCCACACATCGAAGAACTGCCCGAGCGTGTAGACGCGCTGGACCGGGGACTCGATATGCACGACACCGGTGGAGTCATGAGTGTGCAGCCAGTACAGGCACTTGCCGCCTTCGACAAAGCCGTCCACCACCTGCTGCGGCCCGGGGATCCCGATCCCGGCCGGGACCACCTGGCGGGCGCCGGAGGCGTAGATCGTCAGGTGGGCATGGATGTGGTAGGCGACCTGCTCACTGGTCTGGCACGCGATGCCGTCGACGCTGGCCCCCGTCGGCGCGGCATGTACTCTCTGCGCCGTCGTCCGCCCGCCCGTGAAGGCGATCACCGCCACGACGACGAGCGCGACGGCCGCCAGCGCCGCCGCACCCACCAGGATGCGCAGCCGGGTTTGCCGCGCCCGCTGCTGCCGCCTGATCTCGGCGAGCTTGCGCTGTGAGTTGCGCGGTTGACCACGACGTTGTGACATCGGGCTCTTCTTTCATATGGCCGGAACGGCCCGGCGCAAAGCATGCCCGGTCCCCACAATGCGCACCCGTTCCCTCACGCAGAGGCTAGGACATGCCCGGGACCGGTTCGCTCGTGACCACGCTCCCACCAGGGCAGATAACCCCGTCACCGCCGATCAGGTAGCGGCGCCTCCGGCTGATGCCGCATGATGTAGTGATTTTGCACTGCTGGGCCACGAGGGGTTTCGCTCTGCTGGACGAAGAGGGGAAGCGTGAGAGAGGGAGGTCCGCAGGAATCCACCGGGTCCTGGCGGCGCGCGTCCTCCGATGATGATGGCGGGGGTCCCCGCCACGGCCGGAGGCCTTCCGCCGACCCACCCACCGGCTCCCTCAACGGCCCTCGGCCGGATCCGTCGGCCGATCCCCGGCTGCAGGCGCGTGATCCCCGCACCGATCCGCGGATGGCGCGGCGCACCGATCCCCGTGATGATCCTCGGGCCGCGCAGCGCACTGGTCCGCACACCGATCCGCGGATGAGGCCGGGGAGCGACCCGCTGACCGATCCCCGGCTGCAGGCGGGTGATCCCCGCACCGATCCGCGGATCGCGCCGCAGACTGGCCCCTATACCGATCCGCGGATGGCACAGCGGACGGGCTCCCAGACCGATCCGCGGATGGCGCCGCAGAGTGGCCGCCACACCGATCCGCGGATGAGGCCGGGGAGCGACCCGCTGACCGATCCCCGGCTGCAGACGGGCGATCCCCGCACCGACCCGCGGATGCCGCGGCGCACCGATCCCCGTGATGATCCTCGGGCCGCGCAGCGCACTGGTCCGCACACCGATCCGCGGATGAGGCCGGGGAGCGACCCGCTGACCGATTCCCCGGCTGCAGGCGGGTGATCCCCGCACCGATCCGCGGATCGCGCCGCAGACTGGCCCCTATACCGATCCGCGGATGGCACAGCGGACGGGCTCCCAGACCGATCCGCGGATGGCGCCGCAGAGTGGCCGCCACA
>DATINY010000207.1:0-8716 GCA_035473755.1 Streptosporangiaceae bacterium
GCGCGGTGCCCGTGGGCGCCGCGCTCGCGGGCGCGGCCGCCGCGGCGGCGGCCAGGACGGCAGCCAGGACGGCGCCGGAGATGCGCGGGACGGCGAGACGGGCGGGCGGCCGCATGGCACGCAAGGTAATCACATGGTGACCTCCGGCGGAAGCCGGCGCCCGGCGGTCAGCGGGGCAGGACGTGGGGGTTGAGTATCCCAGCCGGGTCGAAGGCGGTCCGGAGCCGGGCGAAGAGCGCGCGTTCGGCGTCCGAGCGCACCAGTGGGAGCCAGCGGGCCTTGAGCGCGCCGATGCCGTGCTCGGCGGAGATCGAGCCGCCGAGGGACGCCACGAACGAGAAGACCGCGTCCTCGTGACGGCCGTCCCCTCCCGCCTCGCCCGCTCCGTCCTCCCCCGGCACCACGTTCACGTGCAGGTTGCCGTCCGCCACGTGGCCGTAGATGATCACCCGTGCCCCCGGATCCGCCTCCGCGACGACCCCCGCCACCTCGGAGGCCAGCCGCACCCACCGCGCCGCGGGAACCGAAACATCCAGCTTCAGCGGCACCCCCATGAACCCGGCCGCCTCGGGGTGGCGCTCCCGGCAGGCCCACAGCCGGGCCCGCTCGGCCGCGCCGGTGCCGACCGCGGCCGGCCTGTCGCCGGCCAGCCCGGCCAGTTCCTCCGCCGCGCCCGGCCCGGCCGCCTCGAGGAGCAGGTAGGCCGGCGTGGGCGGGCGCAGCGGCAGCGCCAGGCCGGCGTGCTCGGCCAGCAGGCCGAGCCCCGCCTGGGTGAAGAACTCCGCCGACCGCAGGCCGCCGACCTCTCGCACCGCCCGCCGGGCCAGCGCGTGCACCTCGCCGGGGCCGTCCGCACCGACGATCACCGTCACCGGGTCCGTCATCCGCGGCACCAGCTGAAGGCGGGCCGCCGTGATCACCGCGAGCGTGCCCTCGGACCCGGCGAGCAGGGACGGGTAGTCGTAACCGGTGTTGTCCTTGACCAGCCCGGACATGTGTGAGAGCACAGTGCCGTCGGAGAGCACCGCCTCGATGCCGCGCAGCTGGGCCCGCATCGGGCCGTGCCGCAGCACCCGCAGCCCGCCCGCGTTGGTGGCGACCGCCCCGCCCACCGTGGCGCTGTGCCGGCTGGCGATGAACACCCCCAGGTCCAGACCGGGATCGGCGCCGGCGACCTGCTGCAGGCTCACCCCGGCCCCGGCGCTGACCTGCCCGGCGTCAAGATCGACCGGGCCGAGCCGGTCCAGCCGGGCCAGGCTGAGCACCACCTCGCCGTGCAGCGGGACGCCGCCGCCGACCAGGCCGGTGTTCCCGCCCTGCGGGACGACCGCCACCCCGGCGTCCGCGCACAGCCCGAGCAGGGCGGCGACCTCCGCGGTGCCGCCGGGGCGCAGCACGGCCGGGGCGTGCCCGGTGAAGCCCCCGGTCCAGTCCACCGTGTAGCCGGCCGCCGCATCCCCGGTGAGCACGTGTGACTCGCCCACCACGGCCGCGAACTGCCGCAGGAGGCTGGCCGGCGGATCGCCGGACATGGCATCACCCACCATCGGTATTGGCTGGCCCCGTTGCGGGTCGGCCTGCCGGGGCCGTCGGCGCCTGGCCACGACGATCCATTGTCGCCGAGGGCCAACCACGGGCGGGCTCGTCTGAACCACTACGAGAAGCCGGGGATCGGCGCCGGCTACATCGACCGCCTGTTCCGCTGATCGAGGCCACCAAACCCGCTAGACGATCTAGCATGTGGCCTCGTGTGGTTAAGGGGCGGGGCCACGGCGCTGATCATCGCGTTCGCGTCGGGTGTCACGCTGGCGGCATGCGGCGGCGCGTCACCGGGCGCGACCAGCGCGTCGCCGGGCGCGGGGGCGGTCGTTGCCGGGGCGGCCAGCTCGGCGGTGGCACGCGCCGCGAGGTCCACTTCGCCGGCGCCGAGCCCGAGCCCGAGCCCGAGCCCGAGCGCGTCCCCGTCGCCGGTCCGGCTGCCGGCCGCCGGCAACCCGGCCGGCCAGGCGGATGTGCCGCCCGCCGGGCAGCCGGTCAGCACCAGCCACCCGGACCACGTCATCGGCGACGGCACCCCCGCCAGCTGCACCTCACAGGCCGTCGTCGCGGCCGTGGCCGCGGGTGGCGTGATCACCTTCTCCTGCGGCCCGCGCCCGGTGACGATCACCATGGACGCCACGGCTGAGGTCCGCAACACCAGCAGGCGGGTCGTCCTGGACGGCGGCGGGATGGTCGCCCTCAGCGGCGGCGGCGCGCGGCGGATCCTGTACATGAACACGTGCGACCAGGCGCTGGGGACCGCCAGCTCGGACTGCTTCAACCAGCAGTGGCCCCGCCTGATCGTGCAGAACATGACGTTCAAGGACGGCAACTCCACCGCCCAGCAGACCAACGACGACTTCGGCGGCCCCAGCGGCGGGGGCGCCATCTTCGACCTCGGCGGGCAGCTCAAGGTCGTCGACTCGCGGTTCATCGGCAACCGCTGCTTCCCGACCGGCCCCGACCTCGGCGGTGCCGCGATCCGGGCGCTGTCCCAGTGGGAGAACCGCCCGGTGTACATCACCAGCGACACCTTCCGCGGCGGTGCCTGCTCCAACGGCGGCGCGCTGAGCAGCATCGGCGTGTCCTGGGTGGTGCTCAACAGCGTCATGACCCGCAACCAGGCGATCGGCTCCGGCGCCAACCCGGCCCGGTCCGGCACCCCCGGCGGCGGCAGCGGCGGCGCCATCTACACCGACGGCGACCAGTACACCGTGACGATCGCCGGCACGGTCATCGCCCACAACCAGGCCCGGGAGGGGGGCGGCGCCATCTTCTTCGTCAGCAACAACAAGACCGGGACCCTGACCATCGAGGACTCCGCGCTCCCCGACGATCCCAGCGACGGCTTCGAGACCGCCGGCTTCCCCGGCATCTTCTACATCGGCCAGGGTCGTCCGGTGGTGACCTCCTCGACCCTCGGCTGAAGGCTTAAGAGCTGAGAGGCTGAAGAGCTGAGGGCGGAAGAGCTGAAGGCTGAAGGGAGCCGCTCGCCGTCAGCCCGTACAGGCGCGCATGGCGCGGGCGAACGCCTCGCCCCGGTCCCGGTAGTCGCGGAACCGGCCGAAGCTCGGCGCGGCCGGTGAGAGCAGCACCACCCCGTCCGGCCGCGCCCACCGGTAGCCGCGCCCGACCGCCGACGCCAGGTCGCCGCACGCGGCGACCTCCACCTTGCCGGGGCTTCCCGCCTCGATCGCGGCCTGGATCCGGGGGCCGCTGTCGGGCACCGCCAGCACCAGGGTGGGAGCGTCGCGGGCGGCGAGCCCCGCGGCCAGCGGCCCGTAGTCGATGCCCCGGTCGTGCCCGCCGGCGATCAGGGCGACCCGGCGGCCGGGGAAGGCGTCCATCGCCGCCAGCGTCGGCAGCACGTTGGTGGACAGGCTGTCGTCCACGAAAACCACCCCGCCGGTCTCGCCGATGACCTCGAGCCGGCTCGCGAGCGGGACGAAGCCGGCGGCGGCTGCCGCCAGCGCCGTCTCGTCGTCCGCCTGCGGCACCCCCAGCGCGCGCAGGCAGGCGCGGGCGATCAGGGCGTTGCGCCGGTTGTGCACGCCGAGCAGGCCGAGCGGGGCCATCCAGACGGCGCCCGGATCGTCATCGGCCCGGACCCATTCCACCCGCGGCCCGAGCAGGGCCGCCCGCTCCCGCAGCGGGCCGCTGTCACCGTTCGTGACGGTCAGGTCCGCCCCGGGCTGGGAGCAGGCCGACAGCTTGTCCCGGTAGTAGGTCTCCACGTCGCCGTGCCAGTCCAGGTGGTCCGGGTGCAGCGAGGTCACCGCGACCACCGGCGGCGAGCAGGGCAGGTCGGTCGCCTGGTAGCTGGATGTCTCGATCACCCAGTAGTCGTGGTCGCCCCCGGCCGCCGGGTCCCACGGCGGCCGGCCGATGTTGCCCCCCACCAGGCAGCGGTAGCCCCACCGGGTCAGCAGATGCCCGGCGACGGCGGTTGTGCTGCTCTTGCCCTTGGTGCCGGTGATACAGATCACCCGGCCGCGGTCCGCCTCGGCCAGCCACAGACCCAGGCCGCCCGCCACCGGGATGCCGCGCCCGGCCAGCTCGGCCACCTCGGGGCGGTAGCGGCTGATGCCCGGGCTCTTGACCACCACCTCGCACGCGGCCAGGGCGTCCAGCCCGCCGCCGCCGGTCGCCAGGACCGGGCGGCCGCCAAGCCCCTCGGCCGGCGGGTTGTCGTCCACCAGCACCGGTTCCGCGCCGAGCGCGGTGAGCTTGCGCAGGTTCGCCCGCCCCTCCACGCCCAGACCCCACACCCCGGCGCGGGCGCCGCGCAGGTCAGACCAGGAGATCGTCGGCCGCATACGCATCAGGGATCCAGTGCTCGCCGACCGGGCGGAGCAGGGCGTCGATGGTCGGCGGGTCGGGCGGGGAGAACCCCTCCGCCAGCGCCTGCAGGAGTGCGGCACCCGCCCGGTCCGGCCGCCTGGCCGCGAGCACCGCCGCCGCCCGGCACTCGCCGACCTCGCCCACGCACTCGAACGGCTTGCTCGCCGCCGAGGTCCCGAGCAGCGCCCGGAACCGGTCGGCGAGCGCGGGATCGGCCAGCGGCTCGGCGCCGCCGAAGATCTGCCGCAGGTCCCCGGCGGGCAGGAACGGGGCCAGGATCAGGTCGATGAAGCAGCACTTGTCGCAGCGGCCGCACCAGTGATCCAGCCGTGCCGCCGGGTCGATGTGGAAGGCCCGGTTGCAGCTGCGGAAGGTGGCGTGGTACTGGGTCAGCTCCGCGAATTTCCGCGCGACCCACAGCTCGGTGAACGGGCGGAGCGCGGAGAAGTAGGCGAGCCGGCCGCCGAGCGCGCCGGCCAGCACCTGCCGGAAGCCGGCCTCGAACTCCATGCTCTTGGAGTACTGGTGGTTGATGGGCCGCCCGCCCGCCTGCAGGGTGGCGACCGACGCCGACCATTCGTTGGACATCACCACCGCGTCCCGGCCATCGAGCAGCGCGGCCATGACCGCGATCGCGGACAGGATCCCGGTGACCGGCACGTGCCCGTTCAGGAAGCCGAGCTCGGCCGACCGGAGCAGCTGCGCGTCGATCTCGCGGCCGGCCCGGACGACCGGCAGCCCGGTGACCGCGGCCGGGCGCTCGATGGCGGCGAAACGGTCGCCGGGCCTGCTCATGACGAAGAGCGCCGCGTCGCCCCGCCCGCGCATCAGCTCGACGGTGACGATCGAGTCGATGCCGCCGCCGAACGGGATGAGCATGGCGTGCGGGGCGCCGGGACGCGGGTGCCCGCCGGCCGGCTCACCGATGAGCCCGCCCGTGAACTGCAGGGCCGACAGGTCCAGGTCGTTGCGGTAGGCGAACTCGCCCAGGCCGTCGAGGTAGAAGCCGCGCAGGAACCCGAGCTCGGCCGCGGTGACCGGGACCCGGCCCAGGTCGATGACGGGCGGCGCCGCCGTCTTGTAGTAGGACACCCCGGCCAGCAGGCAGATCAGCCGGGCGGCCTGGTCCACCCCGGGCGCGTCCCAGTTCCCGCCCGGGCCGAACGTGATCTGCTCCGCGAAATCTCGCGTGCCGAGTGAGTACCGGCAGGTCAGCAGCCCCCGGCCCGGATCAAGGTCAAAGCCTTCGTAGCAGAACGGATCGGCGGGGCTCATCACTGCTCCCGCGGCTCGAGCCTGGCCGCCAGCGCGAACCGCCCGCAGGGATGCTCCGCGCGGTGGCTGAAGAACAGGCCCGGGCCGGGCCCGGTGGGCGTGGCCGTGACATGGATCTGGCCATCCGGCACGCCGGCCGCGCGCAGGATGTGCCGGTTGGCGGCCGGGAGGTCGAACAGCCACTGGCCAGGCCCGCCGGTGGCGGCCGGCCGCAGCAGGGCCTGCGCCTGCTGGCCGGCGGCGTCCCGCGCCGTGCCCGCCACCTCCTCGCCGAAGGCGTCCCGCGCCGCGGCCGCCACCTCCTCGCCGACCTGATAGGAGCCCGCCGCGACCGAGGGGCCGATGCCGGCGATGACGTCCCGCGGGCGGGCGCCGAGCGAGCACATCGCCGCCAGCGCCGCCTGCGCCGTCCGCGCCACCGTACCCCGCCAGCCGGCGTGCACGCAGGCGAGCACGTGGGCGGCGGGGTCGTACAGGATGATGGGCACGCAGTCGGCCACCAGGATCGCCAGCACGGTGCCCGGCGTGGCGGTGACCAGGGCATCGGCCGGCCCGACCGCGTCGCCGGCGGCCAGCGTGCCGCGGCCCCGGTCGGCCGCGGACACCACCTCGGCGCGGCTGCCGTGAACCTGGGCGGCGAAGACGAAGTCGGCCGGGCCGGCGCCGAGGGCGGCCGCGGCCCGGCGCCGGTTCTCCCGCACGTTCGCCGCCTCGTCGCCGACCGCGAAGCTGAGGTTGAGCGTGGCGTAACTGCCGGCCGACACCCCGCCGTGGCGGGTGGTGACCATCGCCTCGACCGGCAGCGGGTCGAAAGCCGGCCAGGTCAGGACGGGCAGGCCCGCCCGCTGGCGGAGCCCGGCGGCGGCGCTCGCGGCTGGTGCTGTCATCGTCTGGATCTTAGTGCCGCCGTCCGTGCTGGCGGGCCGCCCGTTGCCTGCGGGCTCGCTGCCGCGCTGGCAACACCGGGCTAATGATCGCGGCCGTTCAGCCAGGAAGGCCGGATCCGTCACTTGAGCTTTGGGCGTCCGCGGGCCGCACGCGCGTAGGATGGCCTACTGGATACAGCCTATTGAATACATTCGCGATATAGGTCACGATCGGTCTTACCGAGCAGGGACTGGAGCAGCGCAGGCCAGAACGGAAGGGTTGCCGTCCATGCCGATTGACGTCGCGTCAAGTTTCACCCAGCACCTCAACCCACTGAGCTCGATCCTGGCCAGCACCCTGGTGGCGCTGATCCCGCTGGCGTTATTGCTGGTGCTGCTGGCCGTCTTACGGATGACGGCCTGGCTGGTGGTGTCCATCGGGGCCATCGTCACCATCGTGATGGCGATCACCATCTGGCATGCCCCGGCCGGGCCGACGCTCGAAGTCTGGTTACTCGGGGCGGCGACCGGGATCTGGTCGATCGACTGGATCGTCTTCTGGGGGGTGGTGATCTACAACGTCCTGCACGAGACCGGCGCCTTCGAGGGCCTCAAGCGCTGGCTGGTCACCCAGGCGTCCGCCGACGTGCGGGTCCAGGCCATCCTGCTCGCCTGGGCGCTGGGCGCGCTGCTGGAAGGGCTGGTGGGGTTCGGCTATCCCTGGGCGGTGATCGCGCCCATCCTGGTCGGCCTGGGCGTGGTGGAGATCGACGCGATCCGGGTGGCCGCCATCGGCAACAACGCGCCGGTCTCCTACGGCGCCCTCGGCACCCCGATCATCGGGCTGGCCGCCGTCACCGGGGTACCGCTGCTTTCCCTGTCCGCCTCGGTGGGCCGGATCGTGGCGATCATCGCCCTGCTCCCGCCGTGGATCCTCATCTATCTCGTCTCCGGCCGGCGCGGCCTGCGCGGGATCTGGCCGCTGCCGGTGGTGGGTTCCCTGGCCTATATCGCCGGCCAGTTCCCGACCTCCCAATGGCTGGGGCCCTACCTGCCCGACGTCATCGGGGCGCTGGTCTGCTTCGGCGCGCTGCTATTGCTGCTGAGGTACTGGAAACCCGCCGAGACCCTCGGCTACGGCGGCGTCCCGGTCAGCACGGAAGCCGTGCTCGCGGGCGCCGTAGCCACCGGCGCCGGGTCGGTCGGCACCCTGCCGGCGGGCGGTGCATCGGCCGGCGGCGGGTTGGCCCCTGGCGGGTCGGCCGGCGAACCGGCCGGCGGTGGACCGGCCGGCGCCGGCTCCGGGGGAACGGGACCGGCGGGCGGTGCGTCCGGGGATGGCGGGCCGCCGGCCGGCGTGCCCGCGAACGGGCCCCGCAACCCGGCCGGGACGCTGCGCGAGGCGGTCCCCGGGCTGGTCTCGTTCGGCATCCTGGTCGTGATCGTGGTGGCGGCCACCGGCCCGTGGTCACACCTCGGCGACTACACGTTCATCAAGCCGGAGGTCGACGCGATCAGCTCGATCTCGCACCAGCCGGTCGCGATCGTGTGGAAGTTCGCGCCCGCCGTCGCCGGCACCTGGATCCTGGTCTCGCTGCTGGCCGTCCTGGTCTGGCTGAGGGTCGGCTGGGAGCAGTTCAAGGCCGCGGTGAAGCGCAGCGCGACGCAGATGTGGGGGGCGCTGCTGGTCGCGCCGATCATCTTCGGGCTGGCCCAGGTGTTCAACTACTCCGGCATGGCCAGCACGCTGGCCTACGGGTTCTCCCGGGTCGGCACCGCGTTCATCCTGCTGGCGCCGATCCTGGGCTGGATCGGGGTGGCGCTGTCGGGGAGCAACACCTCGACGAACGCGCTGTTCGGCGGGTTCCAGTACACGATCGGCGGCATCTTGCACATGCCGCTGCTGCTGCTGCCCTCGCTCAACTCCACCGGCGCCGAGGTCGGCAAGCCGATCGCCCCGCAGACGACCAGCGTCGGCGTATCCACCACCAGCTACGTGCGCCGGGAGGGTGAGGTCATCCGGCACAACTTCGGCTGGACGCTGGTGCTGCTCGGCTGGCTCATCCTGATCGGCCTGTTCTACTACTTCGTCCTGCCGCAGGCGATGCGGCTGTGACCTAGGCGGCGGGTCCCGGCAGCTCGCCAGGCCTCCTGCCGGGGCTCGCTCCCGGGCCTTCGCGTCCGGGCCGGGCCGC
>DATINY010000208.1:0-8168 GCA_035473755.1 Streptosporangiaceae bacterium
GTTCGGGCTGGAATACGCCGAGCAGCCCTGCGCCACCCTGGCGGAGCTGGCCGAGCTGCGGCGGCGGGTAGACGTGCCGGTGGCGGCGGATGAGTCCATCCGCCGGGCCGAGGATCCGCTGGCCGTGCGGGCGGCGGGCGCCGCCGACATCGTGGTGCTCAAGGTGCAGCCGCTGGGCGGGGTGCGGGCGGCGCTGGCCGTGGCGGCGGCCTGTGGGCTGCCGGTCGTGGTCTCCAGCGCGGTCGAGACCTCGGTCGGGCTGGCGGCCGGGCTGGCGCTGGCCGCCGCGCTGCCCGAGCTCCCCTACGCCTGCGGCCTGGCCACCATGAGCCTGCTCACCGGCGATGTGACCGCCTCGCCATTGAGGGAGGAAGGCGGGGTCCTGCCGGCCGCGCGGCCCGCCGTCGACCTGGGGCGGCTGGCGGCGTTCCAGGCCGATCCCGCCCCCTGGCGGGCGCGCCTGCTGGCGGCCGCCCGGTACCTGGATCCGTCGCCCAGGGACTCCCGGCCGGGGAGCCTGCCGTGAACCCGGCCACCGCGCTCGCTACGGTGCTCGTCGATGAACTGGCCCGCTGCGGGCTCGCCGAGGCGGTCGTCGCCCCCGGGTCGCGCAACGCGCCGCTGGCGATGGCGCTGTGGGAGGAGGCAGCGCGCAGCGCGGGGCGCCTGCGGCTGCACGTACGGATCGACGAGCGGTCGGCCGCGTTCCTGGCGCTGGGGCTGGCGAAGCTGAGCCGCCGCCCGGTCGCGGTCGTCTGCACGTCGGGCACGGCGGCGGCGCATTTCCACGCGGCGGTGATCGAGGCCGACGAGGCGGGCGTCCCGCTGCTCGTCCTCACCGCCGACCGCCCGCCGGAGCTGCGTGGCACCGGCGCGAACCAGACCGTGGACCAGCTGAAGCTGTACGGGGACGCGGTGCGCTGGTTCTGTGAGGTCGGAGTGCCGGAGGCGCGGCCCGGGATGAACGCCTACTGGCGCTCCCTGGCCTGCCGCGCCTGGGCGTCCGCCGCCGGGACGGCGGGCACCATGCCCGGGCCGGTCCACCTCAACCTGTCCCTGCGCGAGCCGCTCGTTCCCGACCGGGCGGGGGCCGGCCCGTCGGACCAGGCCGCGGCGGGCCATGCCGCCGAGGACCCCGGCTGGCCAGGGCCGCTGGCCGGCCGGGAGGGAGGGATGCCCTGGACGGTGATCGGCGGGGCGCAGCCGCCCCCCGTCCTGGAGCTGCCCTGGACAGAGCGCGGGGTGGTGGTCTGTGGCGACGGCTCCGCCGACCCTGCCGCGCTGCTGCGGCTGGCCGCCGAGGCGGGCTGGCCGGTGCTGGCCGAGCCGTCCTCGGGCGCGCGGACCGGGCCCGGCGCCCTGGCCGCGTACCCGTACCTGCTCGAATCCGCCGAGTTCGTGGCGCGGCACCGGCCGGAAGTGATCGTCTCGGCCGGCCGGCCCGGGCTGTCGCGCGCCCAGCTCGGCTACCTGAAGACGGCGGCGCCGGGCGCCGCGCCGCCCCGGCATGTCGTGATCGCGCAGGGACCGGGGCACTGGGCGGATCCGGCGCGGACCGCCACCGACGTCGCCGCGGCGGTCCGGCTGGCGGGCGCGCGCCCGGCCGGTAGTGGATGGCTGGCGTCGTGGCTGGCCGCGGACGCGGCGGCGTGCGATGCCGCGTCCGCCATCCTCGACGCCGATGAGGCGCCCAGCGAGCCCAGGCTCGCCCGCGACCTGGCGGCCGGCCTGCCGGACGGGGCGCTGCTGTGGGCCGCCTCCAGCCTGCCCATCCGCGACCTCGATCAGCAGATGGCGCCGCGGGCCGGGGTCACGGTGCTGGCCAGCCGGGGCGCGAGCGGCATCGACGGCCTCATCTCGTCCGCGAGCGGGGCGGCGCTCGCCCATCAGCGGGCCGGAGGCGGGCCCGCCGCCGCCCTGATCGGCGACCTGGCGTTCCTGCACGATGCGCCCGGCCTGTTCGCCGGGCCGGAGGAGCCGCGCCCCGACCTGCTGCTGGTCGTGGTCAACAACGACGGGGGCGGGATCTTCTCGATGCTGGAGCAGGCCGCGTTCCCCGCACCCTTCGAGCGGGTTTTCGGCACCCCGCACGGCGGGGCGCCCGGCCAGGTCGCCGCGGCCGCCGGCGTTCCCGCCGTGATGCTGGAGCGGGCATCGGACCTGGCGGGCGCGCTCAAGGGGGAGGGGCTGCCGGGGACCGGGATCCGGATGGTGGAGGTGCGCACCAGCCGCGCGGCGGGGACGGCGCTGCGCGGCCGGCTACGGGCGGCGTGCACGGCCGCGGCCGCCCGGGCCGGGCGGGGCTGACGGCGCGGCCACCAGTCCGGCTCACACAGCCATACACAAGGCCGCGGACCAAGGCCAGGACCACCCGGCCCGGTTATACCGACGGCGCCCGATGCGGCCATGCGGGCCCGCACAGCCGGCCGGCTGGGCCTGGCGTCAGGCCTCGAGCGCGAACTGCATGGGCCGGAACTTGGCCTGGGTCTCGGCCAGTTCGGCCTCGGGGTCCGAGCCACTGACGATGCCGCCGCCCGCGAACAGCCGCGCCCGGGGACCGTCGACTTCGGCGCACCGCAGCGCGATGCCCCATTCGCCGTTGCCGCGTGCATCCACCCACCCGACCGGCCCGGCGTAGCGGCCGCGGTCCATGCCCTCGAGCTCACGGATGAGCTCCATGGCCACCTCGGTCGGGGTGCCGCACACGGCGCCGGTGGGGTGCAGCGCGGCGACCAGCGACAGCACCGAATGGTCGGCAGCCTGCCCGGCCCGGGCCAGCCTGCCGCTGATGGCGGTGGCGAGATGCTGCACGTTGGCCAGGCGCAGAAGCGAGGGCCGGCCGTCCACCGTCAGCTCATCGCACAGCGGCGCGAGCGTGGCGCGCACCCCCGCGACCGCGTACTCGTGCTCCTCGGTTTCCTTGGCCGAGGACAGGAGGCTGGCCCCGAGCGCCCTGTCCTCCTCGGCGTCCCGGCCGCGCGGGATGGTGCCGGCCAGCACCAGCGAGCTGATGTCGTCGTCCTGCCGCCTGATCAGGAGCTCGGGCGTGGCCCCCACCAGCCCGGCGCAGGCGAAGGTGTAGCAGTCGGGGTAGCGCTCGGCCAGCCGGTGCAGCAGGACCCGGACGTCGATGTCCTCCGACGCGGTGGCGTACAGGTCGCGGGCGAGCACCACCTTGCCCAGCCGGCCGGACCGGATCCGGCTGACCGCCGTGGCGACGGCCCGCTCCCAGTCCGGCGCGGGCAGGCTGCCGTCATGCCAGCGCACCTCGGACGGCGGGGTGAGCGGGCGGGCCGGGCAGAGCGAGTCGGCCGGATCGCCGATCGTGGTGAGCCACGTCTGCCCGGACCGGCGGCCGAGCACCGCCCTGGGCACCACCAGGACGGAGCCGTCGCAGGTGGAGTCGAAGGTGAAGCTGCCGAACGCGACCGGGCCGGAGCCGGGCATGGCGACCTGGTCCTCGATCGTGGCCCGGTCGAACAGTTCCCGCAGCCACTTCTCGCCGGCCGTGAACCTGTCCTCGCCCGCCGGCAGCGTGATCCGCGCCGCCTCGCCCCAGCCCACCAGCCCCTCGCCGTGGCGGACCCAGGCCAGCGCGGCGGGCCCGGGGAGCCTGCCCACCAGGCCGCCGGGGTCGGCGACCGGGACCGTTCGCACCGCCAGCCGGTCCGGTACCGACTGGCCCTCGTTGCCGCGGCGGGATTCCACGCCTGTCAACTTTACGTGGCGTCCGGCGCCACACGGGTCCCGGGGACCTGCGGAGTCACCGCGTCGCGCCGGGCGTGACGGGAGCCCGCGCGTGACGGCCGCCGCTGTGCTAAGGTCGCCAGATCAAATGCCTATAAATACGATCGGAATAGAAGGATGAATCAATCCGGCACCCGGCCCGCGGTCAGTGATTCCACGTGGAGCGCAACGTGCTGGGATGGCGGCTCGACCCCGGCGGTGAGGCGAGGCTGCCGCAGGCCACCGGCTACGACCGGCACGTGATCATCATGTGCTCGCAGGGGTATGCGTCCAGCCTGGCCGCCACGTCGCTGCAGGACATTGGCCTGGTCAACGCCACCGATCTGGCCGGGGGCTTCCTGGCCTGGGCCCGCGCCGGCCTGCCCTCCCAGCCGGGTACGGCGCCTCCCGCCGCCGGACGCGCCCCTTAGGGCGGGCACAGCTGTGTCGCTCTAGAGCAGGGAAAGCTGGACCGCCTGGCCGCCGGGCGCCGGGGGACGGGTTTCGTCCCGGCGGTCGGCGGCGCCGCGGAAGGACGCCCGGCGCGGTCGGGGCCCGTGCTGGCCGACCCGGTAGCGCCGGGCCAGCTCCCGGACCTGCTCGTTCACCCGCTGCTGGTAGGCCTTGGGCGCGTACGCGCCGCGCCCGTACAGGCCGCGGTAGCGGGGTACGAGCTCCGGGTGGTGCTCGGCGAGCCAGCCGAAGAACCATTCCCGCGCGCCGGGGCGCAGGTGCAGCACGATCGGGGTGACCGAGGACGCACCGGCCTGCGCGGCCTGGCGCACGGTGGCGGCGAGCTGGGCGGGGGAGTCGGACAGGAACGGCACCACTGGGCCCATCAGCACCGCGCACGGGAGGCCGCGGCCGGTAAACGCGGCGCACACCTCGAGCCGGCGCCGCGGGCTTGGCGCCCCCGGCTCCAGCACCCGGCACAGGTCCTCGTCGGCGGACCCGACGGACACGGCCAGCCCCACGTCGGTGACCTCGGCCGCCGCGGCCAGCAGGTCGGCGTCGCGCAGGATCAGCGTGCCCTTGGTCAGGATGGAGAACGGATTGGCGGCGTCGCGCAGGGCGGCCAGGATGCCCGGCATGAGGCGGTAGCGCCCCTCGGCGCGCTGGTAGCAGTCGACGTTGGTGCCCATCGCGATGTGCTCGCCCCGCCAGCGCGGCGCGGCGAGCTCGGCCCGGACCCGCTCCGGGGCGTTGACCTTGACCACGATCTTGGTGTTGAAGTCGTGCCCGGCGTCCAGGTCCAGGTAGGTGTGCGACTTCCGGGCGAAGCAGTTGTGGCTCACGACGCCGTCGGCGATGAAGTCACCGGTCCCGGTGGTGATGTCGTACATGGGCACGTCGAGCCCGAGCGGTTCCACCGACGCCACGCCGAGCGGCGCGTCACTCTTGATCGCCACACCCTCGATCGAGCGCTTGCGGGTGATGGCCGGGTCGGTGGTGTGGAAGAACCGCAGCGCCTCCCGCAGCCCGCCGCGCAGCCGGATGACCCGCAGGCCGTTCGCCCGCGTGGGAGGCTCGACCACCACCTTGAACCCCAGCTCGTACATGCAGGCGATGGTCCAGCCGATGATGGCCCGGTCGGTATTGCTCATCCTCCAGATGCCCCGGCTGTAGCTGCCCTCCGCGTCGAAGATCCCGGCCAGGAACCCCTTCCGCCAATCCAGGCTCGGCGAGGTCGGCCAGCGTGTCAGCCACTGGATGAACCGCACCTGGTCGCGGGCTCCCGTGCGGATGGCCATCACCTGTCGCCGGGTTTCGCTCGCCTCGGCGAAGATGAACGTGGCCGTCGTGACGGCCATGCTGGCCAGGTAGTCCCGTGACCGGTCGAGCGCTTCGGTGTCGGTGAGCGCCAGCCGGAATTGATGTATCTCACCGTTGCGGTATGGGTAAACGCCGAGGCTCCCGTCACCGCGGACCATCCCGCACAGGTAGCCATGCCGGTAATCGCCGGACGCCTTCGGCTGATCGGCGAAGGCACCGACCCCCATCAGCTTGTTGCCGGTCGTCAGGTACGGCCGCTGCAGCGGGCCGGACATGGCGCCGGTGACGTACTTCCAGCCCCGGTCGGTGAGGAACCGGTGGTCCCCGCTGGTGACCAGGCTCGTGCCGTCCTCCAGCATCGTCAAGTAAGCGGGCTTCACCGTCTGCCAGTGGGCCAGCACCGTGGTCCGCACATAGCGACGGTAGGAACCCCGCCGGACGGTTCCGTAGATGGCGTCGCCGACCCGGACGTCGGCCAGCGGCTTGGTACGGCCGTCGGCCATCAAGATCGGCGTCTCCCCCTCTTGGCAGTAGGGACAACTATGAGAGCAGCCCCTGTAGGGGTTGATCGTCCAGCGGAACGGCAGGCGGGAGGCCTCGGGCACCCGGTTGATGACCGAGCGGGCGTGCACCTCGAAGAAGGTCATGCCGCGGAAGCCGGGCGTGTCGAACGTGCGGGCCACCGCGTCCCGCTCGAACAGCGCGGGGGTCCCCGGCGAGCCCCCGGCTGCCCTGATGCCATCCCAACGCATACGAGGCAAACTAGAACAGCCGTTCCCCCGAGTCAAACACCTGTTCGACTAAAACGGCCGGCCGGCTGGTGCGGCGGGCCGCAGCGGGTGATTATGGCTATCAGAGGGCCGGCAACGGTGGCTAAAAATCTTCCGACCGGGGATAGTAGGGGCATCATCCTCGGCGGGCACGGGCGGAGGTGGCGCCATGGCGCTTTCCATGGAGGAGCAGCGCATCCTCGCCGAGATTGAGCAGCGCCTGGCCAAGAGTGAGCCGGCCCTCGCGGCCCGGCTGGCGTCGTTCGGCCGCCCCGGCCCGGCGAACGTGCTGCGGTCGCCCCGGGTGCGGGTCCTGGCGTCGTGCGTGGCGCTCGTGGTGGTGACGGTCGTGTCGCTGATCGCATACGCGCTGCTGCCGCTGCGCGCCCTGCCCGACCGCGGCAGCGGCGGGCGGGCGACCCCGGCGTCGAGGCAGCCCACGATAACCGTGCTGCAGCCGCCCGCGCTGGAGCAAAACGGGCCGTCGCCGCCCGTGCTGAAGGGCATGCCCAGTCCGACCTACGCAGTGCTCCGCTAGGCCCCGCCGGGGCGCATGGCCGGGGTCAGGGCTCGCGCCACAGCTGCAGCAGGTACTGCTCGTGGCCTTCGAGGTTCTTGCGCGCCTGCTGGAACTCGTCGCTCAGCGGGTCGACGCCCCGCTCGAACAGTTCGTTGTAGAGCCGGTTGACCTCGCGGCGGTTGCGGGCGAACACGCGGACCACGTAGTCGCCGACCCCGCCGGCGAGCTGGAGCCAGCTCACGGCGCGGCCGGCCGATCCCATGTCGACGCTCAGCGCGCCGCGCAGGTAGATCACGGCCTTGGCCTCGTCGTCCCATTCGTCGCCGAACGGGGGCGGCGCCACGTCCCACTCCTCCAGGAACACCCGGACGGCGACCTGCTCCTGCAGGCTCCCGACCCATATCTGCTCGCGGTTGACGCTGATGAGCGCCCCCAGGGGCGCGAGGGGCCCACCCGGCGCATCCGGGTCGACCGTCGCGTCGTGCACGCGGAACATGCGCCGGTCCGGGAACACCGGGATGTCCATCCGGAGCATCCTGCGGCCCACATGTCCCCCTTATCCGTGTCCGCCCCTTGCTAACAGGATGCTCGAAGGAGTGCCCGGCGTCTGGAAATCGCTGAACAAAGGTACAAACCCCGGTGTCCTGGCCGGGAACGCCCCGGGCCAGCCCGGTCACAGGCCCAGCTCGGCCACCTCCGCCCACAGCGCCGCGTACTGGCGGGCCGCGGCGCTGCGCGGCGCGAACGCGGTCACCGGGGCGCGTTCCACCGACATCCGCTCGATGAGCGACAGGGCCGGGATGACGGTGCGCGCGACGTCCGGGCGTTCCTCGGGCAGCTGCTCGGCGATCTCCCGGTGCAGCCGCTTGCGGCGGTCGATCATCGAGCAGAACGCCAGCACCTTCGGCTTGTGCCCGTCGAAACCGGCGATGAACTCGGAGAGCTGGTCGAGCGTCCGCACCGACAGCGTGGTCGGGATGAGCGGCACGAGCAGGACGTCGGCCGCGTGCAGCACGCTCTCGGACAGCAGCGAGATGCTGGGCGGGCAGTCCAGGACGATGAGGTCGTACTCGTCGGCCAGCGGCCGCAGCAGGCGGTCCAGCCGCTCGGTGGGTTTCTTGGTGGAATCCAGGATCAGGTCCAGGTTCCGGTAGGTGAAGTCGGCCGGCAGCAGGTCGAGCCGGTCGAAGTCGGTGCCCTTGATCGCCGCGTCGAGCTCCCGGCGGCCCTTGATGAGGGCCTTGCCGCCGCCCTTGACGCGGGGCCGGACCCGCAGCAGGAAGCTCGCCGCTCCCTGCGGGTCCAGGTCCCACAGCAGCACCCGCAGGCCGTCGCGGGCCGCGAGGTGGCCCATGTTGACCGCAGTCGACGTCTTGCCG
>DATINY010000209.1:0-15099 GCA_035473755.1 Streptosporangiaceae bacterium
GCGGCTCCCGCCGCATCTTCGGTGAGGACGCAGCGGCGGAAGACCGGCGAGGCCGGGCTGGCCGGTGAGCGCGGCGCCGTCGTCTCCGGCGGGGAGGCTACGCTGACCCGGTGACGACGATGCCGTTCCGGCCGGTCGTCCTGCGGAGCGGTGTCGTCATCGAGGATCCGCTAGGGGTCGTCCTCGGCTTCCTCACGGCCTCCCGGCTCGGCACCGGCGGCCCTTCGCGGCCGGACTCGTTCGGCGAGCCGGATCTCAGGCTGGGGAACCGGGATGGCGCCCGCATCTCGGCGGCCGAGATCGCGGCGATCCTCGAGCGGCATCGCGCGATCGAGCGAGCCCTGCAGGCGATCGCGCCCGACGCCTCGCTGGCGGGAACGGCGAACTCGGTACCGTGGCTGCCGCTGGGGCAGCTTTTCGGCGCGTTCGCGGGCATCCGGGGGGTCGGTATGTCGAAGATGACGAAGGCGCTGTACCGAAAGCGCCCGGCGCTGATTCCCATCCTCGACAGCATCGTCCAGAAGTACCTGGAGGACGACGACCTCGGGTCCCAGGCTCCGTTCGGGGAGCGCGCGCTCGGGCTCGTGCGCGGCTACGGGCGCGACCTGGACGACAACCGGACAGCGGTGGAAGCGGTCCGGCAGGAGCTCGCGGGGCGCGGTTACGGGGTCACCGAGGTGCGGATACTCGACCTGCTGATCTTGTCCGCCGCGGCCGCGGCCTGACCCGGCGGCCTGACATGCCCCACCGGGGGTGATCGTTACCCGTCCAGCAGGCCCAGCTGCCGGGCCCGGGTGACCGCCTGGCTGCGGGTGGAGGCGCCCAGCTTGCGGTAGATCGAGCTCGTCTGTGTCTTGATGGTGTGTGGCGAGAGGAACAACTCGGCGGCGATCTCTGCCAGCGGCAGGTAGGTGGACAGCAGCGGCAGCAGGCGCAGCTCCGCAGTGGTCAGTGACGACGCCCCTGGGGTGATGGATCCGCGCTGCTTCGCGAGCTGGGCCTTCAGTGTCTCGGCCTGGCCGGCCAGCGTGCCGAGCCCGGGGCGGCGCGCAAGCAGTTCGTCGATCTCCCGCATGAGTGTCCTGGCGCCGGCCGGGTCGCCGAGGGTGAGGTGGGCGTGGGCCAGCTCGATCCGGGCCTGAACAGCTAGGTAGGGCACGGCGTAGGTCAGCAGGGGCCGCAGTCGCTGCGCGCTGACAAGCTCTTGCCGTGCCGCCGGGGCATCTCTCCGGTGCAGGTGTACGCGGGCCCGGACCGCGCAGACCAGGGGCGTTGCGAAACTCTCTTCTACCCCGGCGGCGCGCAGGACGTCGCGCGCCTGGCCGGCGAACGTCTCGGCCCGGTCCCATTGGCTGCGCGCCATCGCCAGCAGCGCTTGTTCGTACCGTGCGATGGCGCGAACCTCGGGTATGCCTCGCTTCTCTCCGATGCTGACCGCATCGTCGAAGTAGGCGTCGCCGCCGTCAGGGTCACCGGACAGGACGCGCGCGAGCCCCTGCACGAGCGGGATGACCGGGAGCATGGCTCCCAGCGCCGCGAACCGGTGCGCGGCTTCGTCGGCGTCGGCGCGCATCTGCCCGGCTCCGCGCCGGCACAAGATGGCTTGCAGCGCCACGGCACACGCCCCGGCGGCCGGGTCATCCTGCTGGGCGGCGCCCTCCTGCCAGCGATCGACCGCGTCGGCCCACCGATCGGCCTCAGCTGGCCGCCCCGTCACCGCGGAGATGATCGTGGCCCCAACGGCGACAATCGGGTGTTCCCCGATCTTGCCGTTTTGTTCCAGCCACCCGAACCACCGCTGGATGGTGGCGACCCGGCTCTGCCACAAGGCCGGCAGCCAGAGGCTTTGGACGGTGCCCCCACAAGGATCTGCCGCCACCCATGATCTGCCGCAGCCTCAGACCAGGTCAAATCGCGGCACACACGGCCCCCTGCCGCGGCATTCACCAGCCGGCCGGGGCTGTCCCGGTGTCCCGGGCCAGCCGGGTGCGGCGCCCAGTTACTCGTTGCGGGCGGTTTCCGGGCCGGTGATCCGGTCCAGCACGGGGAGGGTGGAGGCGATGATCCCCAGGGAGGCGGCGAGCCCGGCGAGCACGATGAGGTAGTACTCGGCTCCCGGTGGCCGGAGCGAGTAGCCGAGCTGCGCGCTGACGAACAGCCCGGCGGCCAGGAACCCCAGCCCGGTTGATACGACGGCGGTGATCAGGAGCGGGGCCGCGCTTTCCAGGGCGACCACGCGGCGCAGCACACTGAGGGGGGCCCCGGTGAGCCGCAGCAGGCTGAACGGGCGCTTGCGGTCGGTCAGGCCGGCGGCCACGCTGACGGCCAGGGTGCAGCCGGCGATCGGCAGGCTGACGAGGATGACCACTTCGGCGAGCTGCTCGTACTCGAGGGTGGTGCGGCTGGTCTGCGCGCTGAACTCGCCGATCGTGGTGGGCGGGGAAGGCAGGTAGGGGTAGGCGAGCTCAAGTGCGGTGCGAGCACGCTCGATCGCCGATGTCGACCCGTTCGTGTCCACGAAGATCGCCTGGACCGGCAGGCGCCGCAGGCGCTGCCCGGAGATGGCGGCGGTGGGCCAGGTGGTTGAGGCCAGGGACTGATCCAGCCCGAGGAAACCCGTAGACGGGATCGCCGCGGCCTGAGCCCCGGCCGGGCAGCGCCCGAGCAGCGGGATACGGGAGAGCTGCGCGCACGAGATCAGGTCCGCAGGCACCGAGCCGAACGACGGCTGCAAGCCCATCTTCGCGGCGGAGATCTTCATGCCGAGGGGGTCGGTGTGGATCAGGGCCACGGCCTGGACGCCCTGGATGGAGTGCAGCTGCGTCAGTAGCGCATCGGAGACCGGGGCGGACGCGGACCTGCCCTGGATGTTGATCGCCTCGCCCGGGCCGTAGCCGAGCTGAGCGGTCAGGGTGTCGCTGGCCGCCGCGCCGCCGCTGGGGGCGCCGCGGTAGAAGACGAGCGTGGTGATCACGCCGACGGCGACGGTGGTGACGAACAAGGCGAGAACCAGGCCGCTGACGGCGCGGAAACCGGCCCGGGGGTTGTCAGCAAGCCGCCGTGCCGCGATCAGCGTGGCGGGGCGGCTGGCGCGCCGGGCCATCAGCCGGGCGGCGACCATGGTCAGCCAGGGCCCGGCGATGACCAGCCCCACCATGATCAGCAGGAAGCCGGGCACGAACGCCTGGACCTGGCCGCCGGTGGTCTTGGGGCGCCCGGCGGCGACGAAGTAGGCAAGCTCGGCGAGGCCGGCGAGCAGGGGGATCAGGCCCCAGGCGCGGGGGGCGCGCGGGGTGACTCGCCGGGCCACGCCGAGCGGGGAGATCCGCACCCGCCGCAGCGCCAGGCGCGCGGCGGCGACCGCTGCGAGCGGGACGCCGATCGCGACGGCCAGGACGTCTATGAGGCTGAGCGACAGGTCGCTGGGAAAGAACGGGGCACCGGTGAAGGGCACCGCCGCCAGCGGCGTGCGCAGCAGGAAGAACAGGCCGAAGCCAGCGGCCACGCCGGCGACGGCGGCGACGCTCGTCTCGACGGCGGAGATCACCGAGACCTGCCGCGGCGTGGCGCCGACCAGGCGTATCGCGGCGAACCTCTGCTCCCGGCGCGCGGCCGACAGCCGGGTCGCGGTGCCAATGAAGATCAGCACGGGGAACAGCAGCGCGGCGGCCACCACCGACAAGATGAGGTCGATGCCGGCGGCGTTGATGCCGGCGCCGACGGCGCAGTTAGAGCCGCTGCAGCTGCTGGGCGACGTAGCTGAGATGCTGGTGACCTCCGCGGCGCCCGGGACATGGGAGAGCTGGAGATGGGAGAGCTGGCTCGCCGTGTGGCCGATGATGATGATCAGCGAGTTGGGGGCCGGCAGTGCCGCGGCGCCGATAGTGCCGATCTGGTGCCCGGGGAAGCGGTCGCCGAGCTCGCTGGCGGGGGTGGAGCGCAGCAGCGCGCTGAGCGCGGGCGAGGCGTAGAACTGGCCCGGCCCGGGCAGGCGCGGGATGCCCGGCGGGACTGGCGAGCGGGGCCCGGTGGCAGCGACGTCGACCCGGGCGATGGTCTGGCCAGCGAAGTGGTCGGCCTGCAGCAGCCACCACAGCGGGTCGGCCGCTGACGCCTGTCCGGTCGTGGACGTGCCCGCGGATCCGGCGGGCGACGCCGGTACGGTGCTGGTGCTGGTCCCCCACGGTACGGTGCCGGTTCCCAGCCACGCGTACCGGGCGTTCTGCTTGTTGACCGCGTTGATGCCGGCCAGGCTCATCAGCACCAGGCTGACGCCCAGCGCCACGGCCGCGGCGATCAGGGTCAGGCGCACCGCGGCCTCTCGCCCGCCGTTCAGGGTCAGCCGCAGGCCCAGGCGGATCATGACCCGACCCGGCCGGCGGCCAGCGAGTTCACCTTGCCGTCGCGGACGATGACCTCGCGGTCGGCGTAGGCGGCCACCCGCGGCTCGTGGGTGACCAGCACCACCGTGGTGCCCTGCTCGCGGACGGCGGCGGTCAGCAGGTTCATGACCAGCTCGCCCGCCAGCGAGTCCAGGGACCCGGTCGGCTCGTCGGCGAACAGCACCCGCGGACCGGCGACCAGGCCGCGGGCCAGCGCGACACGCTGCGCCTGGCCGCCGGACAGCTCGCCGGACCGGCGCTGCTCCAGGCCGTCCAGGCCCAGCCGCTCGAACCAGGGCCTGGCCCGTGCCAGCGCGGCCGCCCGGCGGGTGCCGGCCAGCAGCAGTGGCAGCGCGATGTTCTCCTCGGCGGTCAGCTCGGGCACCAGCTGGCCGAACTGGAACACGAACCCGAAGTGGTCGCGGCGCAGCGCGCTGCGCTCGGCCTCGCCCATCGCGTCGATCCGGCGGCCGTCGAACCAGATTTCCCCGGAGTCCGGG
The DNA here is from genome assembly GCA_035473755.1 of Streptosporangiaceae bacterium. Classification (GTDB taxonomy): domain Bacteria; phylum Actinomycetota; class Actinomycetes; order Streptosporangiales; family Streptosporangiaceae; genus UBA9676. The sequence goes on from DATINY010000209.1 coordinate 4,883, forward strand.
GCCAGAATCCCGGCCAGGCAGTGCAGCAGCGTCGACTTGCCCGACCCGCTGGGCCCCATCACGGCCAGGATCTCCCCGGCGGTCACCGACACGCTGGCCCCTCGAAGCGCCCGCGTCTGCCCGAATGACCGCACGATGTCGCTCGCCTCGATCAGGCAATCGGCCCGCTCGGATACCGGGGAACGACTGGCGGCGCTGACGACACCGGTTTGCTCAGTCATCGTGATCCTCCGGTAACTTCCGGCACCGGCTGGCTTACCACTTGCGCCAGCGCATCGAGCCGGGCTGCGGTCATCTCGATCCATCGCAGGTCGGCTTCGAGATGGAAGAGGCCATGGTCGGCAAGCAGCGCATCGACCAAGGCGCCGTTCTGCTTGAGCTCGGTCAGCTCCCGCATCCGCTGCAGATGGGCAGCACGCTGGATGTCGAGGTACTGATCGGCCCGGCGGCCCAGCATCAGCGCCAGCACAACCTTGGCGAACAGCACCGTCTGCAGGTGCGGCTCGGGCGTAACCGCGTCGGCCAGCCAGGTCTCGAACTCGGCCGCGCCCGCCTCGGTAATGGCGTAGCGCTTGCGATCGGGTCCGGCGCCCGGCTCGGCCTCCCCGGCCGCCACCTTGCCGTCCCGCGCCAGCCGGCCGAGGGTCGCATACACCTGCCCGAACGGCAGCGGTTTGCCCCGGCCGAAGTAGATGTCGTAGTCACGTTTCAGCTCGTAACCATGGCTCGGCTCACGTTCAAGCAGGCCCAGCAGGGTCAGCGGTACACTCATGCCGTAACTATAAACTCAGCGTATACTCTCCGTCAATACACTCAGCGTTTATGGCCGGGATCCGAGCAAGGGCCATGCCGGCGACGCTCGGTGTGCCCGGCCACGGCCCGATGATCGCTGGATACCGGGCCGCCTGGCTGCGGGCCGGCCCGCAGCCTTGACATCCAGGCAGGACTGCATCAACATCGGTCATTATCGGGCATAACCGTTCAGGGTGATCGGAGCGGCGAATGCTGCCCACGCAGCGCCGGCAGGCGATCCTCGCACAGGTCCGCGAGCGGGCGGCCGTGTCGGCCGAGGACCTCGCCCGGCAGTTTGGGGTGTCGGTCGAGACCATCCGGCGCGACCTGCGCCGGCTGCAGGACCGGGGGCTGCTGGAACGGGTCTACGGCGGCGCCACCCGCCCGTCCGGCCGGTCCAGCGAGGGCAGCTTCGCGGCCCGCAGCGCCCGCCACACCGGCCGCAAGCAGGCGATCGCCACGCTGGCCGCGTCGCTGGTGGAGCCCGAGGACACGGTCGTCATCGACGTCGGCACGACCGCGCTCGAGGTGGCCAGGGCCCTGCCGGCCGGCTTCCGCGGCCGGGTGCTCACCAACTCCGTGCCCGCCGCGATGGAGCTGTCGACTCGCAGCGACGTGGAACTGCTGCTGTGCGGCGGGCAGGTCCGGGCCGGGGACGGAGCCTGCGCGGGCGCCCACGCGGAGGCCTTCTTCGGCGAGTTCTACGCGGACCGGGCGTTCCTCGGGTCGGGCGGCGTGCACCCGGAGGCCGGGCTCACCGACTACTACCCGGCCGAGGTCGCCGTCCGGCGGACCATCATCGACCACACCGCGAGCACCTATGTGCTGGCGGACTCCAGCAAGCTCGGCGAGATCGCCGTGCACCGTGTCTGCACGCTCGACCGCCTCACCGCGGTCCTGACCGATGACGCGGAGAACTCCGCTGCCTTCGCGGCACTGGCCGCCGCCGGCCTCACGCTGCTCCGGGCCACGGTCACGGAGCACCCAGAGGCAACCGCGGCCGACGGCCGGCCGCGGCTGACCGCCGCCCCATAGCGGCCCGAGAAACGGCCCGGGAGCGGGCCGCCGAGGAAGTGATGAGCACGTGACCACCCTCACCGAGCACGACGACGATGCCGTACTCCCCCGGTTCGGCTACCGGCAGCAGTTCGTACGCTCGCTGCGGCACTTCGAGTCGTTCGCCGTGGCGTTCTCGTTCATCTCGATCACCACCGGGATCTTCACCACGTTCGGGTTCGCACTGGCCACCGGCGGGCCGCGGGCGATCTGGACCTGGCCGATCGTGATCGTCGGCCAGACGCTGGTCGCCCTGATCTACGGCGCGCTCGCCGCGCGGGTGCCGCTGTCCGGCTACTCCTACCAGTGGGCCTCCCGGCTGGCCAACGTGCACATCGGCTGGTGGCTGGGCTGGATGTCGTTCGCGTTCCTGTCGATCGTCACCGTCTCGGTGGACTACGGGCTGGTCCAGGTCGCGTTCCAGCCGCTGATCGGCCAGGCGTACACGCCGACCAGCGCGGCGCTGGAGACGCTGGTGGTGCTGGCCCTCCAGGCCGCGCTGATCATCTGGTCCACCCGGATCACCACCCGGGTCAACAACACCGCCGTCGCGACCGAGCTGATCGGGATCGTCGGCCTGACCGTGCTGCTGATCGTGGTGGCCGCGATCCGAGGCCTTGGGCACTGGTCCAACCTCACCTCGACCGGGACCGTCCCGGCGGCCGGCTACTACGCCTGGCTCGGCCCGTTCATGCTGGCGACGCTGCTGGGCGCCTACACCATCGTGGGCTTCGAGTCGGCCAGCAACCTGGCCGAGGAGACCCAGGAGCCGCACCGGGTCATCCCCCGGGCGATGGTCCGCGCCGTGGTGGCGTCCGGCGTGGTCGGGATGGCGTTCCTCATCGCACTCGCCTACTCGATCAGCAACATCGGCGCGGTGAGCAAGAGCAGCGCGCCGGTCGCGTTCATCGTCAACGACGTGCTCGGCGGCGTCGTGCAGAAGCTCTTCCTCATCTTCGTCGTCATCTCGATTTTCGCCTGCGGGCTGATCATCATGGTGACGAACAGCCGGCTGATCTGGTCGATGTCCCGCGACCGGCGGCTGCCCGGCTACCAGCTGTGGCGGCAGGTGCCGAGGGCGACCGGCGGCCCGTCCTGGGCCACGATCCTCGCCGCGGTCATCGGCGCGGTGATCACGCTCGTCCTGCGCACGCACACGTCGGCGCTGGTCACCCTGTTCACCGCGTCGACGATCATGCCTGCGCTGCTGTACGCGAGCACGGTGGTGCTCTACATCTTCACCGGCCGCAGGCGGCGCGGCGCGGCGGGCTTCTTCTCGCTCGGGCGCTGGGAGATCCCGGTGATCGCGGGCGCGGTGATCTGGCTCGCCTACGAGCTGATCATCCTGATCGGCCCCAGCGAGTTCCGTGACGCCCAGTACTACGTGCTCGGCGCCCTGGGCGTGGGCCTGCTCTTCTACCTTGGGCAGTGGCTGCTCGAGCCGTCAGCGATGCGGACCGAGGAGGGCGCGCACGGGGCCGAGGCGCTCGAGGTCGCCGGGCAGGCCGCGCCGGCCGGGCCGGGCGGCCCGTCACCGGCGCCCGGCGCCGCCCCGGGAGACGGCGGGCCGTCGGAGAGCCGTTGAACATCCTCGCGATCGACCAGGGCACGTCGGCCACCAAGGCCCTGCTGGTCGGCCCCGGGCAGCAGGTGCTCGGGGCCGGGGAGGTGCCGGTGTCGGTGCGCGCCGCCGGCGCCGGCGGGGTGGAGGCCGACCCGGAGGAGCTCTACCGGTCGGTGATCGGGGCCGGGTCGCGGGCCCTGGCCGCGGCCGGTGCCCCGGCCGACGCGGTCGCGCTGGCCAACCAGGGCGAGACCGTGCTCGCCTGGGACCGGCGGACCCGGGCCCCGCTCACCCCGGCCATCGTCTGGCAGGACCGGCGGTCGGCCGCGGTGTGCGAGCGCCTCGCGGGCTCGGCGGCCCGGCTCGCCCAGCTCACCGGGCTGCCGCTCGACCCGTACTTCGCGGCGCCCAAGATGACCTGGCTGCGGGAGAACCTCACCGGCGACGGCGTGGTCACCACCACCGACACCTGGCTGCTGGCCCGCCTGGGCGGCGGCTACGTCACCGACGCGTCCACCGCGTCCCGGACGATGCTGCTCGACCTCGACGCGGCCGGCTGGTCGGCGGAGGCGTGCGGGATCTTCGGCCTGGACCCGGGCACACTGCCGGAGGTCGCCGACTGCGCGGCGGTCACCGGGGAGACGGCCGCCTTCGGGAAGGCGGTGCCGGTGGCCGGGCTCGCCGTCGACCAGCAGGCCGCGCTGCTCGCCGAGCGCTGTTTCGCCGCGGGCCAGGCCAAGTGCACCTACGGGACCGGCGCGTTCCTGCTCGCCACCACCGGGGCCACGGCCGTGCGCTCGGTCAGCGGCCTGTCCGCGTCGATCGCCTGGCGGCTGGCCGGGACGCCGACCTACTGCCTGGACGGGCAGGTCTACACCGCCGGCGCCGCCATCCGGTGGCTGGGCGAGATCGGCCTGCTCCGGGACGCGGGCGAGCTGGACGAGGCCGGCGGATCGGTCCCGGACAGCGGCGGGGTGATGTTCCTGCCGTCCCTGGCCGGGCTCGGCGCGCCGCACTGGCTCCCCGCGGCCCGCGGGGCGTTTCTCGGGCTCGGCCTTGGCACCACGCGGGCGCACCTGATCCGGGCGGTCGCCGAGGGGCTGGCGGCGTCGGTCGCGCTGCTGGCCGGATCGGTCGCCAGCGACTTCGGCACGCGGCTGACGGTGCTGCGCGCCGACGGCGGGCTGACCCGGTCCCGGCTGCTGATGCAGGCACAGGCGGACCTGCTGCAGCTGCCCGTCGAGGTGTGCCGCACCCCGGACGCGACCGCGCTCGGCGTGGCCGCGCTGGCCCGGATCGGGCTGGGGCAGGCCGCCGGGCCGGAGCAGGCCGTCGGCCCGGCCGGGGTGGAGGCGGTGATCGAGCCGCGGATCGGCGCCGACGAGGCGGCGGAGCGGATGGCGGCCTTCGCCCGGGCGCTGCAGGCGACCCTGGCGGCGCGGTGACCGGACCGGCCGGAACGCTCCCCGGTGCCGCCGACGTCGCGATCATCGGGGCCGGGGTGGTCGGGACCGCGATCGCCCGCGAGCTGGCGCGCTACGACCTGTCCATCGTCGTGGTGGACGCGGCCACCGACGTCGGCACCGGCACGACCAAGGCCAACACGGCCATCCTGCACACCGGGTTCGACGCGGTGCCCGGCAGCCTGGAGAGCCGCCTGCTGCGCCGGGGCAGCGCGCTGCTGCGCGACTACGCAGCCCGCGCCGGCATCCCGGTCGAGCGCACTGGCGCCCTGCTGGTCGCCTGGAGCGCCGAGCAGCGCCGCGCGCTGCCGGAGATTGAGGAAAAAGCCCGGCAGAACGGATACACCGCGATCCGCCCGGTCTCCGCGTCGGGCCTCTACCAGCGGGAACCCCATCTGGGGCCCGGGGCCCTGGCCGGGCTGGAGATCCCGGACGAGAGCATCATCTGCCCGTGGACCACGCCGCTGGCCTACGCCACCGAGGCGGTGCGGGCCGGCGCCCGGCTCGAGCTGGGCCGCCTGGTCACCGGCGTACGCAGCGGGCCGGACGGGCACGCTCTGGCCACCACCCGCGGGACCATCCGCTGCCGCTGGCTCGTCAACGCCGCCGGGCTGGGCGGGGACCTGGTCGACGCGATGCTCGGGGGTGGCGGCTTCACGATCCGCCCCCGCCGCGGCGAGCTCATCGTCTTCGACAAGCTGGCGCGGCCGCTGCTCGGCTCGATCCTGCTGCCGGTGCCAACCGCGGCGACCAAGGGGGTGCTGGTGGCCCCGACCGTGTACGGCAACGTGCTGCTCGGGCCGACCGCGGAGGACATCGGTGACCGGTCCGACACCGGCACCACCGCGGCCGGCCTGGCCGCCTTGCTCGATGCTGGGCACCGGATCGTCCCGGAGCTGGCCGGTGAGGAGGTCACCGCGACCTACGCTGGGCTGCGGGCCGCGACCGAGCACCGCGATTACCAGATCCGCGTCGATCCCGCCCGGCGCTACGCCTGCGTGGCCGGCATCAGGTCGACCGGGCTGTCGGCGTCGCTGGGGATCGCCGAGTACGTCACCGGCCAGCTGGCCGGGGCGGGGCTGCGGCTGGCCGGGCGCATGGCGGCCGGTGCCGGCCCGCCCGCCATGCCCTACATCGGGGAGGCGGGGACGCGGCCCTACCAGGACGCCAGGCGGATCGCCGCCGACTCCGAGTACGGGCGGATCGTCTGCCACTGCGAGCGGGTCACCCGAGGCGAGATCCGCGACGCGCTGGCGAGCACCGTGCCGCCCGCCGGCGCCGACGGGCTGCGCCGCCGGACCAGGGCGATGAACGGCCGGTGCCAGGGCTTCTACTGCGCCGCTACGGTGTCCGCGATGATGGCGGCCGCCCAGGGCCCCGCCGGCGGCGGCCGGGCCGGCGGTCCCGGCCCGGCCGGGCCGGCCGCGGGGCACACGTCGCCCGAGCTGGGCCGGCGGGCGTGAACGTCGACGTGCTGATCGCCGGGGCGGGCCCGGCGGGCCTGGCCGCCGGGATCGAGCTGCGGCGGCTCGGGGTGGGCCGGGTCCTCATCGCGGACCGGGAAGCCGAGGCCGGCGGCGTCCCGCGGCACAGCGCGCACACCGGCTATGGGCTGCGCGACCTGCGCCGGGTCATGACCGGGCCGGCCTACGCGCGGCACTATGCGCGGGCCGCCGTCGAGGCGGGCGCCGAGGTACGCGCTGGAACCACGGTCACCGGCTGGCCCGGGTGGGCAGGTCCCGGCGAAGCCACCGGCCGAACCGGCTCGACAGACCCGGACGGCGCCACCAGGCGCACCGGCTCCACAGACCCGGACGGCGACACCAGGCCCACCGGCCCTACTGATCCGGACGGCCCGACCGGCCGCTCCAGCTCCACTGGCCCGGCCGGACCTGTCGGCCCGGGCGCACCCGGCGGTCCGATATCCGTCACCCTGACCAGCGCCGATGGCATCGAGACCGTCACCGCGTCGGCGGTGCTGCTCGCCACCGGCTGCCGGGAGCGGCCGCGCGCCGCCCGGCTCGTCCCCGGCGGCCGGCCGCCCGGCGTGATGACCACCGGGGAGCTGCAGCAGCGGGTCTACCTCCACGGGCAGCGGCTGCCCGGCCGCGCCCTGGTCATTGGCGCGGAGCATGTGAGCTTCTCGGCGATGGTCACGCTCGCGCACGCGGGCGCCGATGTTCTCGCGCTGGTCACCGACCAGCCGCGGCACCAGAGCTTCGCCGCGTTCGCGCTCGCCGCCGCGGCCCGCTGGCGGACCCCGGTCTGGACGACGACGGCGGTGCGCCGGATAGCCGGCCGCGACCGGCTGGAGGGGGTCGAGCTGGCCGATCTGCGCACCGGCGGCACCCGGTTCGTCGGCTGCGACACGGTCGTCTTCACCGGCGACTGGATCCCCGACCATGAGCTGGCGCGGCTGGCGGGAACCCAGCTCGACCCGGGCACCCGCGGGCCGGCCGTGGACACCACGCTGGAGACGTCCATTCCCGGGGTCTTCGCCGCGGGGAACCTCGTGCACGCCGCGGAAACGGCGGACGTCGCCGCCGCCGGCGGCCGGCACGCGGCCCGGTATATCGCGGCGGCCCTGCGTGGCGGCCCGCCGCCGCGCGGGCCGCGGATCCCGGTCACCGTGGCCGCCCCGCTGCGCTGGATCTCGCCCAGCGCCATCCGGGCCGGCGGCCCGCCGCCGGCCCGCGGGCACTTCCTGCTGCGCGGCGACGTCTTCCGGCGGGCGGCCCGGCTCGAGGTGCGGCAGGGTGACCGGGTGCTGGCCGCGGCGCGTACCCGGCTGGTGCCCGGGCGGCCGGCTCACCTGGGGGCCGGCTGGATGGCCCGGGCCGACCCGTCCGCGGGCCCGGTACTGATCGTGCTCCGTTAGGCTGGCGCGAACACTGGGCCACCGGCCGCGGTACTCCGGGTATCGGCTACCCAACCCGGCGGATTCGGCATCATAGAGACCCGGCGCCCCCGCCAGGGAAGGTGATGACGTGCCGCAGCCGAGGCTGGAGCCGCTGCGCCGCTGGGAGCCGGAGCGGATCGGGCCCTACGTGCTGCTCGGCCGCCTCGGGGCGGGGGCGATGGGCCGGGTGTACCTGGGACGGTCCACGGCCGGCCGCCTGGTCGCGGTCAAGACCATCAAGATCGAGCTCGCCGACGAGGCGGGGTTCCGGGCCCGGTTCGCGCACGAGGTGGCGGCCGCCCGGCGGGTCAGCGGCGTGTTCACGGCGGCGGTCGTCGCGGCCGATCCCGAGGCGGACATGCCGTGGCTGGCCACGGCCTATGTGCCCGCACCCTCGCTGAGTCAGCTGGTGGCCGGGTGCGGCCCGCTGCCGGTCCCGGCGGCCAGGTGGCTCGCGGCCGGGTGCGCCGAGGCGCTGGAATCGATTCACAGCGCCGGGCTGGTGCACCGGGACCTGAAGCCGTCCAATGTGCTTGTCTCGCCGGACGGGCCCCGGGTGATCGACTTCGGGGTGGCCAGGGCCGCCGAGCGCGTCCAGCTCACCGTCACCCGCGGGGCGGTCGGCACCCCGGCCTACATGGCCCCCGAGCAGGCGCGGGACACCCGGCAGGCATCGGTGGCGAGCGACATGTTCTCGCTCGGCGCGACGCTGGCCTTCGCCGCCACCGGGCACGCCCCCTATCAGGGGGAGACGGTCATGGACGTGCTGGTCAAGCTGGCGACCGAGCCGCCCGACCTGACCGGGCTGCCCGCCGAGCTGGACGGCATCGTCACCGCCTGCCTGGCCCGCAGCCCGGGCCAGCGGCCCACGTCAGCCGCGCTGCTCGACCAGCTCGGGCCGTTCGTCGCCACCCCGGGCGGGCCGCGCTCGGCGCACGCCTACCTGCCCGCCCCGGCGATGGCCGTCATCAGCGCATACCAGCATGGCCCCCGGCAGGCCGTCCGCGCCCCGGCCCGCGCCGATGCGCCCGGGACCACGGGCCGCGCCCATGGCGAGATCGGCCGCGGTGGCGAAGACGCCTCCGGTGACGGCGCCGAGGCCACCAGCGGCAGCACCGGCGCGGGAGAGGACGAGGCGACGTTCGGCTCGCAGGCGGCGCTGCCGGCGCCGTCCGCGGGTGAGCGCCCGCTCCGGCGGCCCGGGCCCCCCGGGCAGATCGCGGGAGACTCGTCCGCCCCCAGGCCGGCGCGGCACCGGCGCCGGCTCGCCCTGATCATGGCGGCCGTAGCCGCCGCGGCGGCGGCACTGGTCGCGGCCGGGGACATCGTGGGCACCACGCTGGCGGGCACGCGGAACGGGGCCAGCCCCGGCGCGTCCACCCCGGCCGCGCTGAATCCTCCGCCGGGGCCACCGCCGTCGGTGTTTCCCAGCGCAGCATCCGGCTCACCGGAGATCGTGATGCTCCAGCCCATCGGCGACCCGGAGACCATCTTCCTGATCCACGGCACCGGCTGGGTCCCGCAGAGCCGCGTCACGGTAACCCTGGCCGGCCACGGCGAGTCACCGGTCCGGCCGGTGGTGGACCAGAAGGGCACGTTCAACTACGCGCTCAACCAGGAGCACGAGTTCTTCCGCCGCGGCATCCCGCCGGGGGTGTACCACGTCGTGGTGACCGGGCCCGGCGGGCGCCGGGCCCGGGCCCGGTTCGAGGTCCATGCGCCGCCGCCCGGTCAGGGCCCGCAGTCCCGCGCCGCGATCAGGGCTGGCTCCACCACAGGTCCTCCTGCCGGGAGCACCAGGCCGGGTCGTTGAGCCGGCCCAAGTCAGCGGCGGTGATGATGCCGTGCTCGATGAGAACCCGCACCACCACCTCATCGGACAGCCGGGTATCCGCGCGGACCAGGCCCCGGTCGCTGATCTTGCGGCGGAGCACCTTGATGTGCTCGGCCACGCGCGCGGACAGCCGGTCCCGGAAGGCCGGATCGCGGTCGAAGCGCTCCAGTTCGTGGAAGGCGCCGGTCACCTCCAGGGCGGCCCGGGCGATCTCCGGCGTCCGCGGCAGCGGCGTGGCCTCGGCGGGATCGAGCAGCCAGGGGCGGCACCACATCAGGGCGACCAGGAACAGCTTGGTCATCGGGTCCAGGTACAGCGGCAGCAGCGTCGGGTCACCGTCCTGCAGGACCCGGGGGCCGTCGTCGCCGACGGCCCAGCCGCCCTGCTTGGCGACCATCACCGACAGCGGCTGCCCCTCGTCCAGCATCGCGCGCGAGCCGACCAGGGCCGTGCCGGCCCGCAGGAACCAGCCGCCGGACGGCTCACCGTGCTCATCCATCCGGGGCAGCCTGATCCGGTACCCGTCGCCCTCGGTGTACAGCGCGTGTGTCTGGCTGATGTTGGCGATCCAGGCCCCGCCGGCCACCGCGCTGATCAGCCCGGCCCGGC
>DATINY010000210.1:0-3123 GCA_035473755.1 Streptosporangiaceae bacterium
CCACCAGCGCCTGCGCCAGCGTTACCCCGGTGTTGCAGCGCAGCGAGACGGGCGGTGCGTCTCCTGCCTGCAGCCAGGCGCCGCCGGCGGCGACGGCGGTGAAGACCTCACCGTGGGCCGGCGCCGCTACCACCCCCGCCACCAGCGTGCCGTCGACCTCGGCGGCGATGCTGACCGCCCAGTCCGCCAGCCCGTACAGGTAGTTGACGGTCCCATCCAGCGGGTCGATGATCCACCGCACCCGGCCGTGCCCCGACTCCCCGCCCTCTTCGCCGAGAACCGCGTCACCCGGCCGCCGCGACCGCAGCCGGTCGGTGATCAGCGCCTCCGACGCCCGGTCCATCTCGGTGACCACATCGGTCGGGCTCGATTTGGTGCCGGTCACCTCCGGCCGGCCCGACCGGCCCGGCGGCCGGCCGGCGGCCAGCATCCGGCCCGCCTCCACGGCGGCGGCGCGGGCCAGGCCGAGCAGTGTCGCGGGGGCGTCGTCCGTCACGCGCTGCCCCCGGGCCGGCCCGCGCCGCGGCCGGCCGGCTGCGGACGGCAGCATCCGCCCGGGCAGGTGTCCGGACCCGGCGCCATGCCGCCGAGCGCGGCGCGCGCCGGTTCCTCCCCGGTCCGCTCGCGTACCAGCTCGGTGATCATGGAGACGAAACGCGGGTGCGTGCCCGGGGTGGCCGCGCGGGCCAGCGGAAGACCGAGCCGCCGGCCCGTCTGCGCCGCTTCCACGTCGAGGTCGTAGAGGACCTCCAGGTGGTCGGAGACGAAGCCCACCGGCACCAGGACGGCGCCCGGCGCGCCGGCCTTGGCCAGGTCGGCGAGATGGTCGCACACGTCCGGGCCGAGCCACGGCACCGACGGCGGGCCACTCCGGCTCTGGTAGACGAGCCGCCACGGCCGCTCGCCGCCGCCGGCGGCGGCTACGCCCGCGGCCACCAGCCGCGCCGCCTCCGCCAGCTGGGCCGGATACAGGCCGCCGTCCGGCCCGCTGGCCGCCGCCATCGACTCCGGCACGCTGTGCGCCGTGAACACCAGCGGGGCACCGGGCCGGGCGCCGGGCGGCAGCGACTCGATGGCGGCCAGGGTGGACTCGGTGAAGGGGCCGATGAAGCCGGGGTGGTTGAAGAAGTGCCGGATCTTGTCGATCCGCGGGGCGGCCGCCCCCACCCGCGCCCGCGCGTTCTCGATGTCCTCGAGGTACTGCCGGCAGCTCGAATAGGACCCGTAGGCCGAGGTCACGAACGCGATCGCGCGCCGTACCCCGTGCGCGGCCATCTCCGCGACGGTATCGGCCAGGTAGGGGTCCCAGTTCCGGTTGCCCCAGTACAGGGGCAGGCTGAGCCCGCTGCCGGCGAAATCCTTCTCGATGGCCGCGAGCAGATCCCGGCACTGCTGGTTGATCGGGCTGACTCCGCCGAAGCGGTCGTAGTGGTGGGCCACCTCGGCCAGCCGCTCACGGGGCACCCCGCGGCCGCGGGTGACGTTCTCCAGGAACGGCATGACGTCGGCCGGCCCCTCCGGCCCGCCGAAGGAGACCAGCACGAACGCGTCGTAGTCCGCCATGCGACCCATCCAATCAGCAGACACCGGCTGGGTTGCCATGCTCGGTTGGGTTGCCACGCTCGGTTGGGTTGCCACGCTCGGCTCGGTTGCCATGCTCGGCGGGTCAGCCGTGGACCCTGCGGCTCCCGCCGAGCGGGCCAGGCCGGTCACCGGCGTGCGGCCCGCCGGGCGCCCCGGGTCAGCCGTAGACCCGCGCGTACTGCTGGGCGAGCGCGAGCACCTCGGCCACGTACCAGTTCGCGTGGTTGTAGGCGAGGATGGCGTTCGGCAGGCCGGCCGGCGTGCCCGCGCCGGCCGCGCACAGGAGCCGGGCGGCGGACGGGACCGCGTCGTAGGGGTCCATCACGTTCGGCGGCCCGGGCTCACCGAACGCGGTGATCCCCCACTCCTGCCAGGTGGACGGCAGGAACTGCATCGGGCCCTCCGCGCCCGCGCTGGAGGGGCCGACGTTCGCCCCGTCACCGCTCTCGATCTGGCCGATGGCGGCCAGCACGGTCCAGGACATGCCCGGGCAGTAGCGGGCCGCCGACTCGCGGAACAGCTGGAGGTAGGTGGCGGGCTTGCCGCCGGACGTCGAGGAGTCCACCGGAAGCTGCGGCTCGCGCAGGCTGACCACCCGGCCGCCCCCCCCGAGCGCCGCCCTGACCTCATGCTTGAGGGCCGGCATCGCCACCCCGGGCGCGCTGATCAGGGCGGCCACGTTGTGGATGAGCCCGAGCGAGGCCGACGCACTGGCGTTGACGACCAGGTCGACGCCGGCGATCCCGAACGTGGCCGCGCCGCCGTAGGTCAGGGTGAGGCGGGAGGCGCCCGCCAGCTGGTACCGGCTGCCGCTGTGCAGCTGCAGCAGATGACGCGCGCTGCCCGCGGAGACGAAGTCCCCGCCGGCGATGGCCTCCCACAGCCGCGTGTCGGAGGCGGTGGCCAGCGGAGTCCAGGACCGGAACTGCTGGGGATCTACCCCGATCACGTTGACCCGCTGGCCCCGGACCTCGATGGCGGCGCCGTCCACGGCGAGCACATCCCGCGCCCCGCGGACCTTCGCCAGCTTGGCGATATCGGCGACGCTGAGACCGTGTGGCTCGATCACGGCGAGGTCAGGCAGGATGATCTGCTGCCACCCGGGGCCCTGACCGGCCTGCCCGTTGCTGGCGGGGCCGGTGCTGACGGGGCCAGGGCTGGCGGGGCCAGGGCTGGCGGCGCAGGCGGCCGGAGGGCCAGCGCAGGCGGGTACCGTGCTGGGCCACAGCGGCCCGGGACTGGGCTGGCTGGGGCCGGACATGAGCGGCCCGGCGGCCAGCACCACGGCCATGACCCCAAAGGCCGGAGCACCGCGCCACGCGCGGAACCCGGCAGCGGCCGGACGCGACAGCCAGCGCCGCAGGAGGCGGCTCATCGCAAACAACGATAACGGGAGAGCCCGGCGCGGCTGAAGAGGGACCCAGGAAAGGAATTAGGAAACGAATAGGACGAGCGGATATCGTCAAAAGGGAATGCAACGGACTATGACGCGGGCCCGGGCGAAGCGGCCCGCCAGCCCCTATCTGGAAATCCTCCGGC
>DATINY010000211.1:0-2804 GCA_035473755.1 Streptosporangiaceae bacterium
GGGTGGTCAAGCTGCTGGCCATCTGCGAGCGGTGCGACGGCGGCGTCTCGGTCCGGGTGCACCCCGCGATGATCCCGCGCAGCCATCCGCTCGCCTCCGTCAGCGAGGCCTACAACGCGGTGTTCGTGGAGGCCGAATCGGCCGGCCGGCTCATGTTCTACGGCGCGGGCGCGGGCGGCATCCCGACCGCGAGCGCGGTGCTCGGCGACATCGTCGCGGTGGCCAGGAACCGGCTGGCCGGCACGCGCGGCCCGGACGCGTCGACCTACGCCGGGCTGCCGGTGATGCCGATGGGGGAGACGCTCACCCGCTACCACGTCTCCCTGGACGTGGACGACAAGCCGGGCGTGCTCGCCCCGGTGGCCGAGGCGTTCGCCCGGCACGACGTCTCCATCGAGGCGGTCCGCCAGGCCAGCCGGGGCGCCGAGGCCCAGCTGGTCATCGTGACGCACACCGCGCGGGACGCGGCGCTGGCCGCGACCGTCCGCGAGCTCGAGGCGCTGCCCGTGGTCCGCGCGGTCGCCAGCGTGATGCGGGTGGAAGGGGAGGAAGAATGATGGCCCAGAAGGTCGCCCACCACCAGTGGCGCGGGGTGATCGCCGAGTACCGCGACCGGCTCCCGGTCACCGAGGCCACCCCCGTCATCAGCCTGCGCGAGGGCGGCACGCCGCTGCTGCCCGCCCCGGTGCTGTCCGCCCGCACCGGCTGCGAGGTGTACCTCAAGGTCGAGGGGGCCAACCCGACCGGCTCCTTCAAGGACCGCGGCATGACGGTGGCCATCAGCATGGCCGCCGGGAGCGGCGCCCAGGCCGTGATCTGCGCGTCGACCGGCAACACTAGCGCGAGCGCCGCCGCCTACGCGGCCCGGGCCGGGCTTACCTGCGCGGTGCTCGTGCCGCGCGGCAAGATCGCCATCGGCAAGCTGGCCCAGGCGCTGGTGCACGGGGCCAAGCTGCTGCAGGTCGACGGCTCGTTCGACGACTGCCTGGAACTGGCCAGGAAGCTGGCCGCCGAGTACCCGGTGGCCCTGGTCAACTCGGTCAACCCGGACCGGCTGCAGGGCCAGAAGACCGCCGCGTTCGAGATCGTGGACGAGCTCGGCGACGCGCCCGACGTGCACTGCCTGCCGGTCGGCAACGCCGGGAACATCACCGCCTACTGGATGGGCTACACCGAGTACCGGCAGGCCGGCCTCGCGGCGCGCGCGCCGCGGATGTTCGGCTTCCAGGCCAGCGGGGCGGCGCCCATCGTGACCGGCAAGCCGGTGCTCCATCCGCAGACGATCGCTACGGCGATCAGGATCGGCAACCCGGCCTCCTGGCTGCTGGCCGAGGCGGCCAGGGACGAGTCGGGCGGCATCATCGAGTCGGTCACCGACCGGGAGATCCTCGCCGCCTACCGGCTGCTGGCCACCCGGGAGGCGGTCTTCGGCGAGCTCGCCTCCTCGGCGAGCGTGGCCGGCCTGCTCCGGGCCAGCGCGAGCGGCCAGATCCCGGCCGGATCCCGGGTGGTCTGCACGATCACCGGAAACGGCCTGAAGGACCCGGACTGGGCCCTGTCCGGCGCCCCCGCCCCGGCCACCATCCCCGCCGACGCCACCGCCGCCGCCACCGCCCTGGGCCTGGCCTGACGTGGTGCGGGTGCGCGTGCCCGCGACCAGCGCCAACCTCGGCCCGGGCTTCGACGCGCTCGGGCTCGCGCTGAGCCTGTACGACGAGGTGGACGCGTGGGTCTGTGCGTCCGGGCTGTCCATCGAGATCTCCGGCGAAGGCGCCGACCTGGCCGGAGCCGGCGAGGACCACCTGATCGTGCGCGTGATGCGGGCGGTGTTCGCCGCCGCCGGGGGCCAGCCGCCCGGACTCGGGCTGCGCTGCGTGAACCGGATCCCGCACGGCCGCGGCCTCGGCTCCTCGGCCGCCGCGATCGTGGCCGGCATCCTGGCCGCGCGGGCGCTGGCCGGGCCGGGCGCCGCCAAGCTGCCGGACGACGCCCTGCTCGGGCTGGCCACCGGGATCGAGGGGCACCCGGACAACGTGGCGGCCTGCCTGGTCGGCGGGCTGACCATCGCCTGGTCGGCAGACGGCGAGCCGCGGATGGCCCGGCTCGAGCCGACCGCCTCGATCAGGCCGGTGATCTGCGTCGGGCCGACGCCGGTGCGCACCGAGGTGGCCAGGCGACTGCTTCCCGACCTGGTGCTGCACCGGGAGGCGGCGGCCAACGCCGGGCGCAGCGCGCTGCTGGTCGCCGCGCTGACGCAACTGCCCACCGAGCCGGCCACGCTGCTCGCCGCGACCCGTGACTGGCTGCACCAGGACTACCGCGCCGAGGCGATGCCGGAAACCGCGGCGCTGATCGGCCGGCTCCGGGCGGCCGGCATCCCGGCCGTGGTGTCCGGGGCGGGTCCGTCCGTGCTGGCCTTCCTGGGTGGACCGGAGAAGTCTGATTATCGTCACCACCTGGACAGCTTGGGTTCAATCGTGAGAGAAACGGGTATTGCATGGCGCATAAGCTCGCTAGACGTCGAGCGGCGCGGTGCGCGCGTCCTGCTCCCGGAGCCCCTTTCGGGCTGACGGCGCGGGAAGCGAGCGGCCGATCCGTCCGGCCGGGTGCGTGGCGGCACATCCAGGCCCATACATCGATCCTGGAGCCGTGCCCGCCGGGTGCCCGAGGCTGCTAGCGGGCCTCTTGGGACCGTTGCCTCTTCTTCCGCGACACGGACGGCTGCGAAGGAATGCCGTGAGTCCTCATGGTGTTAAGCTTAGTGGCGCACCGGGTGCCCCGCTCTGGATTAGGTGCTCGTCGGC
>DATINY010000212.1:0-19416 GCA_035473755.1 Streptosporangiaceae bacterium
GACACCGTCCAGCCGCGCCGGAGGGCGTGCAGGCACAGGCCAAGGCCGGCCGCTCCGGCCGCCAGCGCGGCGGCGGCCAGGCCGATCGCGACGCCGGGCGGCAGCTGGAGGCCGAGGTCCCAGGGTGGCTGGCCCGGCCGCCCAGGCAGGGCCGGCTCCATCGCGGACGGCCCGGCCAGCCCGGTAACGATGGTGGCGGCGATGGATAGGGCGGTGAGGGCCAGGCCCGCCCGCCCGGCGCCGTTCCCGCCGCCGCCGGAGGCCTTTCCTGCCTCCGGCGCGGTGCCGGGGTGCGCCGGGTGGGCCAGGCGGCTCACGCCCCCGGCGGCGCGGCCCATCAGCGGCCGTGCCCCGCGTGCCTGGTGTGCGGTGGCCCCGGCATCGCGGCTCATCCGCGGCCGGGCTCTGGCTCCCCGCCGCTGGACTCCGGCGCCCCACCGCTGGACTCCCGTGCCCCGCCATTGGACTCCCGTGCCCCGCCGTTGGGCCCGCGTCCCCGGATCGCGGGCCCGCGCCCCGCCACCTGGCGGACCGCCAGCGCGCGGGCGACGTCGGCGAACTGCCGGGCCCGGTGGATCTGCGCCCGCCAGTCGGTGCCGGTGGCGCGGTGCGCCAGCGGCACCTCCACCTCCCGCACCCGCATGCCGCGGCGGAGAAGGTCGATCGTGAGGGCCGTCTCCACGCCGAACCCGGGCGCGAGCGGCCGGGCGGCCTCGAACGCGGCCCTGGTCAGGCAGCGCTGGCCGTTGAGCGGCTGGGCCGGCCGCCATCCGGTGGCCCGCTCGATGCCGGCCCCGGAGAGCGCGACGACGAACCCATGGCCGCCCTGCCGGATCCGGTTGGCGAAGACCGCGATCGTCATGTCGGCCTCGCCGGCCAGCACCGGTTCGGTCAGCGGTGCCGCGTCGGCGGCAGTCTGGCCGAGGTCGCCGTCGAGGAACAGCAGATGACGCGGCCGCGGACGGTGGTCGCGCGCCTCCAGCAGGCGCACCGCCTCCGCGCCGCTCTCCATCGCCGCGGCCTTGCCGCGGCTGCGGGAATGGCGCACCACGGACGCCCCCGCGTCCTGGGCCACGGCGGCGGTGCCGTCCCGGGAGCCGTCGTCCACCACCAGCACGAGATCCACCCGGGGCAGCCCGGCGGCCCCGGTCACGGTCGCCCGGATGCGGTCGGATTCGTCCCTGGCAGGGATGACGACAGCCACGTCACCGCTCGGCACCATGGGCTGATCTTAGGGCTTGCCGGGACGCCATCCGGGCCGGGCGCCGTGGCCGGGCTACTGGCCGTTCAGCCCCGCGAGGTCGTCGTGGACGGTGAAGACCGACGACAAGCCGGTCACCTCCAGGATCTTGCGCACCGGCGCGCGCGGCGCGGCCAGCGAGAGGTCGCCGCCCCGCTCGCAGGCCTGGCGGTGCGCGGCGAGCAGCACGTTCATCCCGGTGGAGTCGCAGAACTCGACACCCGACATATCGACCACAACCAGGGCGGGATCAGCCGACTGCATCGCGGCGTGCAACTCGGTCTGCAGCCGCGGGGCGGTGTAGAGGTCGATCTCACCAGCGAGCGTCACGATGGTGTGATCACCCTGCGACCGGCTCGAGACTCGTAGCTCCACGTGCGGCACCTTACCGGTTCAGGGGCACCGCGGACCATAGCCACGGCCGGCGCGACGGGCCGCCGACCGTGGCGGGACCGGTTATGCCTGCTGGCGGGCGGCACCGCCGCTGTAGTCGTAACCACCTCGGCAGCCGCCGCCGTAGCCAACCAGACCGCCGGTGTAACCGGCCAGGCCACCGCCGTAGCCGGCCCGGTCACCGCCGGGCGCCGGCAGCACGGCCCAGACCGTGATCCCGAAGTCGTTGGGCAGTACCCCCCAGCGCCAGGACAGGTTCTCCACGATGGCGAGCCCGCGGCCGCCGATCGATGAGAGCGAGGGCCGTGTGGTCCGCGGCCGGGTCATGCCGCCGCCGTCACTCACCGCCACCTCGAGCGATCGTTCGCGCAGCGCCCACGCCACCAGCACCCGGGCCCCGGGCAGCGGCCTGGCGTGCAGGATCGCGTTGGTCAGCAGCTCGCTCACCACCAGCGTGGCGTCGCCGATCGCCGGGGAGACGATGCCTGCCCCGTGCAGATCGCTGCCGATCTGGCCGCGCGCGGCGATCACGCTGGCAGGCGTGTGCGGCAGCAGCACGACGCTCGACGCACTCACCTCCCGCGCACGCCCCGCCCAGCCGGACCGGTACGACCGGGAGATGCCCCGTCAGCCCACTCCGGAAACCGCCAGCCCCTACGGTACCGCCAGTCCCTCTGGGAACCCCCCGGAGCAATACGGCAGCGGGATGCGGCGATCCCGGTAGCATGGGGTGGCTCTAGACGGGTCACGGGAACGGGCACCGGCCCGCTGACATGGCTGGACGAGGTGACCTGATGGAACGGG
This sequence comes from Streptosporangiaceae bacterium, assembly GCA_035473755.1. Lineage (GTDB taxonomy): Bacteria > Actinomycetota > Actinomycetes > Streptosporangiales > Streptosporangiaceae > UBA9676. Next base: position 2,438 of record DATINY010000212.1, read on the forward strand.
CCGACCATGATCGGTCTGCTCAGGCAGCCCCCGCTACCGCCGGCACCCTGGACATCACGGAGCAGGCGCCGGTGAAGCCCGCGGCCGGGACGGATCGCGGGGGGCCGCCTGGGCCGCCTGCGCGGCGGCGCTGGCTGGCGAGGACAGCCGCCCGCCCGCTTGCCCGGCACGCAGCGCTGCTGCTCGGGTTCATCGCCGCCGGGGTGGTGCTTACCTGGCCGCTCGCGACCAACCTGACGGACGCGCGCCTGCCCGCGACACGTGACATCGGCGCCTACGTCTGGGGTTTCTGGTGGATGGCCCGCCAGGTGATCCATCTGGCGAATCCCTGGTTCACCAGCCTGATGGCGGCGCCGGTCGGGGTCCCGCTCGGGTTCCACACCCTGATGCCGCTGCCCGGCCTGCTGCTGACGCCGGTCACCCTGATCGGGGGTCCCAGCGTCTCCTACAACCTGCTGGTCCTGATCACCCCCGGACTGCTGTGTTACACGATGTACCGGGCCGCCCGGCTGTGGGTTCCCTCGGCCATCGGCGCCATCGCCGCCGGGGCGTTCTACGGCCTGTCGGCGATGCTCACCCAGCAGGACTGGTACCACGTGAACATCGCGCTCGGGGCGGTGTTCCTGCCGATGGCGCTGGAGGCGTCGGTGCGCCTGCGCCGCACCCCCGGCCGCCGGCAGGCGATCATCCTGGGCCTCGTTATGGGCGCGGCCGTGCTCACCGACCAGGAGTCTGCGGTGCTGGCGGCGATCGTGACCGGACTGACCCTGCTGCCCTGGCTGCTGCGCCACCCGTCGTGGGCCAAGCTGCGCCCGGCCGCGCTGGCGGTCGCGATCGGGGCCGTGCTGGCCAGCCCGCAACTCCTGGTCATGGCCCAGGAGGCCCTGCTCGCGCACGCCCGCGGCGGGCTGGCCATCGACCCGCATCTGCTCGCCGTTTCCTACAAGCAGTACGGGATCGGGCTGCCGGGGATGTTCACACCGACCCCGCGGGTGGCCGACTTCGGCCTGGGCAGCCTGGCCGGGCCCTTCCTGCACGGCCGGGACAACGAGGGACTGCCGATGTTCGGCACGGTCTTGACCGTGCTGGCGCTGGGTGGCCTGGCCGTCTCCTGGCGCCGCCGCAGCGCCTGGCTGCTCGCGGCGCTCTGGGCCGGCTGCGCCGTCCTCGCCCTGGGAACCTCGCTGTGGATCGGCAGGCACCAGTACCTGCCGCTGGCGCTGTCCTGGAACGGGGTGCGGGTGTCCGCGCTCATGCCCTATACCTGGTTGGTCCGGATACCGGGCCTGGCCAGCTTCCGGGAGGCGGACCGGCTGGCGATACTCGGACTGGTGCCGGCGGCCCTGCTCGCCGGCGCGGCGGTGAACTGGCTCCGCTATCACGCCAAGCCGCTGCTCGTGGTGGTGCTGGCGCTGGGGATCCTGGAGGCCGGCTACTCGGGCTCGCCGAAGGTCGGCCGCATGCCGACCAGCTACCCGAACGTGGACCGGCAGATCGCGGCCGACCCCTCGCGCTCGATCGTGGTGGATATCCCGTTCGGCATGCGGGGCGGGATCCCGGTCTACGGCTCGCCCTTTTTCGCCAAGGCGCTGGTGATGGCCACCGAGGACGGCCACCCGCGGGCGATCGCCTACACCTCGCGGGCCCCGGAGTATGCCATCGAGGCGATCCAGGACCACCCCTTCTACTACTACCTGAACCTCATGCAGCACCAGCGGCCGCAGACCTGCCCCTGGGCGCTGCCCGCGCCCAGCACCTTGCTCCGGGGCCATCAGTCGGAGGCCACCGGGTGCCCGCTGACGGCCGGGGTGGCACCGCTGAGCGAGCTCAAGCTCTCTCCGGCCCAGCTCGCCGCGGCCCGCCGGGACGCCAGCCGCATGCATGTCGGGTGGGCGGTGGTGTGGAAGCGGAACATCAGCATCAGCGCCTTCGTTCTCGCCTACCTCAAGGCCACCGGCTTCACCTGGAAGTACCGGGACGGCAATGTTCTCGTCTACAAGTACGAGCCCGGCGGTCACAGCGCGGTAACGCAATAGAGATCGGCCATATAAACCTGTTACCGCCGCTTTGCATAAAGGCAGCTGCTCCGCGCGTGCCGGTGGCCTGACTTCCCGCGTAAATACGCTGTACATGGTCGGCCCTGACCGGAATCACGACAGAGAAATCCCTGCTGGCGGCCGGTTTCGGGGTCGCTCCCGTGATGACCAAAGCTTGTCAATGTCATAACCGGTTCCTGCCACAGGATATGAAAAACTCCTTTGACGAAATTATGGCCGGGCCCGGCCCAGCAGGCATGGCCGGCCACCGGGATGGGGGCACAGGGGGAGAGCGAATGGACCGGGAGGGTCACGGCGGGCCCGGGGGTGGTCGCACCGGCACGACCGACCCTGTGGGCGCCGGCGCCGCGCAGGCCGGCGAATACGCCGACGCGGAGACGCTGCCGCTCCGGCAGCTGACCCAGGCGCCGCCCCACCCGCGCCCGTGGCCGCCCGCCGGCCCGCCATCCGAGCCCGGCACACGCCCCGCCCCGCCCGGCGCACGCCCGGCCCCGCCCGGCGCACGCCCCTCGTGGCCCGCGGTGGCCCGCCAGCTGGGGCTGCTCGCCTGCTACCTGGCCGTGGGGGTCGCCGTCACCTGGCCGCGGGCGGCCTATCTGGCCGGCTCGCTGCCCTCGACCCGCGACGCCGCCGCCTACGTGTGGGGCTTCTGGTGGGTCGCCCACCAGCTCACCCATCTCGGCAACCCGTGGGCGACGGGCTACCTCGCGGCCCCGGTCGGTACCCAGCTCGCCTACCACACCCTGATGCCCCTGCCGGGCGTGCTGATGACCCCGGTCACGCTCACCTTCGGGCCGAGCGTGTCCTACAACCTGCTGTCCATCGCCGGCCCCGGCCTGCTGTGCTACGCCATGTACCGGGCGGCCCGGCTGTGGCTGCCCACCGGCTTCGGGGCGATCGCCGCCGGGGCGTTCTTCGGCCTGTCGTCCAACCTGACCTGGCGCAGCTGGTACCAGCTGAACCTGGCCCTCGGCGCGTTGTTCCTGCCGCTGGCCCTGGCGGCGGCGATCCGCCTGCGCCGCGCGCCGGGCCGCCGCCAGGCGGCCATCCTTGGCGCGGTCCTCGGCGCGGCCCTGCTGACCGACCAGGAATCGGCGGTGCTGGCGGGGATCCTCGCGGTCGTGGTCCTCATCCCCTGGCTCGTGCGCCCATCCTGGCCGGGCGGCCCGGACACCCCGGACGCGCCGGGCACGCAGGACGGCCCGGGCCCACTGGCCCGGCCGGCCCGCCCGGCCAAGCCGGGCCAGCTGACCAAGCCGGGCCAGATGACGCGGCCGGACCAGGTGACGCAGCTGACCCGGCGGGACCGGCTGCGGCTCGCCGCCGTGTGCGCCGGGACCGCCGCCCTCGTCGCCAGCCCGCAGATCATCGCCATGATCTGGCAGGCGGCCAGCGGCGGGGCGTCCACCCCGCCGTACGCCATGTACCACGACTACAGCGGGTCCGGCGCCGGCCTGGTGCAGATGTTCGCGCCGTCGCCCCGGCTGGCCGCCTACGGCATGACCAGCCTGGCGGGGCTGTACTACCACGGCCGGGGCGGCTGGGTGGTGATCGGCTACGGGCTGGTGGTGAGCGTGGCCGCGCTGGTGGGGCTGGTGGCGGCATGGCGGCGCCCGGGCACCCGGCAGCTCGGGCTGTTCTGGCTCGGCTGCACCCTGCTCGCGCTCGGCCCGGTGCCATGGATCTTCAACCGTGCCTACCATCCGCTCGCACTGCAGTGGAATGGGGTGGCCATGTCCACGCTCATGCCGTTCACCTGGTTCGTCCGGCTCCCCGGCCTGGGCAACTTCCGGGAGGCCGCCCGGTTCACCGAGCTCGGGCTGGTCGCCGCCGCCCTGCTCGCCGGGGCGGCGGTCAACTGGCTCAGCGCGCGGGCCCGGCCGATGCTCGTGGTGCTGCTCATGCTGGGCATCCTGGAGGCGGGCTGGTCGGGCAACCTCACCACCCGGATGTGGCCGATCGGCGTCATGCCGACCGCCCTGCCGGGCCTGGACGCACCCATCGCGGCCGACCATACGCACTCGATCGTGGTGGACATTCCGTTCGGCATCCGGGGCGGCCTGCCGGTGACCGGCCGGCCGTTCCCGCCGGAGAGCATGGTGCTGGCCACCGCGGACGGCCATCCGCTGGGCGACGGGTACGCGTCCAGGGTCCCGTACGCCACCCTGGCCGGGATCGACCAGAGCCCGTTCTACGCCGCCCTGCTGAGGCTCCAGACCGGCCTGGCGCCCAACACCTCCGCGCAGCTGCACGCGGCGCGCCGCAGCGCGCGGCTGATGCACGTCGGCTGGGTGCTCGTCTGGGTGCACAGCCCCGTCATCCGGCGGTTCCTGCCCGGCCTCCGGCGGTTCCTGCCCGGCACCGGGTTCCGCTTCGACTACCGGGCGGACGGCGTTTCGGTGTACCGGCGCGTCTCCGGCGCCGCGTCCGGGCTGGGCGGGGCCGGTGATCCGGCCTCGGTGGCGGCGCCCTCGAGCAGGCCTTCGGCGGCCAGGCCGCGGACCAGGCCGCGCAGCCCGGCGGCCAGCCCGGAGCGCTCCTCGGCCGACAGGCCCGCCAGGATCCGCGCCTGACGTGACTGCCAGGCCTGCCACACCTGGGCGGCGATCACCCGTCCCTCGGGGGTGAGGTAGAGGCGCACGAAGCGCTGGTTCTCCCCATCCCGGCCGCGCCGGAGCCAGCCCTTGCGCTCCAGGCCGGCGGCCAGCCTGCTCACGGTGCTCTTCTCCAGGCCCAGCAGGGCGGCGAGCTGGCCCTGCGCGATGCCCCGCGCGGCGAGCAGCTCGATCAGGGCGCGGGCCTCCGAGGCGGAGACCGCGGGGAACGCCGTCTCGGCCGCGGCAGTATGCTCCGTGGCGGGCCCGTCGGGCTGGCCGGGCCCGTCGGGTGGCCCCGGCCGTTCCTGATGGTCCTGGCCTCCGGCCGCAGCGCCGGCCCCCGGCCCCGGCCCGGCGGCCGGGTTCATCACGCGCAGCAACCGCGCGAGGAGCCGGTCGAGGTCTGCGTCCGCCACCGAAGGGTCCACATGAACAGTTGTACCGTACAACTCCACCGATGGTACAGTCGCTGGGTGAGAGTTGCCCCGTACAACTCAGGCCCGCCTCGGTGAGCCAGCGAGGACGCGCTGTGAGCGAGCGAGCACGGACCGGGCGGCGGGGAGGCCAGGGCACCCTGAACGCGCCCGGCGCCCTGAGCAGCGAGGACGGGGCGGCCGCGGCCGCGCCGCAGGGCCTGCTGCCGGACGAGCCGCTGCCCGAGCTCGCCGCCCGGTACGGGCTCGAGCCGAGCGCCGCGCGCCCGTCCCCCCTGGCCTACCTCAAGCAGCTGTGGCAGCGGCGCCACTTCGTGATGGCCTTCGCCACCGCGCGGAACGTGGCGATGTACAGCGAGGCCCGGCTCGGCCAGGTCTGGCAGATCCTCACCCCGCTCCTGAACGCCGCGGTCTACTTCCTGATCTTCGGCGTGATCCTGGACACCAGGCGTGGGGTGCCCAACTTCATCCCCTTCCTGGTCACCGGCGTCTTCATCTTCAACTTCACCCAGCGCTCGTTCATCATCTCGTCCCGGGTGATCAACGACAGCCTGCCGCTGATCCGGGCCCTGCACTTCCCCCGCGCCTGCCTGCCGCTGGGCTATGTGCTCATCGAGCTGCAGCAGATGGCCATCTCGATGGTCGTGCTGATCGTGATCGTGCTCGGGTTCGGCGAGCCCTTCACCTGGTACTGGCTGCTCGCGCTGCCCGCGCTCGCGCTGCAGACCTTCTTCAACGTCGGGGTGGCGCTCATCCTCGCGCGCGTCGGCGCCGGCGTGGACGACGTCAGCCAGCTGATCCCGTTCATCGTGCGGACGTGGATGTACGCGTCCGGGGTCATGTTCTTCATCCCCGCGCTGGCCACCCTGTACCTGCACGCCAAGCTGAGCTACCTGCTGCAGATCAACCCGGTGGCGGTCTACATCTCGCTGGTCAGGAACTCGCTGCTAACCTCGCTGCGGACCACCGTCAGCGGGTACCAGCCATACAACCGCGCCCTGTGCGAGGCACAGCTGGCGGCCGTCAAGACGCATCCCACCACCAACCCGGCGGCGATCGACCACTGTCATCTGGTCGTCGGCGGCAGCAGCCTGTGGATGTACGGCGTCGGGTGGGCGGTGCTCGCGCTCGTCATCGGCTACTTCGTCTTCTGGCGGGCGGAGGTGACCTATGGCCGCGGCTGAGCCATTGGCCAAGACGACGGCGGACCCCATGGTCGTCGTGGATAACCTGCACGTCGTCTACCGGGTGTTCGGCTCGAAGTCCGACAAGGGCACGGCGGCGACGGCGCTATGGCGCATACTGCGCCGGCAGCGGCGGCCATCGATCCGCGAGGTGCACGCCATCCGCGGCATCTCCTTCGTGGCCAACCGCGGCGACGCGGTCGGCGTCATCGGCCGCAACGGTTCCGGCAAGTCGACCCTGCTGCGCGCGATCGCCGGGCTGCTCCCCCCCGAGCAGGGCGCCGTCTACACCCCCGGGCATGCCTCGCTGCTCGGCGTCAACGCGGCGCTCCTGGATGACCTCACCGGTGAGCGCAACGTGGTGGTCTGCGGCCTGGCCATGGGCATGACCCCGCGGGAGGTCAAGGACAAGTACCAGGGCATCGTCGACTTCTCCGGGGTCGGGGACTTCATCAACCTGCCGATGCGCGCCTACTCCACCGGCATGGGCTCCCGGCTCCGCTTCGCCATCGCCTCCGCCCGCAGCCATGAAGTGCTGCTCATCGATGAGGCGCTGGTCACCGGGGACGCGGAGTTCCGGGTCCGGAGCCGCCAGCGGATCGAGGAGCTCCGCGCGCAGGCCGGCACCGTTTTCATCGTCGCCCACAGCATGGCGCAGATCGAGGAGACCTGTAACCGCGTGATCTGGCTGGAGAAGGGCCAGATCGTCCGGGCCGGGGATGACGTCCCGGCGATCATCGACGCCTACCTGGCCGCCACCGGCGGTGAGCCACTCGTCCGCGAGGGCGCCAAGAACCCCCTGACGCCCTGACGGCTGGGCCGACCAGGGAACGCGGCGGTCACCGGGGTCAGGGACCGCGAGGCCGGGCCAGCCGGGCAGGCCGGATCAGCCAGGCGGGCCGGCCCGCCGCAGCTGCAGCATCATCCGGGTGCCGCCGCCGGCCGGCGAGCTGGCGGCCACCTCACCGCCCTGCGCCCGGGCCAGCTGCCGCACGATGTACAGGCCGAGCCCGATGCCGCCGAACCGGCGCCGGTCACCCGCCTCGCCCTGCACGAAACGCTCGAAGATGCGCTCGTGATCACCCGGTGCGATGCCGATCCCTTCGTCGTCGACGGTGACCTCGATCCATTCCCCGGACGGCCGCGCCCCCACCGTGACCGTCCCGCCGCCGGGTGAGTACTTGTAGGCGTTCTCGAGCAGCTGGCCGACGATGACGTCGGTGGCCGTCATGTCCCCGTATGCCTGCGGGAGGTCGTCGGGGATGTCGGCGGTCAGTATGTGGCGCTCGGACAGCGGGCGGAACGCCACCGCCGCGCCGCGCAGCAGCTGGCCGAGGTCGAACGCCCCGTTCGTCACCGTGAGCTGGTCGGCGCCGGCCCGGGACCCGAGCAGCAGCTGTTCCACCAGCTGGCCGAGCGACCCGGCCCGCTCGGCGATGGTCTGCACCGCGGTGCGGCGCTCGGTGTCGGACAGCTTGTCCCACCGGCTGGCCAGGGTGCTGGCGAACCCCTGCACCACGGTGATCGGCGTCCGCAGCTCGTGGCTGGTGGTGGCGAGGAACAGGTCCTTGGCCTCCTCCAGCTCCTTGGCCGCGGTCACGTCGCGGAAGTCGACGACCTGCTCCTGCTTGCCGATCAGCCCGTTGCACATCACTTCCAGCCAGCGGCCGCTGGGCAGGCGGTAGGTCAGGGTGGGGCCGCCCGGATCGGGCACCGGGAACGGCGGCGGCCGGCCGGCCACCTCGTCCGCGGACATCCCGGTCAGCTTGTGCGCCGCCGGGTTCCACTGCCGGATCAGGCCCTCCGGGTCGAGCACGGCGATGCCGTCGGCGCTGGCGTCGATGACGGCCCGCTCGTGCGCGCGCTGGCGGACCACCTCCTCGAACGCCATGGCGTTGGTCAGCGCGACGCCGGCGTGGCCGGCCATCAGCTCCAGCAGCTCCAGCTCGACATGCCCGACCTTGCCGCGGCTGTAGAGGGCGTAGAGCGCGCCGTAGGGCCGGTCCCCCACGTGGGACAGGGCGAGCGCGATGGTGTGCAGGCCCGGCAGCGCGGACCAGATCAGGTCGTTGAACCCGCCCGATTCATCGGTGGCCATCATCACCGTGCGGCCCGACCGCATCAGCTCGCCGACCAGGCTGGTCGGCAGGTCGGCGGTGCGGCCGCGCAGGGTGGCCGGCAGCCCGTCCATGCTGACCAGGCGCAGCCGCCCCTCCTCGAGGAGCACGAACCCGCCCGCGTCCGCCCCGGTCAGCTCGCACAGGCTGGCGGCGATGCGGTCGAGCACCGCCTCCAGGTCCCGCTGGGCGGTCATGTCCGCGACGACGTCCCCGAGCTTGCGGACCACCCGGGCGCGCTGCGCCATGTGGTTCGTGGCGGCCTGCTCCGCCCCGGTCCGGTGGCAGACGTTCACCCAGCCGATGACCTCCCCGGCCGGGTCGCGCAGCGCGCTGATGTCGATGCGCAGGTCGAGCAGGCTGCCGTCCTTGCCGGCGCGGCGGGTGGCGAAGGAGATCTGGCCGCCGGCGCGGATGCGTTCCAGCACCGCGTTGTGCTCGGCCGCCAGCTCCTCCGGGATGATCGGCGGCTCGGTGCCGAGGACTTCCTTCGCGGACCAGCCGAACATGCGCTCGGCGGCCGGGTTCCAGAGCAGGACGGTGCGGTCGGTGCCGAACGCTACGATCGCGTCGGCCGCGCTCTCCACGACCGCGCGTGCCGTCGCGTCCACCCGGTCCCGGCCGGTGACCGCCCGCCGCTGTGTCACGGCTTCATCGTGCCACTGTCTGGCCGGTCAATCCCGGCAAGGCACAAGGTCGCAGGGTGCGGGCTCCGCGCGCCGCCCCTTCCGGGGGCTACTGGGCCCGCCATGCCTGCCCGGCGGCGCTGGCACAGGTGGCGATCTGCAGGCCGGTGCCGTCGGCGGTGGCGTTCCCCGGGTCGGCCAGGCACAGCCCCGACTGCGGGTTCACCAGGCTGACCCCGCCACCGCCGGGGACCAGCTGCCACTGCTGCGCGCCGGTCCCGCTGCAGGACCACAGGTCAACCGGGGTACCGCTGGCCGTGCCGCCCTGCTGGACGTCCAGGCACTTCCCGTGGACCCGCACGGTGCCGTCGGGCCCGGTGGTCCACTGCTGGCCGCTGGTGCCGTTGCAGGACGATATGTCGATCATGGTGCCGTTCGCTGTTCCGTTCCCGCTGTCGTCCATGCACTTGCCCGGGATCTGTGATGACACCGGCCCGGCCGGCAGCGTCCAGGCCTGGTTCTTGAAGCCGTTGCACGAGCCCACCACCACCCGGGTCCCGTTGGTGGTGCTCCAGCCGGTGTCGGACAGGCACATTCCCGAGGCCGGGTTGAGCAGGGTGATGGGGATCGTGCCCAGCGACGGGCTGATGCTCCGCGGGTAGGTCAGCCACCACCGCTGCACGGGGGCGCCGGTGCAGGCCGCCAGCACCACCTTGGCGCCGCTGGCCGGGCTGGAGCTCGGGGGGACCAGGCACTTGCCGTGGATCCGCAGCGTGCCGTCCTTGACGTACGTCCATTGCTGGGCGGTGCTCCCGTTGCACGTCCAGATGTCGGCCTGGGTTCCGTTCGCCGATTTGTTGCCGACGTCGTTCAGGCATTTGCCGCCGGTGGTCAGCCGGACGGCCCCGGTCGCTCCCTGGCTTGGCGCCGTGGTCACCGTCCAGGTGAACGACACCGAGCCGGACGCGCCGCCCGCGGTCGCGGTCACGGTCGGGTGATACGTCCCCGGCGTGCCCAGCCAGCCCGTGATGCTGCCGTCCGCGCCGATGGACATCCCCGGCGGCAGGCCGGTGGCGGAGAACGAGGGCGTCTGGCCGCTGACCGGATCCGCCGGGCTGACCCCGAACGCGGACGCGGTGCCGCCCGCGCCACTGCGGGCACCGGGGCTGAGCAGCGGGACCAGGGCCGGGTTGAGCTGGTCGAGGTCGGTAGACCCGGTGGTGCTGATGCCGGCCACGGTGCCGGCGCTCGTGTACTGCCAGAAGGACCAGTCCGCCCACCCGGCCGGGAGGGCCGGGCTGGCCGCGGTCGTGAAGTTGGCCACCCACATGGGGGTCTGCCCGAAGGCGGTGCTGTTGCCGGTGCAGGTGCTCCACCAGTTCGCCGTGGTGTAGATGATCGGCAGCCGGCCGGTCTTGGCCTGCACCTCGCTGTCAAACCCGGCGATCCAGTTCACCATCGCGCTCTGGCTGAGCCCGTAGCACGAGTTGGTGCCGTCGGTGCTCACGTAGGGGTCGTACTCGATGTCCAGCAGGACCGGCACGCCGCTGTTGCTGGCACCCAGGTAGCTGAGCAGGTAGTCGGCCTGGACGGCGGGGCTCTTGCTGCCGCCGTTGCCGTTGGGGATCGCGAACGCGTAGGCGATGACCGAGAGCCCGGCCGCCTGCGCGTCAGCCAGGTCGGCGGGGGCGAAGGGGTTCTTGTAGTAGTTGCCCTCGGTGGCCTTGACCGCGGCGAACTGGATCCCGGCCCCGGCCACCTGCGTCCAGTTGATGGCGGCGTTGTTCGGGTGCTGGAAGGACGCCACGTCCACGCCCTGCAGCGCACCGGTCACGGACGCCTGGTTGATGGCTGCGCGGATGGCGGTGCGCGTGGCCCCGGCCGGCCCCGCGAGCTGCTGCAGCAGCTGCGGTGAGTGGGTGGCTCCGACGTTGGAGCGGTTCGCCGGAGGGCCCGACGTGGCCAGGCCCGGCCCGGCGGTGGCGGCGGCGGGCGCACCGGCCAGTCCCAGCGTGGCGAGGCTGGCGAGGAGAGCACATAGGCCAGCCGACCGGAGGGATACGTGAACGCGCACCGGTTGTCTCCCGCTCCCGGACCGCCCGCCCCCGGGGCCGTCCTCCCTAGGGCCCACCGCGCTGCGATGCTATGGGAGTGCCGTGTGCCACTTCAGCGGCATGGGTAACAAAAGGATTACTTTGAGCTTGATGTCACCAATGTCGCCAATGGGCAACGCTGTCTTCTGAGGTGCTGACAGGCGCTACTTCAGCAGCCGGGACATCCGCCGGTCGGCCAGCGGCTTGCCCCCGGTCTGGCAGGTGGCGCAGTACTGGAGCGCGGAGTCGGCGAAGGAGACCTCGCGCACGGTGTCGCCGCAGACCGGGCAGGGCTGGCCCGCCCGGCCGTGCACCCGCAGGCCCGCCTTCTTCTCCGCCTTGAGCTCCCCGGCGGCCATCCCGGCCGACCTGGCCACGGCCTCCTCCAGGCAGCCGCGCATCGCCGTGTAGAGGCCGGTCACCTCGTCCGGGGTGAGGCTGGCCGCCAGCTTGAACGGGGACATCTTCGCCGCGTGCAGGACCTCGTCGGAGTAGGCGTTGCCGATGCCCGCGATGATCTTCTGGTCCCTGAGCACGCCCTTGATTTGGGTGCGCCGGCCGGCGAGCAGCCCGGCCAGGGTCTCGGCCGTGAAGGAGTCCGCCAGCGGGTCCGGGCCGAGCGAGGCGATCCCCGGCACCTGCGCCGGGTCTTCCACCAGGTAGACGGCCAGCCGCTTGCGCGTGCCCGCCTCCGTGAGGTCGAACCCGCTGCCGCCCTCGAGCCGGAGCCGGAACGCGAGCGGGCTCTTGCCGGGCCGGGGCGGCTTGTCGGGCAGGTCGTCCCGCCAGCGGAGCCAGCCGGCCCGGGCCAGATGGGTGATCAGGTGCAACTCGCCGGCCGGGCCTGACGCGACCGGGACCCCGGACACTGGCATGATCACCAGGTCGAGGAACTTGCCATGGCGGGCGGCGCCGGTGATCTCGCGGCCGGTCAGCACGCTCAGATCGGGCTGGTACGTCTTGAGCACGGCAAAGGTGGCGCTTGCGGCCCAGTCGATGATCCGGCCGACCGCGCGCTCCCGGAGAAAGATGGCGAGCGACTCGACCTCGGGTAGTTCGGGCACAAGACCGATTCTGCCCTGTCCGGGCCGATGGGTTGGTCTGGCGGCCGCTCGGGCTGGCCTGCCGGCCAAGAGGTTGCCGGCCGGGCGGGCTGGCCTGCCGGCCAAGGGGTTTGGCCCGCCCGGCGTGTGCGCTGGCCTGCCGATCTTCCCGGGCCGGGCGGGTTTGCTCCCGGCGGTCCCGGGCCGGGCCCCGTGGTCCAGGGTCTGTGATATTTGCTTGACTGAAACTAACATAGATTGCGGAAGTGTTCCCGGGCGCGGACCATGGACCTACAAGTAACGAGGAAGCCATGGACCAGGCAGAGTCTTCACCTCTTCCGGGCCAGCCCGACCGCCCGCAACGGCGCGCCCGCGAGGAGGAACCGCAGCCCAGCGCGGCGAGCGCGCTCGACCACCCGGTGGTCGCCGGGTACGACGGCTCGCCGTCGAGCCGCCATGCGCTGGCCTACGCCGCGGGGCTGTCACGCCGCCTCGGCCGGGCGCTCCTGGTCGTGCACGTGAGCCCGCCGCCGGTCTACTGCGAGCCGCTCACCGGTCAGGTGATCGGCGCGGTGCGGGACCGGCAGGAGACCGAACGCTGGCTGCTCGCCGAGCTCGACGAGGTCTGCGACCGGGCCGACATCGAGGTGCACATCCTCACCCGGCGCGGCAGCCCGGCCCGCGAGCTGGCCGCCGCGGCCGACGAGAGCGCCGCCGACGCGCTGGTCATCGGCGCGCCGGGGCGCCGCTGGCACCACGTGGCGGGCTCCGTCCCGGGCTGGCTGGCCCGGCACGCGCACTGCCCGGTCATCGTCGTGCCCTGACCCCGGGCCTGCCGCGCCCAAACCCCGGCCTCGCGCTTCAGCGGCTGCCGTCCGGGCTGGTCGTCGTCGGGGTGGAAGCGCAGCAGTTCGGCCTCGGAGCGCCGATGTCACCGCAGGTGAGGGTCTGCGTCGAGCTGGCGGCGAAGGCGGTGGCGGAAGTAATCCGGGCCGGGTGACCCCGCCCGTGGCGGGCCCGGGCGGCTCCGCCCCGGCCCGGGCCGTTCCTGCGCTCCTGGCCCGAGCCGGTGCCCAGTGGTGGAAGACTATGGCTTCCAGGACTATGGCTTGCCGGTAAGAGTGGCATGCCTGACGGCGGGTAACTCGGGGTATCGAATGGGGCAGGGGTACATGGGCTCTGGCCAGTGTGCTGGGTGGGCGAGGAGGGATTTGAACCCTCACGTCCTTTCGGACACACGGACCTGAACCGTGCGCGTCTGCCGTTCCGCCACCCGCCCAGGGCAACGAGTCAGGTTAGCACGTCACCAAGCTGGCCCTTACCGCCGATACGATCGGATGCGAGCAGGGGAAGGAGGTGCCCGGTGGGAGTGCTACAGCGTTTCGAGCGACGGCTCGAAGGCATGGTCGAGGGTGCCTTCGCGCGGGCGTTCAAATCCGAACTCGAGCCGGTGGAGATCGCCAGTGCGGTGCAGCGCGAGATGGATGACCGCGCCGCCATCGTGGCGCAGGGCAGAACCCTGGTGCCTAACGACTTCGTGGTGGAACTGTCCGAGACCGACCACGAACGCCTGGAGGTCTACGCGGACAACCTCGGGATCGAGCTCGCCACGCTGGCTCGTGAGCACGCCAAGGAGCAGGGCTACTCCTTCGTCGGCCCGGTGCGGATGCGCTTCGAGGGCCTGCCGGACCTGACCACGGGCACCTTCCGGATCCGGTCCGGCGTGATACGGGGAACCACGGTCGAGGGCGGGGAGATCCGGCGTCCCGCCAGCGACCTGCCACGGCCACACGGGGCCTTCTCGGGGCGGCCCCGGCTGCTCGTCTCCGGCCCGGAGCCGGGGGCGGACGGCAGCATGCAGCGCACCTACGAGCTGACCGCGCCGGTGACCATGCTCGGCCGTGGAACCGACTGCGATCTGCGGCTTGTCGACCCCGGCGTGTCCCGTCACCATGCCGAACTGCGGGTGGAAGACGACGAGGTCGTCCTGGTCGACCTAGGATCGACGAACGGCACGTTCGTCAACGGCGAGCCGGTCAGGCGCGTCTCACTCACCGACGGCACACGCGTCACGCTTGGCCGCACGACCCTGGTATTCCGCCGGGACGGTATTTACTGATCGCCTGCAGGGGCCACATGAAAGACATCAGCGGTCCGATAACCAGTTGCCAGCGGTCACGGCCATCCGAGGACACATGACCCGATGAACGCCCTCACCCTCACCCTGATCAGGCTCGCCTTCCTGGCGGTCCTGTGGCTGTTCGTGATCGCGGCCGTGGGTGTGGTGCGCACCGACATGTTCGGGCACGCGCTCTCCAGCCGGCAGCAGCGGCGCCAGCAGAAAGCGCAGCGCGCGCGGCCGGCGCGGCCACCGCGGGCGGGGCGGGCCACCCGGGGTGCGCCGCAGCAGCTGCTGGTGACCGGCGGCTCGCTCACGGGCACCTCGATCGGGCTGACGGATCAGCAGATCACCATCGGGCGGGCGAACGACGCCACTCTGGTACTGTCCGATGACTACGCTTCGAGCCGACACGCCCGGCTGTTTCCCCAGAACGGCCAGTGGATCGTTGAAGACCTCGGATCGACCAACGGCACATACCTGGACCGGCAGAAGGTGACCCAGCCGACGCCGGTGCCGGCGGGCGTGCCGATACGCATTGGCAAGACCGTTCTGGAACTGCGCAGATGACACTTGCACTCCGCTACGCGGTCCGCTCAGACGTCGGTCTCCTCCGCGAGGGGAACGAGGATTCGGCGTACGCCGGCCCGCGCCTGCTGGCGGTCGCCGACGGCATGGGCGGCCACGCCGCGGGGGAGGTCGCCAGCGCGGTAGCCATCGACGTGCTCACCGCCCTTGACGAGGACCTGCCCTCGAGCGAGCTGCTGGACGCGCTCGCCGACGCGGTGGCCCGGGCCAACCAGCAACTGCATGACCTGGTCGCCGCCAATCCCTCCATCGGGGGGATGGGCACCACCCTCACCGCCATGCTCTGGTCCGGGACCAGGGTGGCCGTGTGCCACATTGGGGACTCCCGCGCCTACCTGCTGTCGGGCGGCGAGCTCCAGCAGATCACCCACGATCACACCCTCGTCCAGTCGCTGGTCGACGACGGCCGGATCAGTCCCGATGAGGCCGCCACCCACCCGCAGCGGTCGCTGCTCCTACGCGCGCTCGATGGCAGCAGCGACGTCGAGCCGGACCTGTCGCTGCGCGAGGCCCAGGTGGGCGACCGCTACCTGCTGTGCTCCGACGGCCTGTCCGGGGTGGTGAGCGAGCCGGTCCTGCACCGGACGCTGGCCACCGTGGCGGAACCGGACGACGCCGTGCGCCAGCTCATCGATCTGGCGATCCAGGGCGGCGGCCCGGACAACATCACCTGCATCGTCGCCGACGTGGTGGACAGCGCGACCGCGCTCCGGCCGCCCAGCGAGGTGTCGGTGCTGGCCGGCGCCGCCTCCAACGGCAACGGCCGGCATGCCATGCGTTCCGAGACCACGGCCGGCCGCACCGTGCTCACCCAGACCGCCCCGCAGGCCGCCATCGTGATCGCCCACGACGACCCGGTGCCCCGCGCCGCCGGCGGCCCCGCCCTGGATGACGCCGAGCTCGAGGCTCCGGCCCGGCGGCGCCTGCCGATCGTGAAATCCCTGTTCGCCCTGCTGCTCATCGTGATCATCGGCGCCGGCTACGCGGCATGGCGCTACACCCAGACGCAGTACTACGTGGGTGAGGACGCCGGGCACGTCGCCATCTTCCGCGGGGTCAACCAGAACCTGGCCGGGCTGAAGCTGTCCCACCTCTACCGGCGGACTGAGATCCCGCTGGCCTCGGTGCCGGTCACCGACCAGGGGTCGGTCCGCTCCACCATCAGCGCCACCAGCCTGGCCGGCGCCCAGGGCATCGTGGGGACCATCCGCGGCGACTACCAGAAGTGCCAGGCCGCCTACCAGTCGCTCCAGGCCTTCCAGCAGAAGCAGAGCGACTACACCAAGGCGCTGGACGCCTACAAGAAGAAGTACCACCAGACCACCGCCGCGCCGGTGCGGAACAAGGCGGGCAAGGTTACTGCCACGCCGCCGCCCAAGCCCACCGGGACCGCACCCACCATTCCCGCCGACTGCCCCCCGCCCAGCGCGGCAGCGGGGACCGGGACAGCACCGTGAGCGTGGTGGCCACCCCGGGCCAGCCAGGTGATCAGGCGGGTACCGGGCCGCTGCGCGCGCCGGTCTATCCGGCGCAGCAGGACCGGGTGCCGATGCCGCGTGGGCGCCGCCGGACTGAGCTCGCCATGCTGGCGTTCGCGGTCGCCCTGGTGCTGTTCGCCTATGCCAGCGTCGGCCTGAGCATGACCGGCCGGATCCCGGCCGGGATCCTGGGCTACGGGCTCGCCTTCGCCCTGCTCATGCTGCTGGCCCACCTGGCGATCCGGTGGCTCGCCCCGTGGGCGGACCCGCTGATGCTGCCGCTCGCGGCGCTGCTGAATGGCCTCGGCATCGTGATGATCTACCGGCTGCAGCAGTCCGGGCGCGACGGCAACGCGGGGCGCGTGATCAGCACCATGAGCACCTCGTCGACGACCCTCCAGGTGATCTGGAGCACGGTGGGCGTGGCCGCGTTCATCGCGGTGCTCGCGCTGGTCAGGGAGCCGCGTCTGCTGCAGCGCTACACCTACACCCTGGGCGCGGTCGGGCTCGTGCTGCTCGCCATCCCGGCCCTGCTCCCATCCTCGCTGAGCGAGGTAAACGGCGCCAAGGTATGGATCAGCGTCGGCGGCTTCTCCGTCCAGCCGGGCGAGTTCGCCAAGCTGGCGCTGGCCGTATTCTTCGC
>DATINY010000213.1:0-5903 GCA_035473755.1 Streptosporangiaceae bacterium
GGCACGACGCGGTCCAGGTCGGCGAGGTCCTCGGCGGTGGGTATCCACTCCGCGGCGGCGGCGTTCTCCTTCACCTGCTCTGGCGTGGTCGCCCCGGCGATCACGCAGGAGCAGCCGTCCTGGGCGGCCAGGGCGCCGATCGCCACCTCGAGGACGGTGCGCCCGCGCTCGGCCGCCCACGCGATGAGCGCCTCCACCTGGTCGAGCTTGTCGTCGGTCACATAACCCCGCCGGCCGGCCAGCCGGCTCCCGGCCGGCGGCGTCTGCCCCCGGCGGACCTTCCCGGTCAGCAGGCCGTTCGCCAGCGGGAAATACGGCAGCACGCCCAGCCCGAAATGCCGTGCCGCCGGGACCACCTCCGCCTCCGCCCCGCGCTCGAGCAGCGACCAGTGGTTCTGCGCGGAGACAAACGGCGCGGTGCCCGTGGCGCGGGCCACGTGGGCCGCGTCCGCGATCTGCCAGCCGGTGAAGTTCGAGTGGCCGAGGTAGCGGACCTTGCCCTCGGTGACCAGCTCGGTCAGCGCGGTCAGGGTTTCCGCCACCGGGGTCACCGGATCGGGGGTGTGCAGCTGGTACAGGTCGATGTAGTCGGTCCGGAGCCGGCGCAGCGACGCCTCGACCGCGCGCCGGATGTAGGAGCGCCCGCCCTTGGCACCGGCGGCCGGGCCGTAGCCCATGTCGTAGGCCGAATGGCCGAACTTGGTGGCCAGCACCACCTGCTCCCGCCGCCCGGCCAGGGCCTCGCCGAGCAGTTCCTCCGATGCCCCGCCGTCGCCGTAGGTGTCGGAGGTGTCGAGCATCGTGATGCCGACGTCGATCGCCGCGTCGACCACCGCCCTGGTGCCCGCCAGATCGACGCGGCGGCCGAAGTTGTTGCAGCCGAGCCCGGCAACCGACACCATCAGCCCGGAATCACCCAATGACCTGTAGCGCATTACCCTGCCTTACCGCCGTCGACGCCCACTGCGACCGCAAGCGATGCTACGCCGACGGAAGCATTCGGCCCGCAGGCGCCATCATTTCGGAACGTTGCGCTCGCGACCGCCGCACAGGCGCGCAGCCCCCCTTGACGACAGCCATGCCGCCGCCGGTGGGTAGGGCGGCATGGCGTAGATCAGGTCACGGCCCGGGCGCAGCCATACGCCGACCGGCACCGCGGCCACGACCCAGATCCGCCAGGTCAGCCGACTCTAAGCGCAGCATGAAGCCCGGCCGATGGTCAGCAATGACGGATGCCCACGGCTGGGTCGCCCCCGGTGGCGAGGTAGAAGCCCGCCACAAAACCGTCGCGCGGCTGCACGATGTGGTACCAGACATTGTCCCCGGATACCGTGCTGCCGCGGGTAAAGCAGTTCACCGTTACCTTGCTGCCGACCGCACCGAGGACGGCGACGATCTTGGCCGACGTGCTCGGCCTCTTACGCACCCTCAGACCCGTGTGCAGCGTGCGGAAGACATGGTCGGATGATGCGTGGCTCACCACGGCGGCCTTCACCGGCTGTGGCGCCGCTGAGGAGGGACTCGCGAGCATCACTATGGTCATCGTGGCCACTAGCGGCGCACCGGCCGCGGCCAGCGCTAGTCGTTTGATTCCGGTTGGCAAGACCATGAGCTTCCCCTCTGCGCCGACGCGGGCCCAGCCTGGCTAATGGCAAAACGTGAGCAGATTCCCCAGCTACGACCACCAACACCGCAGCAGGGGCCTTCGCTAGGTGCTATCGGGTACCTTAAGGCGGAAATGGGGGGATTCCTGGCAACGGCACGCGGATTTCGGCAATCCGAAAATTAACCCCTCCGCGTGTTCTGGTCAGTCGTCGGTTGCGGCCGCCGCGAGGAAGCATCTCCGGGGTGTCGAAGCGGAGACGATCGAGGCTCTTGAAGTTAGGCACCCGCCCCCGGGCATGACAGGCCTATCGCCGGCTCACGCGGCCGGACGGGCGACCCACCCGTTTCTCACGCAGCCGCACCGACACGTGTACCGGGCTGCCATCGAAGCCGAAATCCTCCCGCAGCCGCCGCTCGACGAATCGCCGGTAGCTGGCCTCCAGGAAACCGGTCGCGAACAGCACGAAATGCGGCGGCCGGATGCCCGCCTGCGTCGCGAAAAGGATCTTGGGCTGCCGGCCGCCCCGCACCGGCGGCGGGGTGGCGGCGATCAGCTCGGTGAGCCAGGAGTTGAGCCTGCCGGTCGGCACCCGCGTCTCCCAGCCGTCCAGCGCCAGCTGGAGCGCGGGGACCAGCCGGTCCAGATGCCGTCCGGTGGACGCGGAAACGTTGACCCGGGGCGCCCAGCGGGCGGTGTAAAGCTGGCGGTCGATCTCGCGATCCAGCTGCAGCCGGCGCTCCTCGTCGACCAGATCCCACTTGTTGTAGGCGATGACCAGTGCCCGGCCCGCCTCTATCACCATGGACACGATCCGCAGGTCCTGCTCGGCGAGCGGCTCGCTGGCGTCGATCAGCACGACCGCGACCTCGGCGCGTTCCAGCGCCCCCGCCGTCCGCAGCGATGCGTAGAAGTCAGCGCCCTGGCTCTGGCTGGCCCGGCGCCGGATCCCGGCGGTATCGACGAACCGCCAGCTGATGCCGCCGAGCTCGATCAGCTCATCCACCGGGTCACGGGTGGTGCCCGCCACCGCGTCCACCAAGACCCGGTCCTGGCCCGCCAGCTTGTTGAGCAGGCTGGACTTCCCCACGTTCGGGCGGCCGACGAGAGCCACCCGGCGCGGTCCTCCCGGCCCGGGCAGGGGCTCGGCCGGCGCCTGGGGCAGCGCCGCCAGTATGGCGTCGAGCAGGTCACCGCTCCCCCGGCCGTGCAGCGCGCTCACCGGCCAGGGCTCCCCGAGCCCGAGTGCCCACAGCGCCGCCGCGGCCGGCTCGCCCGGCGTGTCGTCCACCTTGTTCGCCGCGACCACCACCGGCTTGCCCGAGCGCCGCAGCACCGTGGCGACGGCATCGTCGGAGTCGGTGATGCCGACGGTCACGTCCACGACGAACAGGACCGCGTCGGCCGTCTCCACCGCCAGCCGGGCCTGCGCGGTCACCTGCTCGGCGAGGGCGCGGCTGGCCTGCCCGGCCTCGGAGCCGGGAAACGGCTCCCAGCCGCCGGTGTCGACCAGGGTGAAGGCGCGCCCGCGCCAAAAGGCGTCATAGGCCACCCGGTCGCGGGTGACGCCTGGCGTGTCTTGCACCACCGCCTGGCGGCTGCCGAGAATCCGGTTGACCAGGGTGGACTTGCCGACGTTGGGCCGGCCGACGACCGCCACCACCGGAGCCGGGACGTACTCCTCGGCGCCGGATACCTCCCCGCCGGAGGAACCTCCGGCCGCTTCCGCATCTGCCATGGTCATCCCGTCCGCGCCGGGTCCGCCTGCTGATCCCGCCCGGCGGGACCAGCCTGGCCCTCCGCCGGCCCGGCCCGTTCCCGGGCCAGGCCGGCGATCAGGCCGATCACCTCATCCAGGCTGAGCGAGGTGGAGTCGATCTCCACGGCATCGGCGGCCATCACCGTCTGCGGCGCATCGGCCCGGTCCCGGTGCAGCTGCTCCTGCTGCGTGACCGCCGCCGTCGCCCCCGGGTCCACGGCCAGCTCGGCGCTGCGGCGCTGGGCCCGTTCGGACTCGCTGGCGGTGAGGAACACCTTGACCAGTGCCTGGGGGGCAACGACGGTGCCGATGTCCCGCCCTTCGGCGACGATGCCGCCACCTGGCCCCGTGTTGCGCGCGATGACCTCCCGCTGCAGGGCGATCAGGTGCTCCCGGACCTGGGGCACCGAGGCGACCGCGCTGACGGCGTTGGAGACCTCGCGGCTGCGGATCGGGCCGGACACGTCCACGCCGTCGACGGTGATCGCCGGCGCATCCGGGTTGGTCCCTGCCTCGATCACCGGCTCCCTGGCATGCCTGGCCACCGTCCCCGGGTCGGTGGCGTCCAGCCCACGGCTGAGCAGCCACCAGGTCAGGGCCCGGTACATCGCGCCGGTATCCAGGTAGCGCAGGCCGAGCGCGCGGGCCACCCCACGGGCAGCACTGGACTTGCCGGACCCGGCGGGGCCATCAACGGCGATCACAAGGCGCTCAGTCACCCTGGCGATGCTACCGGCGCACGGGCCATCCGGCCGCCGCCAGCGCCTGTGTCAGCCGGGCCACCGCATCCGGGCGGACCGTCAGCTCGGCCACCCCGACCGGCAGGCCGGGCGAGTGCTCGATCCCGATGTCCTCGATGTTGACACCGGACTCGCCTGCCACCTGGAACAGGCGCGCCAGCTCGCCGGGCCGGTCGGGGATGACGACCTGTACCACCGCGTTGTCCCGCACGGGGGTGCCGCGCTTGCCCGGGATCCTCGCCACGCCGGCCGAACCCTCCTCCAGCAGGCCCGCCAGCAGCTTCACCGAGGGATGCTCGCCGGGATGCGGCGGCGCGGCGGTCTCGGCCAGCGCTTCGGCGACGGCGGCGAGATCGGCCGCCACATCCGCGAGAACCCTGGCCACCGGGGCGGCGTTCGCCGCCAGGATCTGCGTCCACAACCCGGCGTCACCTGCGGCGATCCTGGTCACGTCGCGCAGTCCCTGGCCCGCGAGGCCGAGCGCGCCGCCGGGGGCGTCGGTCAGCTGAGCCGCCATGGCCGCGGCCACCACATGCGGCGCGTGCGATACCAGCGCCACCCAGTGGTCGTGCTCGTCCGCATCGGCCTGCACCAGCTCGCCGCGGCAGCAGCGCACCAGGTCGGCGACGGCAACGATCGCCTCCGGCCGGGTCAACGGCCCGGGGCAGATCACCCACGGGCGGCCGAGGAACAGATCGGCCCGCGCGGCGGCCGGGCCCGAGCGCTCCCGCCCGGACAGCGGGTGGCCGGGCACGAAGCAGGCCAGGTCGCAACCCAGCTCGCTGGCCTGCCGCAACGGGAGCGCCTTCACGCTGGCAACGTCGGTGTACCAGCGGGCCAGGCGGCGGGCCTGGGCGGCCGCGAGCGAGGACGCGACGGCGGAGGGCGGGACGGCCAGTACCGCCAGATCGGCCCACGGCCCCTCCTGGGCCTGCGGCCGCTGTCCTGGCCTCGCCGCCTCCGGCGCGTCCTCGCCCCGCTCCACCGCGCCCAGCGGCTCGGGCAGCATCTTTCCTGCCCCGAGCTCGGCGGCGAGCCGGGCCGCGGCGGGGTCGTGATCGGTCAGCCAGACGGTCACGCCCTGCTCGCACAGGGCCAGCGCGATCGACGTCCCAATCAGGCCGGTCCCGATCACGACGGCGCTGCTCAGCCTGCCCGGGCCGGTCTCCGGCCCTCCCGGTCGCGGCGTCACTGGGCGATGTCCAGCCGCAGGGCCGCCGCGCCCCGCAGGTATACGTGCTGCAGGGCGGCACGCGGCTTCCCGGTTTCCACGTGCATGAGCAGCCGCACCACCCGGGGCAGGGCACCTGGCACGTTGATCTCACTGGCGCACAGCAACGGCACGTCCTGGAAACCGATCTTGCGGGCGGCGAGGGCGGGGAACTCGGCCGTGAGGTCAGGGGTGGCGGTGAACACCACGCTGATCACATCGTCGGTGACCAGGCCGTTGCGCGTCATGACCTCGGTGACCAGCTCGGTGGTGCCATCGAGGACAGCCGTCCGCTCGTTGGCGTCAATCTGGACCGCACCGCGGATTGCCCTGACCGCCACCGGCCTGATTCCTTTCCCCACACCCGGGAACCGCCCGGGTCGCTGCCGCCGCTCCAGGCTATCGGCAGGCGGCCAGCCGCATTGCAGTCGTGGGGTGTCTCAGCATCGCCCGAGGCGAACCCGCCACACGGCAGCAACGCTGGCACTGGCCCGACGAGTCATGACCGCGTCTCGACCACGCGTTAAGAGGAGCGACCAGTCTCGCCAACGGGATATTGACAAAAAATTATTTTACGTAAAGACTGATTTT
>DATINY010000214.1:0-17917 GCA_035473755.1 Streptosporangiaceae bacterium
GAAACCGGCTCCTCCATCGCGGTGAGCGCGAGCAGCTGCATGAGGTGGTTCTGGATGACGTCGCGGGCGGCCCCGATCCCGTCGTAGTAGCCGGCCCGCCCGCCGATGCCGCCGTCCTCGGCCATCGTGATCTGCACGTGGCCCACGTAGCCGCGGTTCCAGATCGGCTCGTACAGCGTGTTGGCGAACCGCAGCGCCAGGATGTTCTGGACGGTTTCCTTGCCCAGGTAGTGGTCGATGCGGAACACCGAGTTGTGGCCGAACACCGAGTTAAGCACCCGGTTCAGCGTCTGCGCGCTGGCCAGGTCATGGCCGAACGGCTTCTCCACCACCACCCGCCGCCACGACTTGTTCCCGTCCTTGTGCCGGTTCGAGGTGGACAGGCCCGAGCGCTTGAGCTGGTTGACGACGTCGATGAAGTACTTGGGCGGCACCGACAGGTAGAAGGCGTAATTGCCGCCGGTGCCGCGCTCCTCGTCGAGCTTGGCCACCGTCTCGGCCAGCCGGTCGAACGCCGCGTCGTCGGCGAACTCGCCCGGCACGAACCTGATCCCCTCGGAAAGCTGCTGCCAGACGATGTCGTTGAACGGCGTGCGCGCGTGTTCCTTCACCGCCTCGTAGGTGACCTGCGCGAAGTCCTCATCCGCCCAGTCCCGCCGGGCGAACCCGACCAGCGAGAACCCCGGCGGGAGCAGGCCCCGGTTGGCCAGGTCATAGACGGCTGGCATCAGCTTCTTGCGGGCCAGGTCGCCGGTGACGCCGAACATGACGAGCACGCAAGGCCCCGCCACCCGGGGAAGACGGCGGTCCCGCGGGTCGCGCAGGGGGTTGCCCGCCATGAATTCGCTCATCGCGCTGGTCCTTTCGCGCCCTTCGCGGCGAGAGGCCGGCTCAGGCTCGGCCGTGCTTTCCTCGGTGCTCACGCCCGGCCCGCCGTCGCCAGCTCGGTACTGATCGTCTCGAGCATTTCCTGCCAGGAGGCCGCGAACTTGGCCACCCCCTCGTCCTCCAGGACGGTCACCACATCCTGATAGCCGATGCCGAGCGCCTCGAGATCGGCGAAGACCTGCCGGGCCTGGTCGTACCCGCTGCTCGCCGTGTTGCCGCGGACCGTGCCGTGGTCGGCCATGGCGTGCAGGGTCGCCTCCGGCATGGTGTTCACGGTGCCGGGCGCCACCAGTTCTTCCACGTACATGGTGTCCGGGAATTCCGGGTCCTTGGTGCTGGTCGAGGCCCACAGCGGGCGCTGCGGGCGCGCGCCGGCCTGGCGCAGCGCCTGCCAGCGGGGGGTCGCGAACCGCTCCTCGTACAGCTCATAGGCGAGCCGCGCGTTGGCGATCGCCGCCTTGCCGCGCAGCGCCGCCGCCTCCGCCGTGCCGATCTTGTCCAGCCTGCGGTCGACCTCGGTATCCACCCGGCTCACGAAGAACGAGGCGACCGACTCGATGGTGGACAGGTCGTGACCGGCCTCGCGGGCCTGCTCCATCCCGGCGAAGAAGGCGTCTATGACCTGCCCGTACCGTTCCAGCGCGAAGATCAGCGTGACGTTGATGCTGATGCCCTCGGACAGGCACTGCGTGATCGCGGGCAGGCCCTGCTCGGTCGCGGGAATCTTGATGAACAGGTTCGGCCGGTCCACCAGCCACCACAGGGCGCGCGCCTCCGCGATGGTCTTGACGCTGTCCCTGGCGATCCGGGGGTCGACCTCGATGGAGACCCGGCCGTCGATGCCGCTGGTCGCGCCGTAGACCGGCCGCAGCACGTCACAGCCCCACCGGATGTCGTAGGTGGTGATGGCGCGGGCGGCCTCCTCGAGTCCCACCTCCCGCACCTCGAGGTCGGCGAGCTGGCTCTCGTAGGCCGAGCCGGACGCGAGCGCGTGCGCGAAGATGGTCGGGTTGGAGGTCACCCCGACCACGTGCCGGTCACGGATCAGGCCGGCCAGGTTGCCGGTGGTCAGCCGCTCCCGGCTGATGTCGTCGAGCCACACCGATACGCCGGCGGCCGACAGCTGCGCAAGGACATCATCTGGCTGTGGGGTCATGGGTGCTGCTCCTCGTCGATCCGACACGCTCTCAATTCTCGTTGCCCCCGGCCACCCTGGCCAAACTGGTGCGGGCCGCGGCCGCTACCCGCTCCGCCGTGATCCCGAACTCCTCGTACAGCAGCCGGTAGTCGGCCGAGGCGCCGAAGTGCTCCAGGCTGACGCATTCGCCGGCGTCGCCCACGAAGGCCCGCCAGCCCAGCGCGATGCCCGCCTCGACGCTGACCCGGGCCCGGACCCGCGCGGGCAGCACGTCCTCCTGGTAGGCGGCCTCCTGGGCGGTGAACCACTCCACGCACGGCATCGAGACGACGCGGGCGGCTATGCCCTCCTGCCCGAGCAGCTCGTGTGCCTCGAGCGCGATCTGCACCTCGCTGCCGGTGGCGATGAGGATCACCGCCGGCTCGCCGCCGGCGGCCTCGGCCAGCACGTAGCCGCCGCGGGCGGTGCCCTCCGCGCCGGCCAGGTCCCGGCTGCGGTCCAGCACCGGCACGTTCTGCCGGGTCAGGCACAGGCCCGCGGGCCGGTCGCTGTGGCCGAGGATCGTCCGCCAGGCAACCACGGTCTCGTTCGCGTCGCCCGGGCGCACGACGTCCAGGCCGGGGATGGCGCGCAGCGCCCACAGGTGCTCGACCGGCTGGTGGGTGGGCCCGTCCTCGCCGAGCCCGATCGAGTCATGCGTCCACACGTACGTCACCGGCAGCCCCATGAGCGCCGCCAGCCGCGCCGCGGGCCGCATGTAGTCACTGAACACCAGGAAGGTGCCGCCGTAGGGCCGGGTGAGCCCGTCCACCGCGATCCCGTTGCAGATCGCGCCCATGGCGTGCTCGCGGATGCCGAAATGCAGCGTGCGCCCGTACCAGCCGCCCGGGAACATCCGGGTCTGGTGCCCGGGCGGGATGAACGAGGGCTCGCCCTTCATCGTCGTGTTGTTGCTGCCCGCCAGGTCGGCCGAGCCGCCCCACAGTTCGGGGAGCACCGGAGCGAGCGCGGTCAGGACTTCACCGGAGGCCTTCCGGGTGGCCATCCCCTTGGCGTCGGCCGGGAACTCCGGCAGCACCGCGGTCCAGCCGTCCGGGAGCCGCCGGGCGGACAGCCGCGCCAGCAGCCCGGCCCGCTCCGGGCTGGCGGCGGCCCAGGCGGCGAAGGATTCCTCCCATTCCGCCCGTACCCGCTTGTTGCGGTCCGCGACCCCGCGGGCGTGAGCGACCACGTCCTCCTCGACCGGGAAGGACACGTCCGGGTCGAAGCCGAGGATGCGCTTGGTCGCGGCCACCTCCTCGGCGCCGAGGGCGGACCCGTGCGCCTCGCCGGTGTTCTGCTTGTTCGGCGCGGGCCAGCCGATGATCGTCCGCAGCGCGATGAACGAGGGCTGGACGGTGTTCTCCCGGGCGAGCAGCAGCGCGTCCCGCAGCGGCTCGATGTCTTCCCGGTAGCCCTCCACATGGCGCCAAGTCACCCGCTGGACATGCCAGCCGTAGGCCTCATACCGCGCGGCGACGTCCTCCGACTTGGCTATCGCGGTGTCGTCCTCGATCGAGATCGAGTTGTCGTCGTAGACCAGGATCAGGTTGCCGAGATCCTGGTGACCGGCCAGAGACGAGGCCTCGTGACTGAGGCCCTCCTCGATGTCCCCGTCCGAGGCGAAGACGTACACGTGGTGGTCGAACGGGCTGGCGCCGGCGGGTGCGTCCGGGTCGAGCAGGCCGCGCTCGCGGCGGGCGGCCATGGCCATGCCGACCGCGTTGGCGATGCCCTGCCCGAGCGGGCCGGTGGTGGTCTCCACCCCCGGCGTCAGCCCATGCTCGGGATGCCCGGGGGTCAGGCTGCCCCAGGTGCGCAGGGCCCGGATGTCATCCAGGGTCAGGCCGTACCCGGACAGATAGAGCTGCAGGTACAGGGTGAGGCTGGAGTGACCGCAGGACAGGACGAACCGGTCCCGGCCCAGCCAGCCGGGATCTGCTGGGTCGTGCCGGAGGATCTGCTGGAACAGCAGGTAGGCGGCGGGGGCGAGGCTCATGGCCGTCCCCGGGTGACCCGACCCCGCCTGCTGGACCGCGTCCATCGCCAGGACGCGGATGAGATCCACGGCCCGCTTGTCAGCGGCTGACCATTCCAGGCCGGCGTCGGACGCGGTCGTCACGGTGAGATCAGCGCTCCCCTCCCAAGGCGCGATCGCTGACCACGCCGCCAGTTGTGATTGCCAGGCCGAGGATCCCTTCGCCTCCCGACCCTACCGGGCTGGGCCAAAGGCCATCGCGCGCCAGGCGGAGCCAGCCGCCGGAAGAATGGCCAATGTCCACTGGGGCCCCCCGGACGTTCACCGGGACACCCCCGGATATTCACCGAGCCCGGGCCGGCCGCAGCGGCATGATCCACCGCGCGCGCACCTAGTACGCTCCCTGCCATGGCGACCTCACGGCCCAACCTGGATCCACGGGCCGTGATCGAAGGCCGTCCGCCCGGCCGGCCGCGGGCCGGGCTCATCATCGGCATCGCCGCCGGGCTGGGATGCGCCGTCATCGTGCTCGGCATCGACCTGCTGGAAAGCGTGGAGGGCGCCGGTCACAGTCCCGCCCCCTTCCTCATCGCGCTGCCGCTGGCCCTGCTCCCGGTGCCGCTGCTGGTTGCCCTGGTGCTGCTGCTCGACCGGCTGGAGCCCGAGCCGCGCGGCAACCTCGTCCTGTGCTTCGCCTGGGGCGCGGGTGTCGCCGCCCTGCTCGCCGCGATCATCAATACCGCCGGCCTGCTGTTCATCACCCAGCCCGAGCTGGGCCAGAGCAGGGGCGAACTCATCTCGGCCACGTTCGGCGCGCCGCTGGTCGAGGAGTCGCTCAAGGGGGCGGTCCTGTTCTGGCTGCTGTGGCGGCGCAGGCAGGAGTTCGACGGGCCGACCGACGGCATCATGTATGCCACCATGGTCGGCCTGGGCTTCGCGATGATGGAGAACGTCGGGTACTACATCGGCGCCCTGGTGCGGCCGGAGGTCGGCGGGGCGCAGCTGCTCGGCTTCACCTTCGTCTTCCGGGGGCTGCTCTCGCCGTTCGCGCATCCGGCGTTCACCTCCATCACGGGGATCGGAGTCGCCTACGCGGCCACCCACCGGCGGGGCGGCTGGGCCGCGGTGACCGGCCTGTTTGGGGCCATGGCGCTGCACGGGCTCTGGAACGGGCTGGCGACGTACGGCCTGCCCGGGATCGCCGTCGCCTACGTGCTGGTGGCGTGCGTGCTCATCGCGCTGGTGGCGGTCGTGGTCGCCGACCGGCGCCGGGTGGTCCGGCTGATCTGG
The DNA here is from genome assembly GCA_035473755.1 of Streptosporangiaceae bacterium. Classification (GTDB taxonomy): domain Bacteria; phylum Actinomycetota; class Actinomycetes; order Streptosporangiales; family Streptosporangiaceae; genus UBA9676. Next base: position 5,334 of record DATINY010000214.1, read on the forward strand.
CGGTTCCTGCCCGCCTACCAGACGGCAGGCGTGGTCACCGAGGCCGATCTGCGGATGCTCTCGACGCTGCGCGGCCGCCGCCGGGCCCGGCTGTGGGCACGCCGCACCAGCGGGCGGACGGCGGCCCATGCCATGACCGACTACCAGCTGGCCGCGACCGAGCTGGCGCTGTGCCATCAGCGGGCCGAGCGGGGCCTGATCGACGTGGCCGGGTTCGATGAGCGCAGCCACGAGCTGCTCACGCTGATGGCCATGGCCCGCGACTCGTTCTTCGCCCGGCAGGCCGGGCCGGGATCCCCGCCGTGGGCGCGGCACGGGCGCAGCGGCTTCGGCTACCATCCCGGGCCGGACCGGCCCCGGCCGCCGGCGCCGCCGGGGTGATGGCTCAGCGGGCCGGGGCGGGCTGGGCCTCGGGGAGGGCCGAGGCGGCCGGATCGCCGGGGCTTTCGGGCGGCGGCTGAGTCAGCGGGCCACGGTCGCGCATCGCGAACATCAGCCGCAGGACGGCGATCCAGATCAGCAGCGACCCGGAGACGTGCACCCAGACCAGGCCGGCCGGCAGGCCGGAGAAGTACTGGGTGTAGCCGATGGCTCCCTGCGCGCCGATCAGGCCGAGCACGAGCCAGCCCAGGCGCATCACCCGCGCCGGTGCCCTGGTCGCGCGCAGCCCCACCACCAGCGCCACGGTGAGCCCGCCGAGCAGCCAGCCGATATCGGCATGGAACTGGGTGACGCCCTCCAGCGGCAGGTGGTAGCGGGGGACGTCGCCGGCGCCGGCCAGCGGCCCGGTCCCGGTGACCACGGTCCCGGCGGCGAGCATCACCGCGACCGCCGCCACCACGCCGTGGCCGAGCACGCGCAGGTCGGGCCGGACCAGCGGCCGCGCGGGCGCGGTGCCCTCGGTGCACTTGACGTGCAGGGCGACTGCTGCCGCCACGACCGCGACCGACACCATGAAGTGCAGCGACACCGTGGCCGGGTTGAGGTCGGTCAGCACCACGATCCCGCCGAGCACGATCTGCGCCACTATCCCGGCCGGCTGCGCGACGGCCAGCCAGACCAGGTCGGGCCGGCGCCGTGCGCCCGGCCCGCCGGGGCGGAACCGCCAGGCCGCGATCAGCACCGCTACCGCGACGACGGTGACCACGACGGTCACCATCCTGTTGCCGAACTCGATCCAGGTATGGAACATGGGATCGCCGCGCGTGGGCGCGGCCACCAGGCTGCTGCGGGTGCACTGCGGCCAGTCCGGGCAGCCGAGCCCGGACTTGCTCAGCCGGACGGCCGCTCCGGTCATGATGATGACCGCGGAGGAGATCACCCCGGCCAGCGCGATCCTCCGCATGGAGACCGGCGTCGGGTCCCAGACGGCGGCGGCCCAGCGGCGGGCCACGGACCCCACGCCGCCCGCGCCGCGCGGGGCCGGCGGTGGCGCGGGGGAGGGAGCGAGCCCTCCCGGGTCACCCGGCTGCGAGGTGGGGTCGGCTGGCACGTCCCCATGGTAGGAGCGGGCCGCCCCATTTGCATCCCGGCTGCCGGCTTCACGCCTCCGGGGCCTGGGATGACCGCGCGCGCTGCCCCGGGCCGCGCCGGCGCAGGCGACCATCACGCAGACGATCGCGGCCCACTCGCTGACCGCCAGCGCCTCGCCCAGCATGACCAGGCCGACCAGGGCGGCGACCGCCGGCTCCAGGCTCATCCAGATGCCGAACACCCTGGCCGGCACCCGCCGCAGGGCTTCCAGTTCCAGCGTGTAGGGGATGATCGACGACAGCAGCCCGATCACCAGCCCAATCGCCAGGATGCCGGGCCGCAGCAGTGCCCCCCGCCCGGCCGTGACCCCGACCGGAACGATGACGACCGCGGCCACGATCATCGCGATCGTCAGGCCGGACGCGCCGGGGAAACGCCGCCCGGTGGCCCGGCTGAGGATGATGTACGCGGCCCAGGCGGTGCCGGCCAGCAGCGCGAACGCCAGGCCCACAAGGTCGATGCCGTGGCCGCCGCCCACCGGGCTCCCGGCCCCGGTGAGCAGCGCAACCCCCACCCCGGCCAGGCCGACCCAGAGCAGGTCGATGATCCGGCGCGAGGTGGCGACGGCGACCGCGAGCGGGCCAAGGAACTCGATGGTGACCGCGATCCCCAGCGGGATCCGGGCGAAAGCCTGGTAGATCGAGTAGTTCATGACCGCGAGGGTCAGCCCGAAGGCGACCACCACCGCCGCGTCCCGCCAGGACCGCCGCCGCACCAGGCCCGCCAGGCTCTGCCGCAGCGGCCGCGCGCCGGCCACGACCATCAGCGCCGCCGCGGTCCACAGCCGGAGCGCGGTGACGGCGGCGGGCGGGATCTGCGTGAACAGGCGGGCCGCGAGGCCGGCGCCGACCTGCACCGAGACGACCCCGGTGAGGACGAGCACGGACGGCGGCACGGACCCGAGCAGCGCGACAGGCGCCCGGGGCGCAGGCGGCGCGGGCGGCGCGGGCGGCGCGGGGCGGGCCCCGGATGCGGCTTCCCCGGCCGTGTGTGCCGGGGAAGCCGGGTGTGCCGGGCTGACCGGGTGGGCCGGGCTGGCCGGGCCCCGGCCGGAGCGGCGGCCGTCTACTCCCAGCGGAACGTCCGGGCGGCGAGTGCGATGGCCGCTGCCGCCCACACCACGAGCACGGCCAGGTCGCGCACGGGTGCCCCGGCGCCGTGCTGCAGCACCGAGCGGAGCCCGTCGGACAGGGCGCCGGACGGCAGCAGGGTCAGCACGGGGCGGGCCCCGTCGGGGAACTTGGTGAGCGGGAAGATGATCCCGCCCACGCCGAGCAGGATCAGGTAGATCAGGTTGGCCGCCGCCAGCGTGGCCTCGGCGCGCAACGTGCCCGCCAGCAGCAGCCCGAGCCCGCTGAACGCGGCGGTGCCGGCCAGCACCAGGGCCAGGACCCAGATGGCGCCCGCCGGGCCGCCGCGCGGGTGCCAGCCGAGGGCCAGCCCCACCCCGGTGATGATCACTACCTGCATGAGCTCGATGGCGATCACGCTGAGGGTCTTGGCGGAGATCAGCCCGCCCCGGGTGAGCGGCGTGGCCCCGAGCCGCTTGAGCACCCCGTACCGGCGCTCGAACCCGGTCGCGATGGCCTGGCTGGTGAAGGCGGTGGACATCACGGCCAGCGCGATGATGCCCGGGACCAGGAAGTCCACCCGCCGGCCCTCGGACTTGACCAGCGGCTCCAGCGTGAACGCGACCAGCAGCAGCACCGGGATGAACAGGGTCAGCAGCAACTGCTCGCCGTTGCGCAGGGTGATGCGGGTCTCCAGCACCGCCTGCGTCGTGATCATCGCAGGCAGCGGTGCGGCGCCCGGCGCGGGCGGCGGCCACGCCGGGGCGGCCGGGATGGCCGCCCCGGCCAGCTCACGGTTCTCCGTCATGACCGCAGCTCACGGCCGGTGAGCTCAAGGAACACGTCTTCCAGCGTACGGCTCTCGATCCGCAGATCCTGGGCGAGCACGCCGTGCTCGGCGCACCAGGCGGTCACGGACGCGACCAGCTGCGGGTCGACCCGGTCGTGGACCTCGACCAGGTAGTGGCCGGCCGGGGACTCCTTGGCGGCGGTGCCCGGCGCCAGTGCCGCGAGCAGCCCGTCGGTGTCCAGGCCGGGCTCGGCCCGGAACCGGAGCTGGCCCGCGGTGCCGGTCAGGTCGGCCGTGGTTCCCTCGGCGACCAGGCGCCCATGATCGACGATGGCCACCCAGTCCGCGAGGCGTTCCGCCTCGTCCATGTGGTGCGTGGTGAGGATCACGCTTGCTCCCGACGCACGCAGCCCGCCGATCAGATCCCAGGTGGCGTGGCGCGCCTGCGGGTCCAGCCCGGCCGTGGGCTCGTCGAGGAAAACCAGCTCCGGGCGGCCGATGACGGCGGCGGCGAGGGACAGCCGCTGCTGCTGGCCCCCGGACAGGCGCTTGAACGGCGTCCGGGCGTGGGCGGCCAGCCCCAGCCGGTCGAGCAGGCCGGCCGGGTCGAGGGGGTGGGCGTGGAAGTTCGCCATCGCCCGCAGGTACTCACCGGGCCGGACGGCGGGCGGGATACCCCCCGACTGGAGCATCACCCCCACCCGGGGCCGCAGCCGGCGGGCGTCGGCCACCGGGTCCAGGCCGAGCACCGACACCGTGCCCGCGTCAGGGCGGCGGTAGCCCTCGCATATCTCCACCGTGCTGGTCTTGCCCGCCCCGTTCGGGCCCAGCACCGCCGTTACGGCGCCCCGCCCGGCGGACAGCGAGAGGCCGTCCACCGCCGTGATCCTTCCGTACCGTTTGACGAGGTCGTGGACCTCGACGGCGGGGGAGGTGTTCACGCTCGCGAGTGTAGATGCTCGGCGGCGGGGATAAGCGGCGATCCGCAGCCTGGCTGGCCCCCCCGGCCGGGGCCGCGGCCCCCCGCCCGCCGGCCGCCGCCGCGACCAGCGCGGACACCAGCCGCCGGTCCTGGCCCGCCTCGGGATGCCACTGCACCGCCAGCAGGAAAGGGTGCTGGCCCGGCCCGGGCGGCAGTTCGACCGCCTCGATGAGTCCGTCCCGCGCCCAGGCGACGGGGACGAGCCCGTCGCCGAGCCGGGCGACGCCCTGGTGATGGGCGGTCGGCACGTTCAGCGTGAGCTCGGCGTGATCACCATCCGGCTGCAGGATGGAGATCAGCTGGCTCCCGGCGGCGAGCCGCACCGGGTGCGATCCGAACGTGCCGGGTGTGGGCCGGTGCCCGCCCTCGGCCGCGAGGTCCTGGTACAGGGTCCCGCCACGGGCCACGTTGATCAGCTGCATCCCGCGGCAGATACCGAGGATCGGCAGCCCGTCGGCCAGCGCGGCCGCGAGCAGCTCCAGCTCCGCCTGATCGCGCTCGGGGTGGACGCGGCTGGTCCGGGGGTCCGGCTCGGCGCCATAGCCGGCCGGGTCGAGGTCGCCGCCGCCGGTGAGGATCAGCCCGTCCAGGCGGCCCAGGGCCCGCGCGATACCCGGCACCGGCGGCAGCAGCAGGGGGACGCCGCCCGCCTCGGTGACCTGGTCGATGTAGTTGGTGGGCAGCAGCGCGGCCGGGGCCCGCCAGGCGGCCCACTGGGCCGGCTCGGCGTAGGTGGACAGCCCAATAAGCGGGGCACTCATAGGGGCGTCACGTAGGCGCTGGAGATGCCGCCGTCGACGAGGAAGGTGGCGGCGGTGACGAACGAGGCGTCGTCGCTGGCGAGGAAGGCGACCGCGGCGGCGATCTCCTCCGGCTCGGCGAACCGCCCCATCGGCACGTGCACCAGCCGGCGCGCCGCCCGCTCCGGGTCGGCGGCGAACAGCTCCTGCAGCAGCGGCGTGTTGACCGGGCCCGGGCAGAGCGCGTTCACCCGGATCCCCTCGCGCGCGAACTGCACGCCGAGCTCCCGGCTCATGGCGAGCACGCCCCCCTTGGAGGCGCTGTAGGAGATCTGCGAGGTGGCCGAGCCGAGCACCGCGACGAAGGAGGCGGTGTTGATGATGGAGCCGCCGCCCCGCGCCTGCATGTGCGGGATGACGTGCTTGCAGCACAGGTAGACCGAGGTGAGGTTGACGTCCTGCACCCGGCGCCAGGCCTCCATGCCGGTGACGAGGATGGAGTCGTCGTCCGGCGGCGAGATGCCCGCGTTGTTGAACGCGATGTCGATCCGGCCGAAGGCACCGAGCGTGGCGTCGTACATCGCGGCGACGTCGTCCTCGGACGTCACGTCGGCCAGGATGAACAGGCCGCCGACCTCATCCGCGGCCGCCTTCCCGGTCTCGCCGTCGAGGTCCACGACGGCGACCCTGGCCCCTTCGCCGGCCAGCCGGCGGGCGGTGGCCAGCCCGATACCGCTCCCGCCCCCGGTCACGACGGCGACCCGGTCCAGCAGGCGCTGCATGGGTGCGGTCATTCCCCGGCCGCCCTGTCTGCGGTCACTGTGCGATCACTCCTGTGTCTCATTCCTCGGTTGCGATGAAGACGTTCTTGGTCTCGGTGAAGGCGTCCAGGGCGTCCGGCCCCAGCTCACGGCCCAGCCCGGACTGCTTGAAGCCGCCGAACGGGGTCCAGTAGCGGACGGAGGAATGAGAGTTGACCGACAGGTTGCCGGCCTCGACCGCCCGCGCCACCCGGAGCGCGCGGCCCAGGTTCTGCGTCCAGATCGACCCGGACAGTCCGTACGGGGTGTCATTGGCAATCTTCACCGCGTCCGCCTCGTCCTCGAACGGAACCACCGCCACCACCGGCCCGAAAACCTCCTCGGTGTAGGCGGGGTAGTCGGGGCGCACCGGTGCCAGCACCGTGGGCGCGAACCAGTAGCCGGGGCCGGCGGGCGCCTGGCCCCGGAACGCGACCGGGGCGTCCGGCGGCACGTAGGAGGCGACGCGGGCCAGGTGCTCGGCCGAGATGAGCGGGCCCATGTCGGTGTCCGGGCGGGCCGGGTCGCCGACCGCCACCCGCTGGACGGCGGGCTCGAGCAGCTCCATGAACTTGTCGAACACGCTGCGCTGGACCAGGATGCGCGACCGGGCGCAGCAGTCCTGGCCGGCGTTGTCGAAGACCGCCTGCGGCGCGGCGGCGGCCGCCCGCTCCAGGTCGGCGTCGGCGAACACGATGTTCGCGCTCTTGCCGCCGAGTTCCAGCGTGAGCCGCTTCACCTGCCGGGCGCAGCCGGCCATGATCTGCTGGCCGACCTCGGTGGAGCCGGTGAACACGATCTTGCGGACATGCTCGTGGTCGACCAGCCGCTGGCCCACCACCGAGCCCTTGCCCGGCAGGACCTGGAACACCCCGTCCGGCAGGCCCGCCTCGCGGGCGAGCTCGCCGATCCGGATCGCGGTCAGCGGCGTCCGCTCGGCCGGCTTGGCGATGACCGGGTTGCCGGCCGCCAGCGCCGGGCCAAGCCCCCAGCCGAGGATGGGCATGGGGAAGTTCCACGGCACGATCAGGCCGACAATGCCGACCGGCTCCTGGAAGGTCACGTTGACGCCGCCGGGAACCGGGATCTGCTTGCCGCACAGGCGTTCGGGCGCCGCCGAGTAGTAGCGCAGGACGTCCCGCACGTTGCCCGCTTCCCACCGCGCCTGGCCCACCGGGTACCCGCTGCCGATGACCTCGAGACCGGCCAGCTCCTCGTTATGCGCGTCGACCGCGTCGGCGAAGGCCCGCAGCAGCGCGGCCCGCTCGCCGGGCGCGACCGCGCGCCAGGCCGCCTGGGCGGCCACGGCACGGGCGATCGCCTCGTCGGTCTCCTCCGCCGAGGTCGATGGAACGGTGGCGACGGTCTCTTCGGTTGCCGGGTTCAGCACTGTGAACGTGGACATGCCTGCGCCTGTTCTCCTGCCGCTCAGAAGCGCTCGAAACCGCGCCGCAGCTCCCAGTCGGTGACTGCGGCATCGAACGCTGCCAGCTCGACCCGGGCGCCGTTCGCGTAGTGCTCGACCACCTCATCGCCGAACGCCTGGCGGGCGAGCTGGCTCTTCTCCCATTCCGCCAGGCCGTCCCGCAGCGTGGCCGGCACGCGCGGGCCCGGGTCACTGTATGCGTTGCCCGCCAGCGCCGGCTCCAGCGGCAGTTCCTTCTCGATGCCCTCCAGGCCGGCCGCGATCATCGCCGCCACCGCGAGGTAGGGGTTCACGTCGCCGCCGGGAACCCGGTTCTCCACCCGCAGCGAGGGCGGCGAGTGCCCGACCAGGCGCATCGAGCAGGTCCGGTTGTCGACGCCCCAGCGGATCGCGGTCGGGGCGAAGCTGCCCGGCACGTACCGCTTGTAGGAGTTGACGTTGGGCGCGTGGAAGAGCACGAGCTCGCGCAGCCCGGCGAGCTGGCCGGCCAGGAAATGCTCACCGAGCTGCGACAGGCCGTACTGCCCGTCTCCGGCGAGCACCGCCTTCCCGGCCGAGTCCCGCAGCGAGAGGTGGATGTGGCAGGAGTTGCCCTCACGGCTGTTCGGCTTGGCCATGAAGGTGATGCTCATGCCGTCGGCGGCGGCGATCTCCTTGGCCCCGGTCTTGTAGATCGAGTGGTTGTCACAGGTGGTCAGCGCGTCGGCGTAGCGGAACGCGATCTCGTGCTGGCCGAGGTTGCATTCGCCCTTGGACGACTCGACGTACATGCCCGCGCCCGCCATGCCCAGCCGGATCTTGCGCATCAGCGGCTCCACCCGCCCGGTGCCGAGGATGGAGTAGTCGATGTTGTACTGGTTCGCGGGGCTGAGGTCGCGCCAGCCGCTGGCCTGTGCCTGCTCGTAGGAGTCGTTGAAGAGGCAGAACTCCAGCTCGGTGCCGGCCAGCGCGGTCCAGCCGCGCTTGGCCAGCCGCCGCACCTGGGCCTGGAGGATCTGGCGGGGCGAGGCGACCACCGGGCTGCCGTCCGACCACGCGAGGTCGGCGATGACCAGGACGGACGCCTCGTGCCACGGCATCCACCGCATCGTGGCCAGCGCGGGTACGAGGACGAAGTCCCCGTACCCGCGCTCCCACGAGGACATCTCGTACCCGTCCACCGTGTTCATCTCGACGTCCACCGCCAGGAGGTAATTGCAGCCCTCCGCGTGATGGTGCACTACCTCCTCGAGGAAGAACTCAGCGGACAGGCGCTTGCCCTGCAAGCGCCCCTGCATGTCGGTGAAGGCGAGCACGACCGTGTCGATCGTGCCCTCGCCCACCTCGACGCGCATCTGCTCAAGCGTGAGCAGGCCGCGCCGGCCGCTGCGCGCGTCGGCATGGAGCACTGTGCAGGTCTCCCTTCGTCAGGTCGCGAGCTCGTGCTCGATCGCAGCCAGTTCCTCGGCTGTGCCCTGGACCTTCGGCCCCTTGAACCAGTGCCTGGCCGAGACCAGCCAGTAGATCCCGGCGAAGCCGATGACCACCAGCACCGCGATCACGGCGTAGTTGAAGGTCGTCCAGGTGATCGGGCCGACCTGCGGCAGCATGAACAGGATGACGATGATCGCCACCCAGGTGACGGCGATCCAGCCGACCACATAGCTCCACCGGCCCAGGTGCCACGGGCCGCGCTTGAACTCCTCGCCGCGGCGCAGCCGCAGGAAGGTCGGCGTCACGTAGGCGATGTACAGGCCGATGACCGCGATCGAGGTGACGGCGGCATACGCGGTCGGATTCCAGAGATAGGGCAGCCCGAGGATGAGCGCGCCGACGGCGGCCAGCCAGATCGCGTTGGTCGGGGTCCGGGTCCGCTTGTTCACCCGGTGCCAGAAGGCCGAGCCGGGCAGCGCGCCGTCCCGGGAGAACGCGTAGATCATCCGGGAGTTGGCGGTGACCGACGACATGCCGCAGAACAGCTGGGCGACACACACGATCAGCAACAGCAGCTCCGCACCGGTCCTCCCGATCGCGTCGAGGAAGATCTGGGCCGGCGGAACGCCGGTCGCCGAGCCGATCTCGCCGGCGTAGTTCTGGATCGCGAAGGTGACCCCGATCAGCAGCACCCAGCCGGCGATCAGCGAGACCACGATCGACATCACGATCCCGCGCGGGCCAGCGGTGGCAGCGTCGCGGGTCTCCTCGGTCATGTGCGCCGAGGCGTCGTACCCGGTGAAGGTGTACTGCGCCAGCAGCAGGCCGATCAGGACGATGTAGAAGGTCCCCCAGGCCAGGCCGGTCCCGTTGTAGAAGTGCCCGAAGACAAAGCTGACCGACTGGTGGTGCGACGGCACGAACGCCAGCACCGCGACGATGATCAGGACGCCAAGGATATGCCACCACACGCTGATGTCATTCAGCAGCGCGACCAGCCGGATGCCGAACTGGTTCAGCAGGCCGTGCACGAACAGGATGATCGCGTAAATCGCTATCGTGACCCAGTGCGCCGTGCTCAGGTTGAACACCAAGGTGAGCAGCGCGTGGACGAAGAACGCGGCGCCGAAGTCGATGCCCGCCGTCACCGCGACCTGGCCGAGGAAGTTGAACCAGCCGGTGAACCAGGACCAAGCGGGTCCGGTCTTCGCCGGCGCCAGCTTCGCCGCCCAGTAGTAGAGGCCACCCGCGGTCGGGTAGCTGGAGCACACCTCGGCCATCGAGAGGCCGACGAACAGGGTCATGATCCCGACGAACGGCCAGCCCCAGACGATGACGACGGGCCCGCCGGTGAGCATGCCGAACCCGTACAGCGTCAGGCAGCCGGACAGGATCGAGATGATGGTGAAGGAGACGGCGAAGTTCGAGAACCCGGACATGCGCCGCCGCAGTTCCTGTGCGTAGCCAAGCTCGTGGAGACGTTGCTCGTCATTGAGCGCCTCCGGGACAGCTTGTTCGTTGACCGACACGAATGCTCCTTACGTCAAGCCCCGAGACGTAGGTCAGGGTGATGATGCCGGTGTCGCGCCCAGCCGCTTGAGCAGGCAGCCGTGGGCCCAATGGTTTATTATCAGACCATTGACGGTTAGAGTGCCGGTCATGTCAAGACCTGAGGCGGAATTACCCGGTGCCCCGGAAACCCCAGTGGCCAGGTAGGCGGTCCGCTCCCGGTCTGGCACCCGCTCCGGCCCGGGTAGTACCCGCCACAAGCGGGCCGGAGCCAGCCGGCCCGACGGCCGGGACTGAGCTCACCTCCCTGCTCGGCCCGGTGCGGGCGGGCAACGCCTTCGAGGAGACGGTCGAGCGCCTGCTGTCCGTGATCAAGCTGGGGGTGATCCCTCCCGGAGACCGGTTCCCGGCCGAGCGGGAGCTGGCCGGCCTGCTGGGGGTCAGCCGCATCACGCTGCGTGAGGCCATCCGGGCGCTGCAGCAGGCGGGCTATGTCGAATCGCGTCGCGGCCGGTTCGGCGGCACCTTCGTGACCTACATCCGGCCCGCACCCGATCCAGGCGAGGCACGCCGGATCGCGCTGGCGGACTCCGCCCAGCTCGCCGACGCGCTGGCCTTCCGGATGGCGCTGGAGACCGGCGCCGCCCAGGTTCTGGCCGCCGCCGACGGCGACCGCGGCCAAGGGATCCTGCTCGAGCGGCTGGCCGCGGTCAACAAGGCCACCCCGGAGGACTACCGGCGGCTCGACACCCTGTTCCACCTGGCGATCGCGGAGCTCACCGGCTCCACCCTGCTCGCCGCCGCCTGCACCGACGCCCGGATGCGACTCAACGACCTGCTGAACGCGATCCCGGTGCTGAAGCACAACATCGTGCACACCGCCCAGCAGCACACCGCCATCGTCGATGCAATTCTGGCAGGCGACCCCGAGAGCGCGCGCTGCGCGGTAGCCGAGCACCTCGACGGCACCGGCGCCCTGCTCCGAGGATTCCTGGCCGCGCCCACCCGCCCGGCCCAGGCCGCGACCCCCGCCAGGGCCAGCCCCATGACGGCGGCAAGCCAGGACGCGGCCAGCCAGGAAATGACGGCCGCCGGCCAGGAGGGCGGGGAAGCTCCGTAGCGGGCTCCAGCCGACTCAGTCCCGGCGTTTCTCATGGGCCATCCCGCGCAATGCCCAGGGGGCGTAAATCTCCCGTGCTATCGCCCTGCCCGCACTCGTCCCCGAGCTACCTCCCGGTCGCCCCTTCCCGCGCTGCCTCCCGGGCCGCGCCTATCCCGCGCCATCGCCTGGATAGGCGGGCGGCTGGACCCGGTAGCTGCGGCCGTGGGGGAGCGTCCACACCAGGACGCCCGGCTCTGGCTGATCGAGCCGCCAGCCCTGCACCTGTTTGGCCCGATGATGACAGCGGCACAGCGGGCAGTGGCGACACACTGCGGTTCGAGTGTTGGCCCACGTTCTTGCCCCAGGAGGGGTGTCAATGAATCGCCGTTTTCGTGATGTAGAACTCTTCGTGGAGTCTGACAAGATCCGTCGCCTTCAGCCGCCCCGTGGCATGTCAGTCCGCGATGACCAGGCGTCCTTCAGATGTGCGCGCTGTGGCGCGATTGTGCCGGGCCTCGTCTACGGGCAGGCCTTTACTCCGTACCGGAAGGTGCGCAACGCCTGCACCAGATGCGGGTGGTCGGCGCATGTCGAGTTCGGCACCAAGGACCGGCCCCCGTGTGGCGCGCTCATGCGCCCGCGACGCGCGGGGGAGCACCTGGCTACCTGGCGCTGTGAGGGCTGCGGATTTACGATGCGCGGCCCAACCGAAGCAGCACTGGATCTGCTAGCTGCGGGTGAGCTTGAAAGTCTCAAGCTCACGTTCTACACCGAGGGCTCAGAGTTCTTCCAGCGAGTCTCCCCGCTGCCCACACCTACGGCGTTATATGCGGCAAGGGGGTGCGAGCTTGCACACGCTGCGCCAGCGGAGGACGCCGCGACGATGCGTTACGACGCCGCGGAGAGCGCCGAGCTTATGTCCCGCCGACACCGCCGCTACCAGGAACCTGCCCCGGGGTCCGACGTTCCTTCGCGTGTCGCCACGTCGCGCCTCGACACCCCCGTCCGCAAGCTGCGCCGCCGTGCCCGGCGATCGTAGAACACAGCGGCGGCTAGCATCAGCACAATGACGCCGCCAAAGAAGGCCAGGGCGATCATGGCTCACCTTCTTACGTTCCGGCCATTGTATCGCTGGCGTCCGTTTTCTGGTCGATCAGCTCTTGAGGCCAGCGCTGGCTCTCGCCCCGGTTCACGGGCGAGTTACTCACGAGGTTGCTGA
>DATINY010000215.1:0-15824 GCA_035473755.1 Streptosporangiaceae bacterium
GATCACCGACATCAAGGTGACCACGTTCGCCGGCGAGCACGCGTACTGGACGACGCGCGGCTGGTCACAGCGGGGGCCGATCAAGACCGAGTCGCGGATCGACGTGCCCAACGGCTCCGGCCCGGTGACGGCGGGCCGCACCCAGGTCGCCGGGGTCGCCTGGGCGCAGCACAAGGGCGTCGACGCGGTGGAGGTGCGCGTCGACCGCGGGCCCTGGCATCAGGCCCGGCTGGCGGCGGTGCCCGGCATCGACACCTGGCGGCAGTGGGTGTGGGACTGGGACGCCACACCCGGCAGCCACCTCATCGAGGCCCGCGCCACCGACGCCACGGGCTACACCCAGACCGCGGTGCAGGCACCGCCGGAGCCCAACGGCGCCTCGGGATACCCGATGGTCACGGTGTCGGTGACCTAGCGGCGCCGGATAACAGGAGCTGGTCGCGGATCGCCCCGGACAGGTAGGCGCTGAGCCAGCGGCTCAGCTCGTCCAGGAAGTGCCTGCGCTGGGGCGCCGGGGCCGGATCCTGGCCGGGCAGCCCGCCGTCCAGGGTCAGCCAGGTGACGTGCTCGCCCAGCCGGATGGTGGCGCGGCGGCCGGCCAGGGTCCCCAGGGCACCCACGGCGCCCAGGACCCCCAGCGGGAGCAGGCCGCCGCCCGGCGCGTGGCCGACGGCCGCCGGGCACATGACCAGGACCGGGCAGGCGATCTCCAGCCCGCGCCGGAGCCTGCGCTGGGCCCCCGCCAGCAGCGGCGAGGCCCGGCCGGCCGCGCCGTTCTCGCGCCCGGCCGCCGCCCGGCCCGGCCACCGCCGCCCCGCGCCCAGCTCGGGGCCCGCGAGGATGAGCGCGTCCATGGGCTGGCTGCCCCGCCGGGCGTGGCACCACAGCGCGGCGAACAGGGCGCCGGCCGAGTGCGCGGAAACCACCACGGTGTCGATGGCATCGGTCGCGCGCAGGTGCGTGATCGCGGCGTCCAGGCAGGCGAAGTAGGTGCTCAGCTCCCCGGCGGGCCCGCTGCGCTCCGGCGCCCCCGGCCCGCCTCCCACCGCGCGCAGGTCGGCCGCGTAGAAGTGGAACCCGCGGTCGGTGTACCAGCCGACCAGGTCGGCGGGCACGAACGGGTCGCCGAGGCAGTGCACGTACACCACCGCCCGCGTGCTCGGCCGGGCGGTGCGCCGGCGCAGGACGGCGGCCCCGCCCCGGCCCGCGCCGTTCATGGTCCCGGCGACTAACAGCGGCACGGTCTCGTAGCCCGCGACCGGCCTGCCCGGCCGGCCCGGGCCGTCATGCTCGGTGGTCAGACCCATTGACCCCCCCGGTCCTGGTGCTCCGGGACGCCGCTGCGTCAGCCTCTCCTGCACGTCCCCCCGGGTGTAGTTCCGCCCAGCACGCAGGGTCTCATGGCAGTGTGGCACCGCGACCGCCGTTAAGCAGGGAGAACACGCCACCTTTCTGCCGGCCGTAACCTTTCTCCATGGCAGACGGTGCTGGCGGGTTCATTGAGACCGAACGCAAATATGATGCCGAGGCCGGCTTCGCGCTGCCTGACCTGGCCGGTCTGGACGGGGTGGCGGCGGTCACCCGCCCGCAGACGTACCGGCTGCGGGCCGTCTACTTCGACACCGCGGACTTCCGCCTGGCGACGGCCAAGATCACGCTGCGGCGCCGGACCGGCGGCACGGACGCCGGGTGGCACCTCAAGCTGCCGGCCGGGGTGGACAGCCGGCGTGAGGTGCACGCGCCGCTCGGGCGCGGCGCCAGCAGCGTCCCGGCCCGGCTGGCCGAGCTGGTGGCCGGGCCGGGCGGCGGCCAGCCGCTCCGCCCCATCGCGCTGCTGGCGACGACCCGCCGGCTCCGGCGCCTGGCCGCCCGCGACGGCGAGGTGCTCGCGGAGGTCGCTGACGACCTGGTGACCGGCTCGCTGCCGGCTCCCGCCGCGGCGGGCCCCGGTACCAGCGGCCCGGGCGCCTCCGGCATGCCGGACTGGCGGGAGGTGTCCCGCTGGCGCGAAATCGAGATCGAACTGGTCACCGGGCCGCGTGAGCTGCTGGACTCGGCTGGTGAGGCACTGTGCCACGCGGGCGCGGCGCCCTCCGCCGCGGCCTCGAAGCTCAGCCGGCTGCTCGCGTCGGCGCCGGGGGGACCCTAAGCGGCCGCCCCCGTTATTTTCAGAGCAATGTCAGAGCCGGTTCCCAGGTCTTACAGACGCCACGCGCCCAGACTCCAGGTAGACCAACCAGGAGGCACCACGATGGACGCGAGCAACCGGGATGCGCTGTCGGCCGTGGTCGCGCGGCAGCGCGGCCGGGGACGGCTGCGCTCGGCCACCGTCGCGCTGGGCGCCGCGAGCCTGGTCGCGACCGGCGCCATCGCCTACACCCTGCCCAGCGGGGTGGCCCACACCACCACCACCGCGACCGCTGGCACGGCCGCGGCCGCGGGCAGCAGCACCGTTCATGCCACCTCGGGCGGATCCGGGGTGGCCACGACGACCTCTTCGGGCACCGGGTCGGCTTCCGCGCCCGCAGCGAGCTCGGGCACCAGCCACGCCACCTCGGGCGGATCCTGATGACCGCGGGCACCGCCGGGGCGGCCACCGGGGAGGCGTCGGCCAGCTGGCAGGCGCTCGGCACCGGCGTTCAGGTGATCGTCACCGACGCCAGCCAGCTCGCCGCCGCACGCGGGATGCTGGAGGCCGATCTCGCCGCCGTCGACCTGGCGTGCAGCAGGTTCCGGCCTGACTCGGAGATCGCCGCCCTGGACCCGGCGTTGAGCGGGGCCGATGCCGGGCCGGTGACGGTCAGCCCGCTGCTCGCGGAGGCGATCGCGGTCGCGCTGCGGGCGGCACGGCTCACCGACGGCGATGTTGATCCCACCGTGGGCGCCGCCATGAACGCCATCGGCTACGACCGCGACTTCTCCCTGGTCCAGCGGAACGGCCCGGGGGTCAGGCTGACCGTCAAGACCGTTCCCGGCTGGCACCAGGTGGAGTTCAACGAGCAGGCGCGGCTGCTCCGGGTCCCGCCCGGGGTCCGGCTCGACCTGGGCGCCACCGCCAAGGCCTGGGCGGCCGACCGCTCGGCCGGCCGCATCGCGGCAGCACTCGGCTGCGGGGTGCTGGTCAGCCTGGGCGGGGACATCGCGGTGAGCGGCCAGCCCCCGGCGGGCGGCTGGCGGATCCGGGTGCAGGACATCAGCGGCCGTCCCGAGGACCCGCCCGCCGGGCCGTCGACGGTCGTCGCCATCCACGGCGGTGGCCTGGCCACCTCCAGCACCGCGGCGCGGCGCTGGCGGCGCGGCGGTGACGTGCTCCACCACATTCTCGATCCGCGCACCGGGCTGCCGGCCGCGCCGGTCTGGCGGACGGTCTCGGTGGCGGCGGCAAGCTGCACCGACGCCAACATCGCCAGCACGGCCGCGATCATCAGGGGGCAGGCGGCACCCGCCTGGCTCACCGGGCTCGGTCTGCCCGCCCGCCTGGTGGACGAGGCCGGCCAGGTACACACGATCGGCGGCTGGCCCGCGGAAACAGCAGGAGGCACCCCATGAACGAGCAGCAGGACCTCGCCTCGGCGGTCATGAAGCGTGACCGCAGCCGGAGCCGGATGCGCATGGTCACCGTCACGGTAGGGGCGGCCTCCCTGGCCACGGCGGGCGTCGTCGCCTACAACCTGCCGGGCTCCACGCACACCACGGCGGTGAGCGGGACCACCACCACCCCGGCGGCCCAGCCGTCGGCGTCGAGCCAGCAGCCGGGCGACGGCGGCGGGGACGGAGGCGGCGGGTCGGTCACAGCGCCCAGCGGCACCTTCGGCCAGGCCCCGGCCCAGGCCACCTCCGGCGGCTCCTGACCCCTGGCCGGCGGCCGGCCGAACTCGCCCAGGCACGCTTTTGCGGGCGCACCGGGCCGCATCACCGCGGCGGGCTATCCTGCGGTCGTGGACCGCGACGGCGTGAGCCCGGAGCTGAGCAGCGACATCGAGGAACTCAACCGGCGGCGCGCCGACATCGCGGTCGGCTGGGCCACCGTGGAGGCGCACAACAGACGGCGCAGGCGGAGTTATGGCCTGGTGGGCACGGCGTCGGTGGCCGGCCTCACCATCGCGGTGACCGCGGCCGGGCTGGTGCCCGTCTACCTGAGCGAGCACGGCAGGCTCGCCGGGGGCACGCTCAACTGGCTCGTCCCGGTGGGCATGCTGGGGGCGATGGCGGTGGGGGCAGGCCTGTACATCTGGTGGTACGTGGCGGCGGGGCGGCCCCGCCGCACCGCCGCCGGGCCCAGCGGGCCGCCGGCCGTGGCGGCCGTCGCGGAGGCGCTGGCCGGCGCCGACCGGGAAGCCCGGCGGCTCCGCCTGGCCCGCAACGCCGGGCCACGGCTGGAGTACCTGCGGGCCTCGTCGCAGGCGACCGGATGGCGGCCCGTGATCATGGCCGCCCTGATCACCGGCCCCCTCATCGTCGGCCTGGGATGGTTCTCGGTGGCCATGGCGCCCGGGCCGGTACCGGACGACTGGGCGATCTGGCTGCTGTGGCCGTTGCCCGTCGCTCTGGCGGGGGCTTTTGTCCTGTGGGGCCGGCGGTCCCCCCGGGGCAGGCGGGCCATCGAGCGGGGCCTGAACAGGCTGGCCGCCTATCTGGGCGGGGACCTCCTGCCATCGCTCGCGGGCACGGTGGACTGGCTGAACCGGTACTGGGCCACGCCTTCCAGGCCCGGCGAGTACCACGATGGCCCGCGGCACTGCGGCGCGGCCGGGACGGCGCTCGGATACCCGGTCATGGTGGACGTCGAGCCCGACGGACTCTCCCACGAGATGGTGACCTACCCGCCGCGGGTCGTTATCTACGTGGCCGCGGTGCCCGCCACTGAGCCTGCGGCCGTGCCATCCGGCCGCGTCGGCCAGCTCCGCGCCGCCATCGGCGATGCCGGGTTCACGGTGGAGACCGACTCCGACGCCGGGCTCGCCGCCCGTGCGACGCCGCCGGCCGTGAAGGCCCTCCGCCGCAACCCCGCGGAACTCGGGAACCTTGGGCCGCTGATCGGCAACCTGGCCGCCCTGGCCGCCGCCGAGGGAGTCGCGCCCGCGCCCGTGGACTTACCGGCGCGCCAGTCATCGGGCGGGCACGGCGCCAGCACGCCATGAGCGGTATGGACTTGCGTGATCATGACTAGCGGGTGAGCCCCGGCCCACTGGCTCCCCGGCCCGCGGCTCCCGCGTCTCCGGCTGGCTGCCCCGGCCCGCCGGCCAGGCCAGGCTCCGGCTCGGCCTCTCCGGCGGAGCCGGCCCGGTGAGCTGGATCCCGGGCCGGCGCCCTGGCCGGCCCGATGGTGCTCCGGTACCGCCAGAACTGCGGGATCGCCCAGCACGTGACGATCGCGCACGCCACGCTGAGCAGACCGCCGGACCAGGCGGCGACCTGCGTTCCCGCCAGATCGGCGACCACGCCCGCCTCGGCGTCTCCCAGCCGTGGGCCACCTTGCAGGCCGGCGAACACCAGGCTGTTGACCCGCCCCTGCATGGCGTCCGGGGCAGACTGCTGCACGATGATCATCCGGAACACCGATGACACCACGTCGGCGGCGCCGGCCAGGACCAGCAGCAGCAGCGCGGCGGGCAGCCAGCGCACCAGCCCGAAGCCGGTGATCGCGAGGCCCCAGCCCACGACGCAGACCGCCACCGCCCGGCCGACCCGCCGGACCCGGGCGACATGGCCCGTGAGCAGGGAGCCGATCAGGGCGCCCAGCCCAGGTGCCGCGTTCAGGTACCCGACCGTGGTGGCGCCCCCGTGATACACGGTCACCGCCATCGCCGGGAAGAGCGCCCGCGGCATCCCGAACACCATCGCGCCGAGGTCGATGAGGAACGCCCCGGCCAGCGGCCCGCTCGACTTCAGGTACCGGATCCCGCCGATGAGGGAGGCCAGCCCGGCCCGCTCCCCGCCACCCTCGGGCCGGAGCGCCGGCAGCCTGGCCACGGTAATGAACGCCGCCCCGAAACAGATGACGTTCAGCCAGTAGACGAGCGCGAAGCCGACGTGCGCGATGAGCAGGCCGGCGGCGGCCGGGCCGACGACCAGGGTGGCCTGAAAGGCGGCCGACTGAACCGAGAGCGCGGCGGGCAGCTCCGCCGCGGGCACCAGCTGCCGCAGCGACGCGCGCCGGGCCGCCCAGTCCACGCTCTGGAACAAGGCGGCCTCGACGGTGCAGGCGAACATCGGCCAGAGCCGGGGAGGCCCCAGCGTCGCGTTGATGGCCAGCCCGGCCGCTCCGACCGCGAGCAGCACCTGGGTGACAAGCAGGACCTTGCGCCGGTCCCAGGCGTCCACCGCCGGGCCGCCCAGCACCGACCCGGCCAGCAGCGGCACCAGCCCGCTCAGGCTGACCAGGCCCACCATGGCGGTCGAGCCGGTGAGCCGGTAGGTCTGGTAGGCGACGGCCACCACGGTCAGCTGGCTGCCCAGCGAGGCAATCAGCTGGCCGGTCCACAGCCGCCGGAACCCGGGGTGCCGCCGCAGCGGCCCGGTGTCGACCAGCACCCCGCCCACGCCGCGGCGGGCGCGTGGGGATGTGTCGGGCATGCGGTCTCCGGCGGGACGGGGGTATCGGGCGCATCCTGCCAGGCGTGGCGGCGCCGGGGCAATTTCGGGGCCCAGCCGTTCAGAGGTAATTGAGAGCCAGGCTAGAGGAACCACTGCACCAGGCCGGCCATGCTCCTTCACAGCATCAGATCAACGATGGAGCACCCGATGACCGCGATCACCGGCAGCACCGCGCTCTGGTACGCCAGCCGTGCCACCGGGGTAGTCAGCCTGCTGCTGCTGTCCCTGGTGGTGATACTCGGCATCCTGGTCAACCGGCAGGGCCGGCTGCCCGGGCTGCCGTCCTTCGCGGTCACCGGGCTGCACCGGAGCCTGTCGCTCATGTCGGTCCTGTTCATCGCGGTGCACGTGGCCACCGCGATCATGGACCCCTATGTGAACATCCGGCTGGCGGCGGTGGTGATCCCGTTCGTCTCGTCCTACGAGCCGTTCTGGCTCGGCCTGGGCGCGGTGTCGCTCGACCTGGTCGCCGTGCTCATCCTGACCAGCCTGGCGCGGGCCCACCTGCCCCGGCGGACATGGCGCGGCATCCACTGGCTGGCCTACGCCGCCTGGCCGGTGGCGCTCGTGCACAGCATCGGGTCCAGCCACGATCTCCGCAGCGGCGGGCTGCTGATGATGGCGATCGGCTCCGCGCTGGCGGTGGCCGCGGCCGGCCTGTGGCGGCTGGCGGGTTCGGCGCGCGAGGTGCCCCGCGCCGAACGGGCCGCGTTCGTGCTCGCGGGCGTCCAGCGGCAGGCCCGGCGCGCCCGCGCCGGGCACGGTGGGGCCCGATGACGTACCACGCCACGCTGCCCCTGCCCGGGGCCGGGCAGGAGGCGGCCGGAGATGCTCCGCCGCCGCCGGCCCGCCGTGGGAGCTATGGCGGCCAGCTGCCCAGGCTGATGCCCCCCCACGCGGTCCCGGTCGAGCTGGCCGAGCACCTGGAGCGCTTCGGGGCGCCGCCCTACCGCGGAGCGCCCCGCAGGCTGATCGGCGACGTGGAGGCGGCCGGCCTGACCGGCCGGGGCGGCGCCGCCTTCCCCACCTACCGCAAGCTGGCGGCGATGGCCGCGGGCCGCGGGCCGGCGCCGGTGATGATCGGCAACGGCGCCGAGGGCGAGCCCGCGAGCAGCAAGGACAAGTCGCTGCTGTGGTTCTCCTCCCACCTGGTTCTGGACGGGCTGCAGCTAGCCGCCGAGGCGGTCGGCTCGGTGACGGTCGCCCTCTACATCCACCGCAACCCGCGGCTGCAGGCACGGCTGGCGGCGGCGATCACGGAACGGGCAGCGGCCGGCCTCGACGCCGCCGGGGTGGAGCTGATCGAGGCGCCGCACCGCTTCCTGGCCGGTGAGGAGTCGGCCTTGGCGAGCAGGGCGTCCGGCGGCCCGGCCCTCCCGCGCTTCAAACCGCCCCGCGCCTCACAGCGCGGCGTGGCCGGCCGGCGCACCCTGGTGCAGAACGTCGAGACGCTGGCGCACCTGGCCCTCATCGCGCGCTACGGGCCCGGATGGTTCCGCTCGGCAGGCACCGCGGATGAGCCCGGCAGCATGCTGGCCACGCTGCACCAGGCCGACGGCCGGATGGGCGTGGTGGAGACCACGCTGGGCACCCCCATCGCTGACCTGCTGCGACTGCCGGCGCAGGCCGTGCTGGTCGGCGGGTATCACGGCGCGTGGCTGCCGGGCGCCCAGGCAGAACGGCTGCCGCTCGCCAACTCGGCGCTCCGCCCGCTCGGCGCGGCCGTCGGGGCCGGCGTGCTGGCGGCCCTGCCCGGGGACCGGTGCGGCCTCGCCGAGACCGCCCGGGTGGTCCGCTATCTCGCGCTGGAGTCGGCCGGCCAGTGTGGGCCGTGCTTCAACGGCCTGCCGCGCATGGCGGGAGCCATAACGGAACTGGCCGGCCCGCGGCCCGGCCCGCAGGCCTACGCCGACCTGCAGCGCTGGTCGGGCCTGGTGGCCGGGCGCGGCGCCTGCCATCACCCGGACGGGACCGTCCGGCTCGTCCGCAGCGCGCTGCAGGTGTTCGCGGCCGAGATAGACCACCACGCGCACGGGTACTGCACCGGCACCAGCGGCCAGCCCTTCCTGCCGCTGCCGGCCGAGCCACCGCTCGACGACGCGGATTGGACGTGAGAAGCATGCCAGCATCGGGTTCGCGGGCCGCAGGCGCCGGGCCGAACGCCGCAACGGCGTTGCTGTATCCCGGCGCCGAGGACCCGCCTCCCGCCCTGCTGACTGGGCGCGCCTCCGGCACGACCAAGCCAAGCGCCCGCGAGGGAGGCAATCGAGCATGAGCAAGCGACTGCGGGTCAACCCCATCGACTGTGCCGGGCACGGAGTGTGCGCCGAGCTCCTGCCCGAGCTCATCACGCTCGACGAGTGGGGCTACCCGCTGCTGCCCGCCGGGCCGGTCCCCCGCGGGCTCGAGCGGCAGGCCCGGCGGGCGGTCACCGACTGCCCGGCCCTGGCCCTGGTCCTGGCCGATGCGTCCTGAGAACACCCCGGCGGCCCTGAGAGCAAACTCAGAGGAAGGGCATACTTCCTGCAGAGGCACGCCGGCCACGCTGGATGGGTGGTGACCTATATGCAGGCTCAGCAACCCCTGACTCCCTCGGCGGCCACGGCTGGGGCCAGACCGCCCCAGATCCAGCGCGCCGACGGCGCGCCGATCCGGGTGCTGGTGGTCGACGACGAGCCCAGCCTGGCCGAGCTGCTCGCCAGCGTGCTGCGTTATGAGGGGTGGGACATCCGGACCGCGGGCGACGGCGCCAGCGCCGTGCGGACGGCCCGGGAGTTCCGGCCCGACGCCGTGGTGCTGGACATCATGCTGCCCGACTTCGACGGCATGGAGGTGCTGCGCCGGGTGCGGGCCGAGCTCCCGCACGTCTGCGTGCTGTTCCTGACCGCGCGGGACGCGGTTGAGGACCGGGTGGCCGGCATCACCGCGGGCGGGGACGACTACGTGACGAAGCCGTTCAGCCTGGAAGAGGTGCTCGCGCGGCTGCGCGGGCTGCTGCGCCGGGCCGGGATCGCCCGTTCCCGCAGCGAGACCGAGCTCGTGGTCGGCGACCTGACCATGGATGAGGATGCCCGCGAGGTGCGCCGGGGCGGTGAGGTGATCGAGCTGACCGCCACCGAGTTCGAGCTGCTGCGTTTCCTCATGCGCAACCCGCGCCGGGTTCTGTCCAAGGCGCAGATCCTCGACCGGGTCTGGAACTACGACTTCGGAGGCCAGGCCCATGTGGTGGAGCTCTACGTCAGCTATCTGCGCAAGAAGATCGACGCCGGCCGGGAACCCCTGATCCACACCGTCCGCGGCGTCGGCTACGTGCTCAAGCCGGCCAGCTTATGAGCCAGCGCGATGGCGGCCCGGCCCACCCGGCCCGGACACGGATGTCCCGGGTGGGCGACTGGCTCGCCGGGCGCACGCTGCGCTGGCGCCTGATCACGGGCCTGGTGGCGCTGCTCGCCGTGGCCTGCGCCGTGGTCGGGCTCGTCATCTACGTGACGCTGCAGCGGGCACTCCTCGGCCAGGTCGACGCCCAGCTGATGGCCGCGGGCGGGCGTTATGCGGCCTGCATGGAGGCGAACGACGCGATCGAGAACGCCGGAGACGAGGGCAATGCCCCCCCGCCGCAGAACCCACTGGCACCCACGCCCGGGGAGCAGGACTGCAGCAAGATCGCCGGCCAGGCGGCGGGCACCTTCGGCGCGCGGGTCAAGAACGGCGTCGTCACCGCCCAGGGCATCGTCAGCGGCAAGTCCCGGCTGTCGGCCGCCGACAAGGCCGCGCTGGCGCAGCTGCCGCCGGACGGCCACTTCTACACAATCGATCTCGACTCCCTCCACGGTAATTACCGGCTGACGGCGATTCCCGGCCACGACCACGACGTGCTCATCACCGGGCTCCCGCTCGCCGACGTCGAGGCGACGCTGCGGAAGGTCGAGCTGGCCACGATCACGGTCTTCGGCGGCGCCCTGCTGTTCACCGGGATCATCGGCAGCGTGTTTGTCGGGCTGTCGCTGCGGCCGCTGCGCCGGGTGGCGGCGACCGCCACCCGCGTCACCGAGCTCCCGCTCGCGAGCGGGGAGGTCAGCCTGCCCGAACGCGTGCCCGATGCGGACCCGAGAACCGAAGTCGGCCAGGTCGGAGCGGCCTTCAACCGGATGCTGGGACACGTGGAGGCGGCGCTGACCCGGCGGGCGGCGAGCGAGGCGCGGCTGCGCCGGTTCGCCGCCGACGCCAGCCACGAGCTGCGCACGCCGCTGGCGGCCATCCGCGGTTACGCCGAGCTGGCCCGCCGGCATCCCGGGCCCGTCCCCGAGGACATCGCGCACGCGCTGGGCCGGGTTGAATCGGAGTCGGCGCGGATGAGCGTGCTCGTGGACGAGCTCCTGCTCCTGGCCCAGCTCGATGCCGGCCGGCCGTTGGCCTGTGAGCCGGTCGACCTGACCCGGCTGGCCATCGACGCCGCCAGCGACGCCCGGGCGGCCACCCCCGATCACCGATGGCGGCTCGAGCTCCCGGACGAGCCGGTCATGGTCCGCGGCGACGAGCACCGGCTGCGCCAGGTGCTGGCCAACCTGATGAGCAACGCGGGCAGCCACACCCCGCCGGGGACGACGGTCACAGTGACGCTCACCGAACCGGGCCCGGACGCCAGCAGTGTGATGCTGAACGTGACCGACGACGGGCCAGGCATCCCCGCCGACCTGCAGCCCGGCCTGTTCGAGCGGTTCGTCCGCGGCGACTCCTCCCGTTCGCATGCCGCGGGCAGCACTGGGCTTGGGCTGGCGATCGTGGACGCGGTCACGGCGGCGCACGGCGGCAGCGTCGGGGTGACGAGCCGGCCGGGCCGGACCAGCTTCGTCATTACGCTGCCCGGCATGGAAGGTCCGCTGAGCGCCCGGGCCGAGTCGCCGCCGAGTGGCCGGGCCGAGCCGGGACCGAGCGCACGTTCCGGGTCACCGCAGGGACCCGGAACGGCCACGGATGGGACCGCTGCGCGGCATACCTGACCGCTACGCGGCACGGGCGGCCGCGCCGACGGCCCTACTTAGTGGGCGGTGGCCTGCTTGGTGGACACCGGCCCGCCGAGTGGACACCGGCCCGCCTTTATACCTAGTATTGCTAGGCATGAAGGCGGAGAAGCTGAAGGGCCACCTCGATCTGCTGCTGCTGTCCGTGCTCAGCCGCGGGCCCGGCCACGGCTATGAGGTGATCACCCGGCTCAAGGTGCGCAGCGACGGGGCGTTCCAGCTGCCGGAGG
Source organism: Streptosporangiaceae bacterium (assembly GCA_035473755.1). GTDB lineage: Bacteria > Actinomycetota > Actinomycetes > Streptosporangiales > Streptosporangiaceae > UBA9676. The sequence goes on from DATINY010000215.1 coordinate 11,849, forward strand.
GAACCGTGTACCCGGCACTGCACCGGCTGGAGGGCGCGGGCCTGCTCGCCAGCGGCTGGGACGTGGTGGCGGGGCGGCGGCGCCGCATCTACCACCTCACGGCGGCGGGTGAGGCGGCCATGGCCGAGCAGGCGGCGCAGTGGCGGGAGTTCAGCGGCTCGATGGCCCGGGTGCTGGGGGCCTCATCGGCCCCGGCGCTCGCGACGGCGGGAGGCATGGCATGAGCGGCGGGACCGCGGACGCGCCCAGCGACCTCATCGAGGACTATCTGGACCGGCTGCTGGTGTCGCTCAGCGGCAGTCCCCGTCAGGTGCGGCACACGCTGGCCGAGGTGGAGGCGCACCTGCACGATGCCGTGGCCGAGGGCATCGCCGCCGGGCTGCCGGAGGAGACCGCGCAGGTGCAGGCGCTGGAGCGGATCGGCCCTGTGAACGCGGTGACCGGCCGCCGGGGCAGCCTCGTCCGCCCGTCGGCGGCACTGCTGCGGCGGCTCACCCTCACCGCCGCCCTGGTCGGCGGGGCCGGGTTCGTCGCCATCGGCGGGGCCGGGCTGGTGGGGCGGCTGCTGCAGGCGCTGAAGGGGAACCTGTTCATGACGACCCCGTTCCCGCCCGGCACCTACACCCAGGCGGACTGCTCCCGCTGGCTGGCGGGTGATCCCGGCACCCGGTCGTGTGTCACCGCGATGCTGGCCGACCACGCCTTCGACTACCTGCTCCAGGCAACGGCCTGCGGCCTGATCGGGCTGGCCGGGCTGGCCGCCTACCTGTTCCTGCGGCGCCGCTGGAGTGATCGCGCCACCGTCACCGCACTCCCCGCCGGCACGGCCGAGGGGCTCGGCGCGATCCTGGCCGGCATCGCCGCGGTGGCCTGCTTCGGCCTGGTCGCCGACCTCGAGACGGTGCAGCGCGGCGTCGGCGTCGGCGAGCCGCTGAGCCTGGGCATCGCCGCCACCGTGGCGGCCGGGGCGTTCGCGTTCGCGCTGTGGTACTGCCTGCGGGGGGTGCGGCTGCGCGCTTCGTGACCGCAAGGTTCAGAGGCCGTAAGGTTCAGAGGCGGCACAGAAGTCCGGCACAGTGCCCTGAGAATCCGGTTGGACATGCTGGTCACTGACCGGCGCAGCAGGCGCCAACGGATTCGAAGGAGGCACCTCCCATGACCCCGCTGGTCCTGGCGAGTCTTGCCCTTGCCGCAGTGTTCTTCGGGGCCTGGTACGGAATCCCCATGTGGATGACGTTCAAGCGCCCGGAGCGCGGCCCGGACTTCTCTGAGGCGCGGGCCTACCTCCAGGCCAAGGCCGCCCTGGCCAAGGGCGAGAGCGTCCTCACCCGGTCGGCCGCGCCGACGACGGCCACCCGCCGGCACATAACCGCGACCCGCGGGATTGTGCCGGGCCGCCAGCACGCCGGGGCGGGGCTGGCCAACCGCAGCCACCCGGTGGAGGCACAGCAGGACACCCACGCCTCCGCGTGAGGCCGGAGGTAAGCGCACCCGGTCACGGCGAGGGCCTCAGGGTCCTCGCCGTGACGCACGTCCGGCCGGGCCGTGTCTGGCGGCGAGGCGCCGGGCGAGCATGGCCCGTTTCGGCCCCCGCCCGCCATCGGGGTGGTCGCGGACGTCGAGGACCTCGAAGCCGGCGCCGAGCAGGGACGCCGGCTCGCCGTCGGCCAGGCACCAGTCCGGGCAGAGCCCGGGCCGGGCCCGCCGCGCCCCGGCCGTGAACGCCTCCCAGGCCAGCAGGCCGCCCGGCGCCACGGCGGTGACCGCGGTGGCGAAGACGGCCCGGTCCCAGTAGCCGGTGCAGAGCACCAGCGCGTAGGGAGCTCCGGCCGGGTGCCAGTCCCGCAGGTCGGCCTGGACCAGGGTGATCTGGTCGCGCAGCCCCCGCCGGCGGCTTTCCTCGCCGAGCAGGCCCAGCGCGACATCGGAGATGTCCACCGCCGTCACCTCGCGCCCGGCCGCCGCGGCCAGCAGCGCCGCGCCCGACGGCCCGCAGGCCAGGTCCGCCACCGGACCGGCCGGGGGCGGCACCGAGAGCGCCGCCATGCCGAGCGGATGGGGCGTGAACGAGGCACCGGCACCGTGCGCGTAGCGCGCGTTCCACCGCAGCCGGTCGGGGTGACCGGCCAGCTCCTCACCTGGCTCCCGCACGCCTGCCCACGCTACCGGCGCTCAGGCCGGGGATTCCCGCCCGGCCTCTGGCTGCGGCTGGGACGGCACGGCCAGCTCGGGCGCGGCGACGGCCGGCTCGGGCCCGGCGGTGGCTGGCCCCGGCCCGCTGGCGCCCGGGGTGGCGGCCGTGATCGTCTCGGCCATGCGCCGCAGCAGCGAGCGCACGGTGGCCGACGCCGCCCGGTGGAGCAGCACCCGGTCCAGCCCCTGGCCTACCGCGGCGAACGGCGGCCGATACGCGCCCGCCAGCGCCAGCTGGGACGCGTTCTCACCGGCCGGGATCAGGATGACGTTCGCGTCCAGCACCGGGAACAGGCGGCCCATGACCCCGGTGGCCTCCCAGCGCAGGCTCAGCGTCAGGCTGTTCTCGCGCTCCACCGGCTCCAGCAGCAGGACCCCGACCAGCTTGGACGCGCCCAGCATGTCCCCGAACGGCCCCACCCGGACCAGGCCGGCCAGGCCCTCGGCGTAGGCGTCGCCGGAGGCGTCGCTGAGCCAGCCGCCGTGGGTGAGGCGCAGCAGTCCCGCGCGTGCGTCGGGGTAGGCGGCACCAAGGGTGATCTCATCGCCGACGAACATTGCTTCCTTGATCCCACCCCGGCGGCCCGGGCGGGAGGGACGTTGGTCCCTATCCAGCGGACGATTGTCATCACGTCATGCCACGCCGCGTGACAGCCACCCCCGGCCTGGTGACCGGCGGGCCGGCGGCACATAGTCTCTTTGTCGATAAATGTCCAGCAGGCGCCGCCACCCAGGCGCGGTGCCCGGGTGCTGGCCAGGGGAGGCTCGCATGCAGAGTACTGACGTGACAACGGCGCCGGGGGCGTTCGCCGATGTGGCCGCGCTGCGGGCCTGCTGGCATCCGGTGGCGTTCGGCCATGACCTCGCCGACCGGCCCGTTCATGCCGACCTGCTCGGCGAGCCGCTCGTCCTGTGGCGCGGCCCCGGCGGAGAGCCGCGCGCCAACTCGGACCTGTGCGTGCACCGGGGGACGGCCCTGTCGCTCGGCTGGATCACCGGCGACGAGCTCGTCTGCCCCTACCACGGCTGGCGTTACCGGGCCGACGGCCGCTGCGCCGCCATTCCCCAGCTCGAAGACCCGTCGCGGGTGCCGGCCAAGGCCCGGATCGGCGCGTTCGGCTGCCAGGAACGGTACGGCCTGATCTGGGTGGCCCTGGCGGAACCGCGCTGGCCCCTGCCCGAGGTGCCCGAACTGGAGGACGGCGGGTGGACGGTGGTGACGGCCGGCCCGTACCGCTGGCGCTGCGACGCCGCCCGCCAGGTGGAGAACTTCACCGACTTCGGGCACTTCCCGTGGGTCCACCCGGGCCTGCTGGGCGACCCCGAACGGCCGGTGGTGCCCCGGCACGAGGTCCGCACCGAGGAAAACGTTCTGCACTATTCGATCGTCCGGCCGGAGCCCCCCAACCCCGAGGACTTCCCGGTGTTCGGCAACGAGCAGGCGGGGCCGCCGGAACGCCGCAGCCGCTACGAGCTGCACCTGCCGTACACGATCGTGCTGCGCCTCGGCTGGGGCGGCGAGCGCGGCATGGTGTACTTCTTCGCCTCCCAGCCGTTCGGCACCGACAGCTGCGCCGGGTATGTGCTCATCGGCCGCAACTACAACGTCGACCAGCCCGCGCTGGTGCTGCAGGAGTTCGAGAACACGATCTTCGGCCAGGACCAGGTGGTGGTGGAGTCGCAGCGGCCCGAGCGGGTGCCGTTCGACCTGGCCGCCGAGCTGCACCTGAAGTTCGACGCGGTGGCGGTCGCCTACCGCAAGGCGATGCGCCGGCTCGGGCTG
>DATINY010000216.1:0-3363 GCA_035473755.1 Streptosporangiaceae bacterium
GCCAGCCGGTCGCGCAGCCGCGCCGCCTCGTCCCGCTCCAGCCCCGGGATGCGGGCATCGCTGGCCGCCGCCGCCGTGTGCAGCCGCACCGTAGCGAGCCGGAAGACCCGGTCGACCGGGCCGGCGGTCACGTCGACGAACTGCATGCGGCCGTAGGGAACCACCGACAGCCTGCGGATCAGCACCCCGCGCTCGACGATCAGGTCCTCATCGCGTTCCTGGTAGGCCCAGGACCGGAAGCGGTTGCGCGCGAACCACAGCGCGAGCGCCGCGCCGGCCGCCACGGCGCCGACGGCGATCACAGCCGCGGCCGGGCCGGCCGCCAGTCCCGCTCCCGTTCCCGCCGCCGCGGCGAGGACGACGGCGCACCCCATCACCTCGGCACAGCGCATCCGCCACAGCCGGGGCGAGGGGAACCTGGGGCCGTGCTGCGGCGCGGCGGGTGGCGGCACGGCCGGCGGCGGAACGGCTTGCTGCGGGACTGCGGGCATGAGCAGAACGCTACCGCCCGCCTACGGTGAACTCGCCAGGGCGCCAGCCACGGGAGGCCGCCCGGGAACAGGCGACCGCGCTCATAACCGGCGCCATAGTGACTTTCGGCGGTGCAGGCAGCGCGGAGTGTGAAACTCCGCGGCCAGGTGACGGCAGCTACGCTGTGCCCCCGACGGGTACCTGATCGCGGTGAGGCGATGTCCCGTGCAGATACTGGTGGGTCGCGGGAATCACCAGTCTCACCTCAGCGAAACAGCCGCCGTAGGTGTCCCAGACCTCGCCGAGGAAATCAGCCGTGGCGGGGTCCACGTCGTGCCGGGTGTACGCGTCGTCATCGGCGGCCCCGGCGGCCTGGACCGCACCGTCGGCCTGCGGCACCACCGGGCCGCCGGGGGACCACGCCGGCATTGGCTCGACCAGCAGCGAGCGCCCGTAGCGGGCGAGATAGTGGCGCTGGGCGCGACTGAGGAGCCTTTGCAGCCTGAGGCTGGAGAGCTCCTGTTCCCCGGCTTCGGCCCAGGAAATGAACCACTTCGCAATGGTCCTAGCCGGATAAGGCGGCATACCCATGGTGGCCTGTTCGCCTCCTTAGCGGTCTCGATACAACGCGGGCGCAGCTTGTGCAGGTTTGACGCGCAGGCGGGCATGATGGATGACCTGCGGGCCAGGAGAGCGTCACTGGCCGGCAGGCTGTTGCGGTCACCTCTTTGAGCACGGCGTGGCGAACTTAACGTCGCGTCCCGGTCAGCTTCTCCAGGGCCGGACGCCTTGTCTCACGCTATGTGATCAGCGATCGACTTGAGCGGGCGCACACTCCCGCCGGTCTGCGCTGCGGCCCGTTCGCCATCTCGGTCCAGCGATGCCGCACGCGAACAGATGATCTGAGCATGGCTGCCGACCTTGGCTGGAGGGCGAGTGGGGCCGGCTGTCAGCTTGCCTGGCCGGCGAGCCGGGCGGCGCGGGCGTTCAGATATCGCTGGTGCGGTGGGCTGGCCGTCAGCTCGGCGGCACGCAGGTAGGCGTGCCGGGCGGCGTCCCGGTCACCCGCGATCTCCAGCAGGTTGGCCCGGATGGCGTGCAGCCGATGCCCAGCCGCGATCCGCTGGTCCGCGCCGACGTTCTCTAGCAGGTCTAGGCCGACACGCGGGCCGTGCACCATGGCCGCGGCCACGGCGTGGTTGAGCGCGACAACCGGGTTGTCGCTCGCCTGCATCAGCACCTCGTACAGGGCCAGGATCTGCGGCCAGTCGGTTTCCTGGGCCGTGGGAGCCTCGTCGTGCAAGGCGGCGATCGCCGCTTGGACCTGGTATGGGCCCGGCGGCCCACGCCGCAGCGCCTCGGTAACCAGTGCCGTGCCCTCGGCGATCTGGGCGGCGTCCCACTTGCCGCGATCCTGCTCGGCCATCGGCACCGGCAGCCCGCCCGGGCTGGTCCTGGCCAGGCGCCGGGCGTCGGTCAGCAGCAGGAGCGCGAGCAGCCCGGTGACCTCGGCGTCGCCCGGCAGCAGCGCGCGGAGCATCCGGGCCAGCCGGATGGCCTCGGCGCACAGGTCCGGGCGGAGGAGGCTCGGCCCGGATGTGCTGGCGTAGCCTTCGGTGAAGATCAGGTAGATGACCTGCAGCACCGCCGTGACCCGGACGGCGCGCTCGTCGGGCTCCGGCATAGTGAACTCGGCGCCGCCGCCGGCAATGGCCTGCTTGGCGCGAGTGATCCGCCGGGTCATCGTCGCCTCGGGCACCAGGAACGCGCGGGCGACCTCGGCCGTGGTCAAGCCGCCGACCGCGCGGAGGGTCAGTGCGACCTGCGAGGCGACCGACAGTGCGGGGTGGCAGCACAAGAACAGCAGGCCCAGCGTGTCGTCGGCGTCGGGCGGCGTGTCGGCCCCGCCGGCCGGGACCTGCCGGGCAGCGGCTTCCTCCCGGCGCTGCCTGGCCTCCTCGGAGCGCAACAGGTCGGTCAGCCGATGGGCGGCGACGGTGATCAGCCAGCCGCGTGGGCTGGCCGGGATTCCGTCAGCCGGCCACTGGCTCGCGGCCGCGAGCAGCGCCTCCTGGACGGCGTCCTCGGCGAGGTCGAAATGCCCGTATCGTCGTGCCAGCGCGCCGAGGACCTGCGGCGCGAGGTCGCGCAGCAGGTCCTCGATGCTGGTCCCCGGCTCGGGCACATCAGCCGTCCAGGTCGTGCCGTGACTCCGCCAGCGGCCGGACGTCCGCGTACGCCCGGGCGCGGACGTGCTCCGGGCCGGGAATGCTGCCTAGCCGGCTGGCGATGCCGGTCGCCCGGTCCAGGCTGTCGCACTCGACGATCCAGTACCCGGCCAGCACCTCCTCGGCCTCGGCGTATGGGCCGTCGGTGACCACCGGCGCGCCGTTGGCCAGCCGGATCCGCCTGGCCTGCGACGGGGCGGTCAGGCCGCGGGTGTCCACCAGTTCCCCGGACTCGGCCAGATCCCTAGCGAACTGCTCCATGAACTGGCCCAAGGCCGCGAAATCCGCGCCGCTCCAACCAGACTCGCCAGGAGCCGGCTTGCCGACCATGGCGTCGTAGTCCCGCTGTGAGGCATACACCAAGATCATGTACTTCATGAGCGTCTCCTTCCGATACGGGCGCCGCTGGCCGGCGTCCTTCGGCTGAGACGTCGGAGCCGCAGAGTCGTTCCGGACATCCCCTCGGGGGAGTCTGTCACTCCCTCAGTGGCAGAGGGCCTTGCCTGCCCGCGCTCTCAGAGAGGAACAACGGCCGGCGCCATAACCGGCTAATCGGCAGGACGGGCGCCCATGCAGGAGATCCTCCCGTAGCTCGGTGTCGCTCGGTGCGAGGTCAAGCAGCTAGATCGAACGCCTGGACGGGCTCAGCATGGCCTGACGTCGG
>DATINY010000217.1:0-14565 GCA_035473755.1 Streptosporangiaceae bacterium
GCGGAGGCCGGACGTCCATTGTGGCCTCGGTGCGGGACGAGTCCGAGCTCCACGGGCTGCTTGACCGCCTGCACGAACTAGCCCTGCACATCGTCAGCCTCAACGAGCTCGGGATCGCCAGCTAGCGCCCCGCCGGTCACAGGATCCGGAGCTGCCGGGCGCGGCGGACGGCTTCGCCGCGATGGGTCACCGCCAGCTTGCGGTAGATGCTCTTGAGATGGCTCTTGACGGTGTTGACCGAGATGAACAGCACGGCGGCGATCTCGGTGGTGTCGAGCATCTCGGCCGCGTACTGGAGGACCTCAAGCTCGCGGCCGCTGAGCGGCTCGAGCATGACCGGTGCCGCGCGCGTGCCTGGCTTCGGGGCCGGTTCCCGGGCCGGGCCCACCAGGTCCGGCTCTAAAAGATCCCGGTAGACCTGCGCCAGGTCAGGATCGGCCCGCAGCACCCGCCGGAGCCACATCCGCTCCAGGGCGAACGGCAGCCGGAGCTGCTCCGGCTGCCCGAGCCGCAGCGCACGCTGCAGCGACCGGCGGCCCTCGGCCCGGTCGCCATCGCCGTAGCTGAGCCGGGCCGTGGTCAGCCATGCTTCCAGCCGGACGTGATCGGGCACCGCCTCGGCCCGTTCCCGGTGGCCCGCGAGCGACTTCCTGGCCGCCTTCGGATCTCCCGCGGCCAGCCAGGCGTGGGCCTGGGTGACGGCCGCCTCGAGCGAGGCCGGGTCGGCCCGGCCCGCCGTGTCCAGCGCGGACGCCGCGTCACCGGCCGCGGCGCAGGCACGCGATTCGAGCATGGCCAGCCGGCGCTCGAGCCAGTACGGGAGCGGCACCCCCTGCCGGGCCTTGCGGATGATCTCTACCGCACTGTCCGGGTGGCCCTCGGCCACGGCTTTCCTGGCCGCCACGAGGCAGGCGACCGTCCCGGTCAGCCGGTCCGGGCGCAGCCGCAGGGCGGCCTCCGCCTGTTTCAGCTCGCCATGTGCCTGGCGTAGCTCGTTGCGCTCCACATGGACCGCCGCCAGCGCGACATGAGCCGCCGGGCTGACCGGCGCCGAGAGCCGCTCCCCCTCGGCCTCGGACGCCTGCGCGGCCGTGCCCGCGGCACGGTTCAGCCGGCCCCGCAGCGCGTCGGCCAGCGCCAGGTACCCCAGGCAGCCGGCCCGCTCGTGGGTGCTGTCCGCCGCCGGGATGGCGGCGATGGCCGCCTCGAACGTGGCGGCCGCTTCGCCCAGGTGCCCGGACCACAGTTCCACGGCGCCGCGGCCCGAGAGCACCTGTGCGCCGACCCAGGGGCACCGTGCCGCCACTCCCGTGGGCATCGCCGCCAGCATGGCCTGGGCCTCGACCACCGCGGCGGCCATGGATCCCAGGTCCCCGGTGCGGCGGGACATGGCCAGCCGGATCTGCGCGGCCGCCAGGCGCGCCGGGGTGGCTTCCGCGGACGGCAGCGCACCGAACATGCCCTCCGCCGCCGCTAGCCAGGTGCTGGCGGGCCGATCCTCGGCCAGCGCCAGCGCCGCCGCGACGAGGAGCGGTTCGGGCCTGGTCCAGGCCTGGGCCGGGCGCATTCGCGTGAACTCGCCGGCCAGCGAGTTGTCCCCTCCGGTCTCGGTGAGCTGGCCCGCCGCCAGCTCACCCACCACGATCCCGGCCGCCAGCTGCCAGTCGCCCGCCGCCGCCGCGTGCCGTACCGCCTGGGTGAGCAGGCCGTTCCGCCGGTACCAGCCGGCCGCTCGCCGGTGCAGCTCCGGCACCAGGTCAGGCGACTCGTGGCGCAGCTTCAGGCGCAGGACGTCGGCGAACAGCGCGTGGTAGCGGTACCAGCCGGCGCCGGCCGGCAGCACGAAGGCATTCGCCCGCACGAGGTCCGGCACGTCATTCCCGGCCTGCCCGTCGCTCAGCTCACCGGCGATGCCGGTGTCGAAGCTGTCCAGAATGCTCGTCCTCAGCAGCAGGTCGCGGATCCCGGGCGGCTGGGCGTTCAGCACCTCCTCCACGAGATAGCCGACCACCGGGCTGTCCTCGGCCACGAACTCCTTGACGAACTGCTCCGGGTCGGGGTGCCCCTGCATCGAGATTGCCGCCAGCCGCAGCCCGGCGGCCCAGCCCTCCGCCCGCTCGGTGAGGCATTCGAGCGCGTCCTGCCGCAGGGCAACGTCATGCTGGGCCATGAGCAGCCCGGCCTCGGGGACGCTGAACGCGAGCTGGTCGACCCGGATCTCCGTCAGCTCGCCGGTGAGCCGGAACCGGTGCAGCGGCAGGAGCGGATCTATCCGCGAGGCCACCATCAGCCGCAGACCCTGTGGTGCGTTCCGCATGAGGTAGGTGAGTCCCTGCAGGACCGGGCGCTCGGTCAGCAGATGAAGATCGTCCAGGACCAGGATGACCGGCGGTTCCGCCGCGGCGAGCGCCGCGGCGAGCCGCACGATGAACTCGTGGTCCACGGTGTCCACGCACGCCGCCGACCAGGACATGTGCGGCACCGCGACGCCCGCCCGCCGCAGGGCGGTCATGACGTAGCTCCACAGCACCCGCGGCCTGTTGTCGAACTCGTCCAGGGTGACCCATGCCACCGGCGACGAGGCCTGGTTCCCGGCGGCCCACGAGGCCATGGCCAGAGTCTTGCCCATGCCCGGCGGTCCCATCAGCGCCGTTAGCGGCCCCTGTACGCCATCGGCGATGAGATGGTCGAGCCTTGGCCGCGGGACGGCCCAGTCCGGCGCGACGGGCATTGTGATCTTGGATCTCAGGATCGAAATGTCAGCGTCCATCGATGTCCGGGCACCCCTCGCTGAACCCACCGTCGCGCGCGCCGCCATCGGCACCCCCCTGTTCCAGCATGCCAAACGGCCCGCGCCGCGCATCAGGGAGGTCCCCGCCGCGGCCCGCGGCCATGCCTGAACTGAGATCCGTGCCCTCAAGCTGGCCGATGAGCGGGTGAGCCGTCATCACCCCGCCCGAAACTCACCCGGGTGACGAATCACCCACCATGGGTGGCTCCCGGCGGCCCGATGCGCGGCATGGTAGGCAGCAGAAAGTCCGCCTTCCGAGCACGCTGGGGGCCTGACCTTGACTTCCCCGCATCATTACGAGATCCGCGTGTCGGGGACGCTCCCACCTGAGGCCTTGCTCGACTTCGAGCAGCTCAACGCCAGCGTGGAGCCGGTCGGGACCATGCTTCACGGCGTCCTTCCCGACCAGGCCGCGCTGTATGGCCTGCTGACCAGGCTCGAGGCGCTCGGCGCCCAGGTCCTGGAAGTGCGCCGCCTGCACGACCGGGAGCCGGCCGGGGAGGACTGACCGCGGGCCGCCGGCCGTGGCCAGGGTCACCGGGTGAATTCGGCGCGGACGCCCAGCAGCCGGACCGGGCGGCCCGGCCTGAACTGGCCCAGCGCGGCGAGGGCGGCCTGCTCGATCGCCGCAGCGTCCGACGTGGCGGTGGGCAGCAGGTGGCCGTGGGTCTGGGTGATGAACGGCGCGTACCTGACCTTGACCACGACCCGCCGCGCCGGCCGCTGGCCGCCGGCGATGCCGGCCGCCACCTGGCGCGCCAGCCGCGCTACCTCGTTCCGCACCTGCTCCCAGTCGGTGATGTCGCGCTGGAACGTGACCTCCTGGCCGTGCGAGCGGGGCACGTAGGGCGCGGCATCCACCGGGGCGGGACTGAGGCCGCGGGCGGTCTGGACCAGCCACGGCCCGGTCACCGGGCCGAGGTGCGCCGCCAGGTCACGCGGATCGGTGCCGGCCAGGTCGGCGACGGTGCGGATGCCCAGGGCGGCGAGCCGCCGGGCCGTCTTGGGCCCGACCCCCCACAGCGCGTCGGTGGGGCGGTCGCCGAGCACCGCGTACCAGGACTGGTGGGTGAGCCGGAAGATCCCGGCGGGCTTGCCGAACCCGGCGGCCAGCTTGGCCTGGAGCTTGTTCTCGCCGATGCCGACCGTGCATTCGAGGCCGGTCGCGGCGCGGACGCGGTCCTGGATCCGGCGGGCCAGCGCCTCCGGGTCACCGGTGTCGGCGGCCAGGAACGCCTCGTCCCAGCCTGCCACCTCTAGCACCGCGCCGAGCCCGCCCAGCTCCGCCATCACCTCCGCCGAGGCGGCCTCGTACGCCTTCCGGTCCACCGGCAGGAACACCGCGTCCGGGCAGCGCCGGTGGGCGGTGCGGAGCGCGAGGCCCGAATGCACGCCGAAGGCGCGCGCCTCGTACGAGGCGGTGCTGACCACCCCGCGTTTGGCCGGGTCGCCGTCGCCGCCCACCACCACCGGCCGCCCGCGCAGCTCCGGGTGGCGCAGCACCTCGACGGCGGCGATGAACTGGTCGAGGTCGACGTGCAGCACCCAGCGGGCCACGTCGTTAGTCCCGCGCGGCCGCCAGCCGCCTCGCCCGCCACGCCGTCTCGGCCTCCCCCATCGGGGTGGACGGCGGCGCCTGGACGAACGGCCAGATCTCCTCGGCGATGGCCCGCCAGTCGGCGGTCGCGGACAGCTCGCCGAGCAGCGCGAACAGGCCGAGGTTGATGCGTTGCAGGATGACGTACGACTGCGGGATGTTCACGTACTCCGCCACCGGGCTGCGCAGGTCGAAGAACCGGCGCACCACGGCCGAGGCGTAGTCCGGGGTGATGGTCAGCCGGCCCGGCCGGCGGATGGTGGCGTAGAAGACGCCCAGGTGGTCCACGATCGTCTCGGTGCTCAGCGGGGCGTCCGGGACCAGGAACCCGGCGTCCTCCATGGCGCGGCGGAAGGCCTCGGGCTGGTTGTCCACGCACAGGCTGCGGGCCATCTGCATCAGCGGCTGCAGCTCGGCCAGCGTGAAGTGCTTGACCAGGCCGAAATCGAGGAAGGTGACCCGGCCGCCGCCGTGGAACAGGTAGTTGCCCGGGTGCGGGTCGCCGTTGAACGCATGTGCCTCGTACAGGCTCCGGAACACGAACCGGTAGATCGTTTCCGCGGCCAGGTCGCGTTCCTCCTGGGGCCAGCCGGCCAGCTCGGCGAAGCGGGCCCCGTCGGACAGCTCGCTCGTCACCACCAGCCTGCCCGACAGCTCGTCGATGATCCGCGGGATGTGGATCGTCGGGTGACCGTCGTAGTAGGCGGCCAGCAGCCGCTGGTTGGCCGCCTCCTGGCGGTAGTCGAGCTCCTCCAGCACGCGGTCCCTCAGCTCGTTGATGAGCGCGTCGACGTCCTGGCTGGGCGCGGTGATGCGGAGCAGCCTGCGCAGCAGGGAGACGTTGTCGAGGTCGGCCGCCATGGTCTCGGCGATGCCGGGATACTGCACCTTCACCGCGACCGCGCGGCCGTCGTGGGTGATCGCCCGGTGCACCTGCCCGATCGACGCGGCGGCGATCGGTTCCGGGTCCCAGCGCGCGAACGCCCGTTCCGGGGGCAGGCCCAGCTCGGATTCCACCACGCCCGCCGCGAGCGCCGCGCTCATCGGGGGAACGCTGTCCTGCAGCCGGGACAGGGCGCGGCGGGCGGCGGGGGACAGGCCGTCGTCCACGTAGCTGGCCATCTGGCCGATCTTCATCAGGACGCCCTTCATCGCCCCGAGGGTGCTGGCGACGTCCTCGGCGGTCTCCAGCGCCAGGTCGTTACGCAGCTGTTCCCGGCCGCGGCCGGCGGACGCGAACAACCGCGGCGCGCTGCGGGTGTAACGTGCGCCGCCGCGCGCGGCGAGCTGCAGGGCCGCGAGCCCCCGCCGCATCCGCAGCCGGCCCCGCCGCCGCAGCGGCAGGCGGCCCCGGCGCCGCGCCACGATCAGGCCCGCGGCCGCGAGCGCAGCGCCGGCCGCCGCCGCGGCGAGGGTTTTCCTCATGCGCGCTGCGCGGCGCGCATCCGGAGGGCGATCCGCTGCCGCGCCTCCAGCACGCCGGGTTCGCCCAGGAACACCACGTCCAGGACGCCGAGTGCCTGCCGGATCTCGGCCCGGCGGGCCGGGGTCAGGGCTCCCGGCGCGTGGTAGCCGTACAGCTGCAGCGCCCAGTCCGGCATCGCGGCGATCGCTCCGTCGCGGATGTCCTGCCAGATCTCCGCGATGTCGGGATCCAGGCCCGGCGGTTCGAGCAGGAAGGCGGCCGCGTCGGCGGCCGCGGGTGTGCAGCGCAGCTCGGGCCGCACCGGCGACAGGTAGTGCCGCAGGCCGGCCAGGTCCCGCGGGACCAGCGCGGCCGGGATGCCGACCAGTTCGGCCGCGACCGCCATCTCCGCGACATAACGGTCGCCGTCGGCGGGCTCCAGCGACGTCCCGAACAGCTCGCAGGCGGCCATCGTCGATTCGACCAGCGTCGCGTGCACCCACAGCAGCAGGGCCGGGTCGCTGGCCGCGTACGGGCGGCCGGTTACCGGGTCGGTGCCGTGGACGTGCTCGTGGATCCGGCGGACCCTGGCCGCCGCGCGCTCGGCCGCCGCCCGGTCGCCGTAACTGACCGTGGCGAGGTAGGACGAGGTGGCGGCGAGCCTGCCGACCGGGTCGCGGCGCCAGTCGCTGCGCTGGTCGACCCCGCCCATCGCCACCGGGTGCAGCGCCTGGACCAGCAGCGCCCGCAGGCCGGCCACGATCGAGGACAGGTCGCCGCTCAGCTGCCAGGTGATGCTGGCAGGCCCGAAGAAGCCGTCGTCCGCCGGGTCGGTGGGCACGCTCGCCACGTAGGCCGCCGCCGAACGAGCGACCAGGCCGGCGGCGTCCGCGTATGCATCTGTCCCCATGCCGACAAACTACCCACTCCGCGGGCGATCCCTCTTCGGCAGCTTGGCCACCACGGCGTCATAGGAGGCGTCGATGGCCTCGAGCAGCTCATCGTCGGGGATGGCGCCGCCGACCCGCAGGCTGTTCCACCCGGAGCGGCCGATGTAGGCCATGACCGAGGCATCCCCGGGGTAGCGCAGTAGCCACTCGTCGGCCAGCTCGCGGTTCGGGCCGCATTTGACCCCCACCGTGGCGGCCTGCGGCGACCCCAGGAACGCGAAGATCTTGCCGCTGACCTTCACGACGACATCGCCTTCCCATGGCTCGTCCTGCCACGCGCCGGGTTTGGCCAGGCAGTAGGCGAGCAGCTCCTGCCACATCATCGCGGTCTCCCTCCCGGCCATCCTCCATGATCCCGTATGTGGGTGCCGGCGGAGGGCGTGCGACAAGCACCCGGAAGATGAGGTGAACACCTCATGACCGGCCCGCCGTCCCGCGCCTAGCGTCATGGCACCAGCGCATCATCGAGTAGAGGAGATGAGCCAGATGCCGAAGGTGTCGAAGGAAAGCGTCACCGAGGTCAGAGACTACGGCGTGGCCGAGGACCGGACAGGGAACCTGGATGGCTACACGGTCAATTTCGTGTCCATCCGCCAGGATCATGACCTGGCCCCGATGCTCAGCGGGCTGCCGGGGGGCCGTTGCCCGTGCCCGCACTGGGGTTATGTCCTCAAGGGGAGGATGATCGTCCGCTACGCCGACCATGAGGAGGTCTGCGAGGCCGGCGATGCGTTCTACATGCCGCCCGGGCACACGCCGGCGGCGGAGGCCGGCACCGAATTCATCCAGATCAGCCCCAGCGACCAGCTGCAGGAGGTCGAGGCGGCGGTAGTTAAGGCCATGCAGCAGATGCAGGGTGCCTGAGCACGGCATCGGCGGGCTCGCCAGGTGACACCTCGACGGTGATCCGTACGCTAAGGCCGTGAGGGAGCAGCCGGGCCACCTCGATCAGCGAGACCTGGCGCGCATCCTGCGCGAACAGTGGGGCCTCGTCCCCGGGCGGCTGCGTCACCTGCCGGTGGGCTTCGGCGACCACCACTGGGAGCTCACCGGCGCGGCGGGCGGCCGCTGGTTCGTCACCGTCGCGGAGCTGGCGGGCGGCTGGCGTGGCGCCGGCCCGGCAGCCGGATTCGCGGACCTGCGGGCCTCGATGGAGACCGTCACCGTCCTGCACCGGGCGGGCCTGGAGTTCGCCGTCGCGCCGGTACCGACCACCGGGGGGCAGGCGCTCGCCCCGCTCGGTGCCGGGCACGCCGTCGCCGTCTTTCCCTACGTCGACGGCGCGGCCGGGGATTTCGGCGACGGGCTGCCCGGGCGCGACCGGCTTGCCCTCATCGGCATCCTGGCCCGGCTGCACGGCGCCACCCCGCTGGCCCGGCGGACGGCGCTGGCCCGCAGCCCCACCCCCGCCAGCCGGCCGGCGCTGGAGGCCGCGCTCGGTGAGCTCGGCCAGCCGTGGAGCGGCGGCCCCTACAGCGGGCCGGTGCGCCGGCTGCTGGCCCGGCATGCCGCCCGCCTGGGCCGGGCACTGGCGCGTTTCGATGAGCTGGTGGGCGCCGCCGCCGGCAGCGGGCCGCCCGTGATCACCCATGGGGAGCCGCATCCGGGCAACATCATGCGCAGCGGGGGCAGGCTGCTGCTGATCGACTGGGACACCGCCGGCCTGGCGCTGCCCGAGCGCGACCTGTGGCTGGGGGCCGGCGACGATGCCCGCGCGGCCGGCCGCTACGCCGAGCTCACCGGGCGCCGGGTCAGCGGGGCCGCCATGGACCTGTACCGGCTGCGCTGGCGTCTGGATGACATCGCGCTCTCCGTCCGCGATTTCCGGGCCCCGCATGAGCAGAATAAGGACAGCGCGCTGATGTGGGATGCCCTCACCGAGGAGATCGGGGAGATCGGATGACCGACACCGAACCGGCTGATCGCCGCCCGCGGCTCAGCCTGCGGACCTCCAGAATGGAGGCGCTCAGCGACGGTATCTTCGCCATCGCGGCCACCCTGCTCGTGCTGGATCTGGTGATACCGGCCGTGACCAGCAGGGACGTCGGCCATCAGCTCGCCAAGCAGTGGCCTACCTACCTCGCCTACCTGGTGAGCTTCGCGACGATTGGGAACGCCTGGCTCAACCACTCGGTCATCACCGAGTACCTCGACCGGGCCGACGCCATCCTGCTGCGCCTCAATCTCGCGCTGCTGTTCTTCGTGTCGGTGCTACCGTTCCCCACCCATATGCTCGCGGAGTACCTGTCCAACGAGGGCGACGAGCGGATCGCGGTCACGGTCTACGGGCTCAACCTCCTGGCCATCAGCGGCTTCATCGCCATCGTCTGGCACTATGCGCTCTGGCAGCGGCTGGTCACGAAGGACAACTCTGAAGCGGACGTGCGGGCCCTCACCTCGAAGCTCGACCCCAGCCTGGCGTCCTACGTGGTGGTGATCGGCATCGGGCTGTGGCGTCCGGGGGTCGCGGTGATCCTCTACTTCGTCATCGCCCTATTCATGATCATCCCCTTCCGGACCGTCCTCCGGGAGGTCCGGCGCCGGAGAAGGCCGTGACCTCCCTGCCCGCGTGCTCGAGCTGCTGCTGACGGCCGGCGTGACCACGGTGGCAGAGGCGGCGTTCCAGGACAAGGTGTGGCGGCCCTTCGATCGAGGTCGACACCAGCGACGGCTACCGGCCGGGCTCGAGGAGATCGTCGCGTTCGCGGCGGCCAGCGCTGATGCCCCGGCCGCCCATAAAGGAATAGGGTGCGAGCGTGACTGACGATGAGGCTATTTCATACCTGGCGGCGACCCGCGGGACGCCGGTGCTGAGCAGATCCGGCACGCAGATCGGGACCCTCGAGCACGTGCTGCAGGTACCCGAAGTCGATGTCTTCGACGGGATCGTGATCGCCACCAGGGACGGCCTCCGTTTCATCGACGCCGACGACGTGCGGCAGATCACGCGGAGCCACATCCAGAGCGGCCTCGACGACGCGCAGGCCGGCCAGCTGCCGCCGCCGGACGGGCCGCCGGTGTACCGGGTCGATGCGCTGGCGGATTCAGGGAACAGCCTGCACGACGTCCTGGGCCGCCTGTTCCGGCGCCCGCGCTGGATCCGCGAGCACGACTAGCGCCGCCGTCTCGCCGAGGTGCTCGGGATCTCATGTGAACCGGGCATCTGGATCGCGCGTCTGACAAGTATCCGGCCCCTTAGACAGGAACGACGTCACATGGCGGTCTCTGAGCGCGCAATAGGCAATGCCCTTGGCTGGCCCACCCCCCTCGCCTGCCTCTACAGCATTGCCATGGAAACCGGCATCCGGGTCCGCGACTACCCGCGCGACGACGGCGACACCGCCGCCATCGTCGCCGACGGCAAGGTCATCGCGATGAGCGCTGGCCTGACGGACGATGGGCTGCGCGCCGACGTGCTCGCCATGGCCCTGGAGGTGGCCATCGTGATGGCCAACCGCCCGGGCGTCCTCTGCCCCGTCGGCGGGTTCATCGTCATCACCCACCACCGGATCCCGGCCCCGGCCACCGGGGTGGGCAAGTTCGCCACCCTCATGGCCCGCACATGCGGCCGGGACATCACCTCGGCCGCGTTCGAGTACTACGTCCCCACGTTCCCGGGCGAGGGCCACGACTGAGCCGCGGCCCGCAGGCTCGTCGCGGCCTGCCTCACTCGGCCCTGAGCAGCTGGGCCGGGCGTGATCGCGCGGCCAGCCAGGCGGGGGCGGCGGCCAGGGCATTCGCGGCCACGAGCACCCCGCAGGCGAGCACGGCCAGCACCGCGGCCGGCACCACCGGCACCGGCACCACACCGAAGTTGGTGGCGAACAGCCGCCAGGCGATCTTGCCCGCCGCGATGCCCAGCGGCACGCCGGCAACGATCCCAATCAGTGCCACCACCGTCGCCTGCCAGCCGACGATCGCCGCGACCTGGCGCCGGAGGAACCCGAGCACCTTCAGCACGCCGGCCTCGGTCCGGCGGCGGTTCACGCTGACCAGCAGCAGGTGCACCATGGTGGCGGCGGCGAACAGCGACAGCGCCACCCCGAACAGCAGCGGGAAGCTGACCGACTGACCGAAGTTGACCAGTTCGACCGGCTCCAGCGGGATGGCTACGTACGGCCGGTATCTGCTGGTGTACCGGGCCAGGGCCGCGGCCCCGGCCGGGCCGGGGACGGACCGCGCCAGCACCGAGTACATGACCCCCCGCCGCGCGTGGTCCCGGCAGGCTGGCTGCCCGCCGCCGGGCGGGCACTGGACGGCGGCCAGCGCGCCCACGGTCATCGCGGCCCCGTTGCCGAGCCCGCCGGTGCCGAAGGTGGACAGGAAGGACGCGCGGCCGACCACGCGGAACCGGGCCGTGTGCGCGGCGCCGGTCACCGGGTCGGGGACGGTGACCCGGACCATGCCCCCCGGCCGCGTCCCGATGGCGCGCATCGTCGCGGCGCCCAGCACGATGTCCCGGTCGCGCCGGGGCAGCCGCCCGTCCACGGCCGAGATCAGGGCCGGGCCGCGGACCGCGTTCACCGCGAGCGAGCGGACGTGCTGGCCGTTGACCTCGATCTCCGCCACCGTGACCAGGGTGATCCGGCTGATCGCCGGGTCCCGCCGCAAGCTGGTCAGCAGCGCCCCGGTGAGAACGGCCCCGGACCCCGTTCCCTGGTTGGTGAACTCCACCTGGAAGGGCGCGCCGTACAGCGCGGGCGAGGTGATGAGCCGGGTCAGGCTGGCGCCGAACACCGCGGTCGCAGACAGCGCGGCGACGGCCATCACCGTGCCGAGCAGCGCGGTCCCGACCGGGACCGGCCGGCGGCCGCGGCCGCGCTCCAGCGCGTGCCGGACCCCGATCACGGCGCTGGGCGGGGCGCCGGCCCCAGCCAGCGCCCGGACCAGCGGCGCCGGGGCCGAACGCCGCGGCGGGTCGGGGCCCGGCCGCCGTGCGTAACGCACCGCCGGCCAGGCCGACAGCGCCACGACGACGGCCGCCGTGGCCAGCGCGCTGGCCGCCGTGACGAGCGGATCGATGACGACCCCGCCCGGCGAGCTGGTGGCCAGCCGCGCCTCGCCGACCGGGGTCAGCGGGGAGAGCGCCGCGGCCAGGGCCACGGCCCCGGCCGCGCCCGCGGCGCCGATGATGGCGGCGCGCGCCAGCCCGAGCGTCACGAACTGCCCGGTCCGAACGCCCATTGCGGACAGGGCCGCGTGGTCGTCCTGGTCGGTGACGAACTGCCGGCTGGCGGCCTGCCCAATGACGGCCAGCCCGGCCAGCGCGGTCAGGCCCGCCAGCACCCACCAGCCCACAGCCTGCGGCCAGATCGCACGCTGCACCGCGGCGGCGTCGATGTCCAGGTCGTCGGCGCCGAGCGCATGCAGCGGGCGGAGCTGGTTATCGAACGCGGGCTGGTCGGCCGTGCCGTGCCGGAGCCGCACATAGTAGACCGGCACCATCAACGCATTGTGATTCACCGCCGCGGCGTACGCCTTCGTCGGGAACAGGTCGTAGCGGGGCCCGTTCCCGGCGGGGAACTCGTTCTCTGCCACCACCAGGCCCACCACCCGAAGGCTGTGCCGCGGGACCGCCGCCAGACTGATCTTCGACGGGCCCAGCTCCTGCACCGCTCTCACCTGAGCCGGGGTGGGCGTCAGGACCTGGATCACCGAGCCAATGCGCACGCCGTTGTCCCTGGCGAGTGTGTACGAGGCCAGGGTTTCATCGGGGCGGGACTGGTCCGGCATCCGCCCCGAGAGCAGCTTGACCATCCGGCCCAGGTCGGCCGGCGGGGCCTCGAAGACTCCGAAGGAGCCCAGGTCAATCGGCTTGCGGCAGGAGGAGCAGCGGGCCCCGACGGTGATCGGGCCGGGAGCCGACGTCACGTGGGCGACCTGGGGGATGCGGGCCAGCGACGGCAGCGGGTGGCTGCTGTAGACAACGGCGTCGTAGCCGTGCCGGGCCAGGAAGCCGGGAAAGGCGGCTGCGGTGCGCCGTGCGGTCACCACGGCGGCCATCACCAGACCACCCACCAGGGTCACCAGCGCGACCAGGGCCAGCCAGGACTTCCAGTGCTGCCGAAGCTGCGCACGGAGCAGCATGGCAACGGCACGCACGGCAACCTCCTGGTTCGGGCCCCTATGGGCAGTCTGGCGCACCGGGCAGGATCAGCAAGGTGGGCAGCCACCGGCAGCGAAGTCGTGCTACCCCCCCTGAGCGGACGGGCACAAATCACCCGCGCCACTCCGGCCGGGTGATGCGCCCGGCCGCTATCCGTTGGATGATGCAGTCATGCGAACAGGCGCGCACAGGCAGGGGAGTGAGGCGGAATGGGCGACCTGACCGGTCTTGCGCGGCTCGCCGTTGCGGCGCAGGCAACCCAGATGTCGGCCGGCCCCGGCCAGCCGGCCCGGCCCGATGCCGCCGCGGGCCGCCGGAAGCGCATAGCCCGCGGGATCATCCTGGCGTGGATCATCCGGTGGCCGCTGGACCGCCGCTTCTGGCACGCCGTGGCCATGGTCGCGATCGCGGCGGGCGCGGCGCGGGCGTCCGGCCGTGACAGCCGGGCCCGCATGGTTGCGTGGGACATACGGCAGCGGCAGCGGCAGATGAAGGCCATGGCGACCCGGACCGTCCGCCCGGCCCGCCGGGCCTGACCCCCGTTGCCACGGTGGCAGCCATCCTCAACCGGATCCGGCCACGTCTGGCCCGCAGCGGTCAGCGCGATGGGCTACCGGGCGCGTCGATAAGGACGAAGGCCATCAGGCACGGGGCATGCCCGCGGTTGGCCCATGCGTGGTTGGTCCCGTTCTGGATCACGGCATCGCCGGCGCTGAGCTCGACGTCCTCGTCGTCGAGCAGCATGGTGATCGAGCCCTGCAGGACCAGCGCGTAGTCGACGGTGTCCGTGCGGTGCATGTACGGGTGGCGTGCGCCGGCGACGACGGTGCCCGCCGCTCCCATGGCCGCGAACGCGGTAACGCCGTCGGCATGGGCCACGGCGCCGGGATCCTCGGGGTCGAACTGGATGATCCGGAAGACCGTGCCGCCCGGGGGCGGATGCAGCACCACGGGCCGGTCCACCGGGTCGCCGTCCGTCCGGGCCGCCGGCGTGCCGCTGGTCGCCCACAGGTCCGTCAGGGCCACCCCAGGGCGGCTGGGCCGGTGCAGGACATTTGCCGCCTGGCCGTCCATGACCACGACCGAGCGCCCCCGTGCGTCATGGCCGGTCACGACCCGGCGGATGGGCCGGATGTCCATGTGCAACTCCCCTCAGGACGCCGCACGGGACCGGCACCCAGGGACGGATAAGACCGGGGGAGCAGTCTAATTCGGCTGAGCACGTCCCCCGGGTGACGTCCGGTGAGTTGACCCGGGTGGCTGCGGGTACCTTGCTGCTGTTGCTGAATCTCTGCCAAGGAGGGGCCATGAGCTACGCCCGGCAGCTGCTGGACACCTACCCTGCCTCCGCCAGTGCCGATGCCGGAGTGCTGGCCGCCGCCATCGACGCGCTCAGCGACTGTGCCCAGGCCTGCATCGCCGACGTCGACGCCGACCTGAGCGAGCAGAACGTGGCCGAGATGGTCACGTGCATCCGGCTGTGCCTGCACTGCGCCGATATCTGTACCGCCGCCGTCGGGGTCGTGAGCCGCCCGGCGGCCTACGACGCCGGCGTCACCAGGCCGCTGCTGGAGGCCTGCGTGGCGATCTGCAAGAGCTGCGGCGACGAGTGCGGGCGGCATGCGCGGATGCACGAGCACTGCCGGGTCTGCGAGCAAGCCTGCCGGGTCTGCGAGCAAGCCTGCCGGGAGCTCCTGGAGGCCCTGAAATAGCCGC
>DATINY010000218.1:0-2045 GCA_035473755.1 Streptosporangiaceae bacterium
TAGATGTCGGGGGCCGGCTTGCCGCGGCTGACCTGTTCCGTCGACAGCGCGGCGGCGAAGCATTCCCTCAGGCCGGCGCCGTCCAGCACCGCGTCGATCAGGGCCGGCGGGGACGAGCTGGCCAGCCCCAGCGGCCAGCGCGCGGCCAGCCGCCTCACCGCCGCGGCCGCACCCGGCATGAGCGGGACCCCGTCGCGGTAACGGGCCTGCATCCGCTCGATGACCATCGCCGCGACGGCCGGCGGCGGCAGGCCCACGCCCAGGTCCTGGCTGAGATACCTGGCCCATTCGCCGGTGCTCATGCCCATGAGCCGCTGCTGCGCGTCCGGGAGCCAGTGACCGCCGTACTCGGCCACCACCTGCCGGCGCACCTGCTCCCACACCGGCTCGGAATCCACGATCACACCATCCAGGTCGAATACGACCGCCTCGATCATGACTGACACGCTAGACAGGGGCGGGCGGCCGCGGCCAGGATTGCGGTGCACCGGCCGGCACCACTCGCCGGCGAGCCCGGGGCGGCGGGCTCCGTGAGCGTCAGGAGGCAGCGAGGTCATGAGCGAGTCACTGAGCCTTGGCGGCGCCGGGGCGATGACCAGGGACCGGGCTCACACGCTGTTCGGGCAGACCATGGGGTACGTCGCGGTCACCACCGGGGTCTTCGCACTGGGCGCCTACCTGGGCCGCAACCTGTCCCCGGGCTGGGCCATCGTGTCGTACATCGTCGCCTTCGTCTGCCTGATCGCCATGAATTTCGCGGTCCGGCGATCGGGGGCGCTGGCCGTGATTCTGCTGCTGGCGTTCGGGCTCACGCTGGGGCTGGCGCTGGCGCCGACCCTGGTCTACTACGCGAGCACGAACCCGCAGGCACTGTGGCAGGCCGGTGGCGCCACCGCCCTGTTCATCGCCGGTTTCGGCGCGGCCGGCTACGCGACCAGGCGCGACCTTTCGGGGATCGCCCGCCTGTGTTTCTGGGCCCTCATCGCCCTCATCGTGTTCGGCATCGTATTGATCTTCGTCCGTATCCCGGGCGGCGAGCTCATCTACTCGGTCCTGGGCCTGGTGATCTTCGCCGGCCTGACCATGTTCGATTTCCAGCGGCTGCGGCGCTCGAAGGACATCGCCTCCGCGCCGCTGCTCGCCGCATCGATCTTCCTTGACGCGCTGAACGTGTTCCTGTTCTTCCTGCGGATCTTCTCCCGCAATAACTAAGCGGGCACCTCGGCAGTCAGAATCGGTGACGGGTATGGCTGAATTTGCCCTTGGCAAAAACAAGGATCTTGGTTGGCTTTACCGAGAACACGAGGACCGCGCCGCCCCGGTGGTGAAATGCGCCGCCGTGCACCTCGTATTGCCACCGCCCGTCCCACTTCGCGGCCCACGCCTCGGCGAGGCGCTCGAGCATTTTGTTATCGGTGAGCCGGACGGCGTCGCCCTCGACCACCACGTCCAGGCCCTCGTCCCAGCGATTGCAGCCGGTGGTCAGGACCACGTGCGGGTTGCTTTTGAGGTTGATCGCCTTCTGCTCGGTGCCGCCGGTGGAGAAGTGGATGGCCCCGTCGAGCCACACGGCAACGAGCGGGGTGACGTGGGGCCGGCCGTCGGCCCGGACCGTGGAGATCCAGAAAAGCTCGGCCGCCTCGAGCGCCCGGCGGGTCTCATCCCACCCGGTGGCTGCCGCGGTCGGGTCGCTGAACCGCGCGTCGATCTCTGTCACTGGTTTGCTCATCGAGGTGCTCCTTCCGATTCTGCGCAGGGACTGAACAGCCCGGTTCACGTCAGCGTCCCGGCCACGATGCCGTCGATCCGGGCCGCCGTCGACAGATCGCCGACGGTGAAGCGGTTACGCATCACCGCCACCGCGACACCGGAATCGATATCCGCGTAGGCCGCGCAGCCGTTGGCCCCCACCATCCCGAACGTCGAGCCGGGCCGCGACGCAGCCGCGCCGGGACGGCCGGGGCTGTAGCCGAACGCCCACCTCACCGGGAAACCCATCACCTCGTCCATCCCGGTGAAGGCCACCGCGGCCATGGCCGCGAGCC
>DATINY010000219.1:0-3162 GCA_035473755.1 Streptosporangiaceae bacterium
GGCGTCGAACGAGCGGAACCCCTCGCGCAGCCGCATCGCCGAGTGGGTGATGAAGCCCAGGCCGCGCCATTCGAAGTACGGCCGCAGCTCCATCACCTGGTTGATCGCGGTCAGCGCGGCGAGGTTGCCGTCCCACGGCACCACCCGGGTGTACTGGTTCTCCACCTCGGCCCGGCCCTCGGACAGCTGCACCATCAGCATGTAGATCGACTGGAGGATGTCCAGCGGCTCGAAACCCGCCACCACCACCGGCTTGCCGTAGTCGGCGGCGATGAACTCGTAGGGCCGGCAGCCGATCACCGTGGACACGTGCCCGGGGCCGATGAACCCGTCCAGCCGCAGGTCGGGGGAGTCCAGGATGGCCTTGATGGCCGGGATGATCGTGACGTGGTTGCAGAAGACCGAGAAGTTCTCCAGCCCCGTCGCCTTGGCCCGCAGCACGGTCATCGCGGTCGAGGGGGTGGTGGTCTCGAACCCGATGGCCATGAACACGACCCGCTTGTCCGGGTTCTGCCGGGCGATCTTCAGCGAGTCCAGCGGCGAGTACACCATCCGGATGTCGGTGCCGGCCGCCTTGGCGTCGAAGAACGAGCCCTGGCTGCCCGGCACCCGCATCATGTCGCCGAACGAGGTCATGATGGTGTCCGGCTGCGAGGCCAGGTGGATGGCGTCGTCCACCCGTCCCATCGGGATGACGCACACCGGGCACCCGGGGCCGTGCACCAGCGTGATCGCCTCGGGCAGGTAGTCCTCGAGCCCGTGCTTGTAGATGGTGTGCGTGTGCCCGCCGCACACCTCCATGAACTTGTACTGGCGGCCCGGCTCGCACAGCTCGGTGATCCGGGCGGCCAGCGCGTGCGCCTTGTCGGCGTCGCGGAACTCATCGACGTATCGCATGGCTCCCCCCTTACTCGATCCGTGATTCGGCCAGGGCGGCGAGCTCGTCGGCGTAGGCCTGCCCGATGCTCTCCAGGAACTCCAGCGCGGCCGCGGCCTCGCCTTCGTCGATCTTGGACAGGGCGAAGCCGACGTGGATGAGCACCCACTCACCCGGCTCCGGCAGGTCGTCGGCGAGCAGGCCGACGTTGATCACCCGCCGGACGCCGCTGACGTCCACCCGGGCCAGGTCCGGCTGGTCCGGGAGGAACTCCACCACCTCACCTGGTATGCCGAGGCACATGTGATCACTCCTTCGTGGCGAACCCGCCGCTGCTTGCTGGCTTCCCGCCGGGCCCGGCCGGCCCGGTCCCTCTCACCAGGTCCATTACCATCCGGGCCGCCTCGTCCACCGCCGCGGCGACCGGCTCGCTCAGGCCGATCCCCTCCGCCACGCTGGCCGGCTCGCAGCCCACCACCAGCACCCGGCCCGCCTCGGCGCCGAGCATCCCGGTCAGGCCGAGCATCACGTCGGGCTGCATCCCGTGCGGGTCGAACAGCATGCTCTCGGTCAGGCCGGGCGACGCCCCGTCGCCGTCCGGGGGCGGCTGACGTTCCGGCTCGATGACGTAGACGGTTCCCGGCTCCCCGTCCCGGTGCACCGAGTCCACCAGGATCGTCGCGTCCCAGCCCTCCGCCAGGTCGTAGGCCAGGTGCATCCCCCTGATGCCGTAGTCGGTCACCGTCGTCCCGTCCGGCAGCTCCTCACGGGCCAGCCGGCGCGCCACCTCCACCCCGAACCCGTCGTCGCTCAGGAAGATGTTGCCCAGGCAGGCGATCAGCGTGCGGCGGGGCATCGGCGTCACCCGCCCTCGCTGAGCGCCGCGAGCGTCAGCTCCCACAGCGCGTGGTAGATGGTGGTCTGGGCCTCCTGGATCCGGTGCACCGAGGACGAGGGGGCGACGAACAGGTAGTCGAGGCCGTCGAGCTCGGCCATCTGCCCGCCCTGGTAGCCGGCGATCCCGATGGTGAGCATCCCGCGCCGCCCGGCCTCCGTCAGGCCCCGCAGCAGGTTCTCGGAGTTGCCGCTGGTGGACAGCGCCACCGCGATATCGGCCGGCCGCCCGAACGCCGCGACCTGGCGCGCGAACACCACCTCCACCCCGATGTCATTGCACAGCGCGGTAACCACGGCGGTGTCATTGGACAGGCAGAACGATGGCAGCGCGCGCATGCCGTCACCAGGGTGGAGGAACAACGTGGCCAATTCCTGCGCGTCGGTGGAACTGCCACCGTTGCCGAACGCGAGCAGCCGCCCGCGGGCCGAGAACCGGCCGGCCATGTCCTGGGCACAGGCCCGCAGCCGGCTTGCGTCGCGGGCGCAGACCTCGCGCCGCAGGGCGGCGATCTCGGCGGTCTTGGCCACGGTGGACTGCCGGACCTCCTCCATCACCGCGTCCAGGTCGCTCGTGCCGGCGTAGAGGAACGGGTACAGCGACTCCATCGCGGCCGCGCTGGCGTTTCCGGAGCTGCTGCCGGGCCCGCGTGCCGGGGTCATGACGTCACCACCGCGATCGCCTCGCCGGCGTGCACGAGAACGGTGTCACCCGGCGCGGCCGACACGAAAGCGACGCTGACCTCTTCCTCGCCGGAACCGGTGTCCACCACCGCCAGGCCGTCCTCAAGCAACCGCACGATGGTCACCGGGACAGCGCTGTCGTAGCAGGTCACGCACACGTCGTCGTGGCATTCGGGGACCGCGGGCGGGGCCAGCTCTTCGATCCGCTCGTCTCCGGGAACTCTGGTCATGCGATCACCCCCGGCGTGAGCACGCCCGGCTGCTCGAAGAACACATGCACGAGTTCCCACAGGACGTGGTACGTGGTGACGTGCACTTCCTTGATCACGCGCGGGTCGTCGGAGCGGGCGACGAGGACGTGGTCCACGGCCGGGCTGGTCCCGATCACCCCATCGCCGCCGCCGGTGAGCGCGATGGTGAGCATGCCCATCCGTTTGGCTGCCTCCAGGCCGCGCAGCACGCTGGGGCTGCTTCCGTCGGCCGCGATGCCCAGCGCGATGTCGGCCGGCTCGCCCAGCAGGCCGATCTGGTGGGCGAAGATGCCGTCGATGCCGTCGCTCGCCGCCACGCCGGTGACGGTGGCCACGTCGGCGGTCAGCGAGATGGCCGGCAGCGCCCGCTTGCCGACGATCACCGGGTGGACGAACTCCACCGCCACATGCAGTGCGTCGGTGCTTTCCGGGCCGGTGCCGAACACCACCAGCTTG
>DATINY010000220.1:0-13554 GCA_035473755.1 Streptosporangiaceae bacterium
CGACCAATCTGCCCCAGGAACAGAATAGCTTCGTCGGGCGCGAGCTCGAGCTGGACGAGCTGCGCCAACTGCTGGGCGTGACGCGCGCGCTGACGCTTTGTGGCACCGGGGGCATCGGCAAAACCCGGCTGGCGCTGCAGGTCCTTGCCGCGGTGGCGGATGAATTCCCGGACGGGACGTGGTTTGTCGAGCTGGGCGACCTGCAGCAGTCCGATCTGGTGGTGTCACGTGTCGCGGCGGCGGTCGGCGTTGGCGAGGAGCCCGGGCGCCCGCTGCTCGAAACGCTCGCCGATGCGCTCCGGCCCCGCCGGCTGCTCCTGGCCCTCGACAACTGCGAGCATCTGATCGACGCCTGTGCGCGGGTCTGCCAGCGCCTGCTGGCCAGCTCGCCGGGGCTGCGCCTGATCGCCACCAGCCGTGAGCCGCTGCGGGTGGCCGCCGAGACGGTGTGGCAGGTGCACCCGCTGGCCGTCGCACCCGACGGCGCGGCCATGGCTCCCGGGGACGCGCTCCAGTATGAGGCCATCCGCCTGTTCGCCGCCCGGGCCGCGGCGTCGCTGCCCGGGTTCGCCATTGGCCCGGCCAACTCCGCGGCCGTCGCGGCGCTCTGCCGCGCGCTGGATGGCGTGCCGCTGGCGATCGAGCTGGCGGCCGCTCGGGTCCGGACGCTGTCGGTGGAGCAGATCGCCGCGCGGCTGGCCGACCGGTTCGGGCTGCTCACCACCGGCAGCCGGACAGCGCCGCCCCGTCAGCGGACCCTGCGCGCCGCGATGGACTGGAGCTACGAGCTCCTCACCGCCTCCGAGCAGGTGCTGCTGCGGCGGCTTTCGGTCTTCGTCGGCTGGTCGCTCGACATGGCGGAGCAGGTGTGCTCCGACGATGGCCTCCCGGCCGGGGACGTTCTTGACCTGCTGGCCTCGCTGATGGACAAGTCGCTGGTGGTGCTCGAGCCCGAGGTGCTCGGCGAGGCGCGGTACCGGCTGCTGGACACCATCCGCGAGTACGCGGCGGAGCGGCTGGCCGAGGCCGGTGAGGTCGTGGCCTGCCAGCACCGGCTCCGCGACTACACCGTGACGCTGGCCGAGCACAACCTGGCGATCGGGATGGCGCAAGTTCGTGCCCCGTGGTCGGCGCGGGTCGACGTCTTCCGCCGGTACGACGTCGATGGCGGCAACGTCCTGCAGGTGCTGAGCCAGTGCCTGGTGGACGGCGACGCGGAGACGGGGCTGCGGCTCTGCACCGCGGTCCGCCCGTGCTGGATCGTGCGGGGCACGTTCGCCGAGGGCGGCGAATGGCTGGACTCCCTGCTGGCCATCGAGGCGCTCGCGGTTCCCATGGGCGTCCAGGGCGCCGCCCTGGTCGGGCGGGCCCAGCTCGCCCTGCCCAGCGCCCCGGCGGAGGCCGGATCCTTCGCCGGAGCGGGGCTGGCGCTGTGCCGCGCCGCCGGGGACGAATGGTGGACGGCGTGCGCGCTCAATCTGCTCAGCGAGATCGCCCTGCACACGGGGCGGACCGATGAGGCGGCGTCGGCGGCCGACGAGGCGCTGTCGATCGCACAGGCGGCCGGCGACGGGTGGAACGAGGGGTACGCCCTGGCCGTCCGGGCGGCCATCGCCGGGCTGGCCGGCCGGCTGCGGGAGGCGGAGCAGCTGGGGAAGTCGTCGATCAGCGTCATGCGCCGCATCGATCAGCAGTGGGGGGTCGCGCGGGCGCTGCTCGGCCTGGGGGACCTGGCCCGGCTGCGCGGCGACCCCGGCGGCGCGCACTCCCGGTACCTGGAGGCGCTGGCCATCCTGCGGGAAATCGATGCCCGGCCCGACATCGCCCGCTGCCTGGCCGGCCTGGCGAGGGTGGCGCTGGACCTGGGCTCGGTCGGGCAGGCGCGGCAGCACCTGGCCGAGAGCCTCCGGCTCAGTCATTCCACCGGCTCACGCATCGGCGTGGCGCGCGGGCTGGAGGCCTTTGCGGCGCTGGCCGGGGCCGAGGGCCGGCCGGAGCTGGCCGTGCAGCTGACCGCCGCGGCCAGTGCGCTGCGTGAGGCGGCCGGCTTTCCCGCACTGTCCGGCGCGCGTGCCGAGCGGTACCTGGCCCCGGCGCGCCAGCTCGGGGAGCCGGCCATCGCCCGCCTGTGGGCGCAGGGGCTGGCCATGAGCAGCGATGCGGCGGTGGCGCTGGCGCTGGGCGCGCCGCAGTTGGAAGTGGCCGGCCGCGACACCATCAACCTCGCCGCCGTCGGCGCCTACGAGGTGGCGGCGGCTCTCCCCGGGACGCTGACGCCGCGGGAACGCGAGGTCGCCGCGCTGATCGTCAGCGGCAGCAGCAACAAGGCCATCGCGGACGAGCTCGTCATCAGCCCGTCCACGGCGGCCCGGCACGTCGCCAACATCCTGGCCAAGCTGGGATTCTCCTCGCGCGCGCAGATCGCCGCCTGGGCCGCGGACAGGCAGCTCGGCCTCACCGGCCCCGCGGCGGCAAGCGGGCCGGCCCAGCACGCCGTGCGCCGCGCTGGCCAGGCCAGCCAGCAGCGCTTTGACCAGCGCCGTGGGTTACCGGACACCGGTGGCCAGGCCATGACCGCCGGCCCCGGCGCTGTCACCACGCGGCACGGGTGACCGCAGGCCAGGGCATCCGCCCCGCCGGCCGCCCCGGGATCCAGCCCGCCGCCGTCTCCCGGTGGGCCGACCTCGGCGGCCCGCTGCATTATCTCGACTTCGGCGGCCCGGCTGATGGCCCGCTGATCGTCTGCGTGCACGGGCTGGGCGGCTCGGCGGCGAACTGGGTGGCGGTCGCCCCGCTGCTGACCGGCGGCTGCCGGGTCCTGGCGCCGGACCTGGCCGGGCACGGCCTCACCCAGTCCCGGGGGCGCGGCACGGGGGTGGCCGCGAACCGGGCGCTGCTGCACCGCTTCCTGACTTCGGTGGCACCGGGCCCGGTCATCCTCATGGGCAACTCCATGGGCGGCATGATCTCCCTGCTCGAAGCCGGCGAGCACCCGGGCGCCGTGGCCGGGCTGATCCTGGTCGATCCCGCCCTGCCTTTTCTGGCCGCCCGGCCGGATCCCCTGGTCGCGGCGATGTTCGTGCTCTACCTCACCCCCGGCGTCGGCCGGGTGGTGATGGCCCACGAGCGCCGCCTGCCGTCCGCGCGGCGGGTCGCCGGCGTCCTGCGGCTGTGCTGCGTGGAACCCGCGCGGGTCGCCGCCGACGTGATCACCCAGCAGGTCGAGGTGCTGGATCAGCGGGCCAGGTTCACCGGCACGGGGCAGGACTCCAGCGCCGCGATCCGTTCTGTCGTCGCGAGCGTCAGCTACCCCGGGCGCCGGGCCTACCAGCGGCGGATCCACTCGGTCGCCTGCCCGGTGCTGCTGATCCACGGCACCGGCGACCGGCTGGTGCCCATCGCGGCCGCGCGCGCTGCCGCGAGCGGGAATCCCGCCTGGACGCTGGCTGAGATCACCGGGGTTGGCCACGTGCCGCAGCTGGAGGCGCCGGTCGGCACCGCCCGCGCGGTCAGCGGGTGGCTCGGCGCCGCGGGCGCCGGCGCGGCCCGGGCGGCAGCCGCCCGCCGCCATTAGCCACCCGGCCCCGAGCCGGCGCCTGCGCGCGCTGATCACGATGGCGCTGCTGCGGGAAGTCCGGGCATTGCACGCGGCGGGCATCGGGGTCACGGTGCTCACCCCCGGCCCCGAGGACCTGGCGGTCATGGGTGCGAACCTGATGGACCCGCGGCGCCGCCGGGCGGTGCTTGAGACGTCCCTGCGGATGTCGGCGGCCATGCTCGCCGGCGCGCGACAGGACCGGCCGCAGGTCGCATGACCCGCCCCTGACCCGCCCCGGAGTCAGCGTTGCCCGGTTCCGGCGGGCAGGCCGATGCGCAGCAGCGCCGCGACGTCGTCCGGGCCCAGCCGGTCCCAGAGGGCGGCCGCGGCACAGTTGGCCCGGAGCTGCTCCGCGCTGGTGGCCCCGAACAGCACGCTGGCGACGTCCGGGTTGGTGAAGGGGAACGCCAGCGCCAGCGCGGCCGCGGTCGTGTGCAGGGATTCGGCCAGGCCGGTGAGCTCGCCGGCCGCGTCGATGGCCGGGGCGAACCGGGGCTCGGTGAGCGTGCCGGCCAGCCGGCCCCCCGCGGCACCGGACCGGTACTTGCCGGTCAGCGCGCCGCCCGCCAGGCAGAACGAGGCGACGACCCCGGCACCTGCCCGCGAGATCGCCTGCTTCATGGCGGCGCCCTCGACCCAGGACCGCTGGACCAGGCTGTAGGGGAGCTGGACCGCGCAGGGCGGCGCGACCGCGAGGGCCGCGGCCGCCTCGACCGCCTGGCCGCACAGATCGGCCGGCCAGTTGACCAGGCCCCACGCGCGGGCCTTCCCGGCGGCGACCAGCGCACCGACGCCGGCCACCAGATCGGCGACCTCCAGGCCCGCGGGCGGCGGGTTGGCATAGATCAGGTCCACGTGGTCGAAGCCCATGCGCTGCAGGGAAGCGTCCAGCTCCGCGGCGGCGCTCTGCCCGGGCCAGAACTCCCACCACAGCTTGTTCGCCACCACCGTGTCGTCGCGCCGCAGGCCGGCCCCGCGGAACAGCTCCCCGAACAGCACCTCGGAGTACCCGGTCGGGATGGGGGCCTGGCCCGTCTCGTCGTTGTAGCGAGCGTCGTCGAAGAAGGTGATGCCCTCGTCGCGGGCGGCCCGCAGGATGGCGACCCCGGTCTCGGGCGGCAGGCGCTCGAACGTGCGCCACGAGCCGAGCGACAGCGCCGACACATCCATGCCCGATGAGCCGAGCGGGCGGGGACTCAGGTTACCGGCTGGCATGGAGCCTCCTTCGGTGGCGCGGCACGGCCACATGCTCCCACGGGACCGCTCGCCGGTGGCCCGCCGGCGGCACCTCCGGCTGGCGCCGGGACCCCAGGCTTCCGGCGGCCCGGTGCCCGGGACGGCTGGCATGATGGGGCACATGTCCGTCGTGAAGATCAATGCCATCACCGTGCCCACCGAGAGCGGCGACGAGCTTGCCCGCCGGTTCGCCGCCCGGGCGGGCGCGGTCGACAACCAGGACGGCTTTGAGGGCTTCGAGCTCCTCAAGCCGGCCGACGGGCGCACTACCTGGCTGGTGGTGACCCGGTGGCGCGACGACGCCAGTTTCGAGGCGTGGCTGCACTCACCGGCGTTCGGGCACGGGCACCGCTCGGCCGCTGAACGCGGCGGTGGCCCGGCACCCGGGCCGGTCGGCGTCAGCAGCGAGCTGTGGTCCTACGAGATCGCGGGCGGCTCGGCCGGGTAAGGCGTGGTGACCGGGGGTGGGGCCGCTGGCCGGCACCGGCCCGCCGGATTCACGTTTCTCACCGGTCCCGGCCCGGCCGGGGTCCCGCCCGACGGCCGGGCGGCGAGCCCGCCGCATGCGGCAGGCGGTGGGCCGCCGATGATGGGAGGGTGACTTTGCTCAGTGAGGTCCCCGTGGCCCCGCTGGCCGTCAGCGAGCTCGAGCCGGTCATCGGCCCGGAGCGGTACGCGCGGCTGCTCGCGGCGGCGGCGGAGTTCCGCCAGCGGCTCGGCTCGCGGACCATCTGGACGGTCAGCTCGACGGCGGTCGGCGGCGGGGTGGCCGAGATGCTGCAGGTGCTCGTGGGCTACGCAGAAGGCCTGGAGATCCCGATCCACTGGACCGTGATCGGCGGTGACCCGGAGTTCTTCGCGATCACCAAGGCGCTGCACAACCAGATCCACGGCCAGGCCGGCGGCACGGGAATGATCGGCCCGGCGGCCGCCGGCCACTACGAGCAGGTGCTCGCCGCCAACGCGGACGAGCTGCTCGAGCAGGTGCGGCCCGGCGACCTCGTCCTGCTGCATGACCCGCAGACGGCGGGCCTGACCGGTGCCCTGACCCGGGGCGGCGCCCTGGTGGTCTGGCGCAGTCACATCGGCGTGGATTTCCAGAACGACATGACGCGCGCGGCCTGGGATTTCCTGCGGCCCTACCTGGAGCCCGCGCGCGGCTACGTCTTCACCCGGCGGCAATACGTCCCGCCGTGGATCCCCGCGGCGCTGACCCGGATCATCCCGCCGTCCATCGACCCGTTCTCGGCGAAGAACGAGGAACTCGGTGCGGGCACGGTGCGGGCGATCCTGGCCACCATCGGGGTGCTGGGCGGCGGCCCGCCGCCCGCCCCCGGGCGGTTCACCCGCCACGACGGGACGATGGGTGAGGTCACCCAGGCCGCGGCGATGACGGGCGAGGGCCGGCCGGGGGAGGCCGATCCGGTCGTGGTGCAGGTCTCGCGCTGGGACAAGCTCAAGGACATGCCCGGCGTCATGCGGGGCTTCGCCGAGTACGTGGTGCCCGCCGGGCACGGGTACCTGATCCTCGCTGGGCCCGAGGTCAGCGGGGTCAGCGATGACCCGGAGGGCGCCGGCGTCCTCGCCGACTGCATGGCCCTGTGGGAGAGCCTGCCCGCCGCGACCCGGGCGCGGATACTCCTGGTCACCCTGCCGCTCGACGACGTCGAGGAGAACGCGGCGATGATCAATGCGATCCAGCGGCACGCGGCGGTGATCGTGCAGAAGAGCCTGGCCGAGGGATTCGGGCTCACCGTGGCCGAGGGCATGTGGAAGGGCCGCCCGGTGGTCGGCTCGGCCGTCGGCGGGATCCAGGACCAGATCGCCGACGGCACCGGCCTGCTGCTGCGCGATCCGGCCGACCTGGCGACGTTCGGGTCGCAGGTCCGGTGGCTGCTCGACAACCGGGACACGGCCGAGCGGATGGGCAGGGCGGCCCACGCGCACGTCCGCGAGCACTACCTCGGCGACCGTCACCTGCTGCAGTACGCGGAGCTCTTCGAGGCGGTCATCGGCGGCTAGACAGCGGGTTACCTGCCATGGCCGGCCGGATGGAGAACCGCGCGGCGCGGCATTCCGTCAGCATATGTTGACGGATGATGATTGGTCAGCATATGCTGACGGACATGGAAGCGACACTGGAGCTGGCCGAGAACGCCGCCAGCAACGACCCCGACGTCGGGCTGCGCGCGGTGGCGGCACTCAGGCGCCTCACCGAGCAGCTGGAGATCCTCCAGGTTGACAACGCCCGGGCGCTGGGCTGGACGTGGGAGAAGATCGCCGACCGGCTCGGCGTGACCAAGCAGACCGTGCACCGCAAGCACGGCCGGCGGGCCAGGAGACGGTGATGCTGGAACGGTTCACCGGTGACGCCCGCGGCGTGGTGACGGGCGCCCGGGAGGGCGCGCTCCGCCTGGGCCATGACTGGATCGGCTGCGAGCACCTGCTGCTCGCCCTCACCGCCACTGGCGGCGCGGTCGGCACGATCCTGCGGGACCAGGGGATCACCCCCGACCGGGTCAGGCAGGAGACGGTCCGGCTGGCCGGGGCCGGCCGCGGGGCCAGCCTGTTCGACGTCCTCGACCGGGACGCGCTGGCCTCCATCGGCATCGACCTCGACGCGGTCAGGGGCAAGGTCGAGGCGGCGTTCGGCCCGGGCGCCTTCACCGCGGCGCCAGCCCGGCATCCACGCCGGCGGCACTGGGTGCACCGCCGGGTGCGCCGGGCCCGTCAGGCCCGGTGGGCGGCGGCCCCGGCCAGCGGCGGCGGGACGCGGGCGGCCGGCCCGGCGAGGGCGCCGGTCCCGGGGGAGGGGAGCGGCGCTGGCCCGCGGCGCGTCCCGTTCACCCCCCGGGCCAAGAAGTGCCTCATGCACGCGGTCCGTGAGGCCCGGGCCGAGCACACCGGGCAGATCGGGGTGGAGCATCTCGGCCTCGCGATCGTGTCCATGACCGACGGCGCCGTCCCGCCCATCCTGTCGGCGCTGGGCTCATCCGGCCCGCGGCTGCGCGCCGAGATCCTCGGTCGTTACCGGCAGGCCAGCTGACGGCGCCGTAGGCTGCCCATGGCGCCCGGTGGGGCGGCGAGCCCGGCCAGTAGTGCGCCCCGGACGGGGACGGTGAGCCCAGCGGCAGGAAGGCAACGGGGCGATGGAGCAGCAGCAGCAGCAGGCCGGCCCGCTGGGGCCCGATGTGGCGGTCACCCACATCCTGGTGGTGGCGGACCCAGCCCGGTCCCGTGACTTCTGGGTGAACGTCCTCGGCGCGGAGCTGTACCGCGAATATGGGGGGACCAGCGTCGTGCTGCGCTTCGCCGGCACGTGGCTGCTGCTGGTGACCGGGGGCGGCCCGACCGCCGACAAGCCCGGCGTGGTCTTCGCCCCCCCGCCCGACCCGGAGCAGGTCAGCCACGCGATGACGCTGCGGGTCGCCGATTGCCGGGCGGTCTATGAGGCACTGCGGGCACGGGGCGCCGTCTTCCTCACCGAGCCACATGACTGGGGCTCCGAGATCCGCTGCTTCCTGCGCGATCCGGACGGCCACCTGGTGGAGCTCAGCCAGGCCGTCGGCGGCTGAGGGCACGGGCCCGGACGGCCCTACGGGCCCTGTCAGTCCCCGCGGGCTCGGCCGGCCTCCGCGGACTCGGCCGGCTCCCGCGTACCCGGGCGCGGCGCGGCCATGCCCGGCCGCCTGACTGGCGCCGGGAGGGGGCATCCAGCACACTTTGCCCAGGGCTGTCGGAATCGGGCAGGGAGGCGGGGCCGATGGGGTGGGCCGAATCGGGCCAGGCCTGGGGCGAGCGGGCGGCGGACTGGGCGTACCTGATCGAGCCGTATGCGCGGCGCGCCAACGACGCGCTGTTCGACCGGGCTGGGGTGGGCCCCGGGACACGGCTGCTCGACATCGCCTGCGGCTCGGGATACGCGGCCAGCGTCGCGGCCGGGCGCGGGGCCACCGTCGCCGGACTGGATGCCTCCGAGGCGCTCATCGCGATCGCGCGGGCGCGCACGCCCAGCGGCGACTTCCGGGTCGGCGACATGTTCGCCCTGCCGTTCGGCGATGACCACTTCGACGCGGCGACGAGCTTCAACGGGATCTGGAAGGGATGCGAGGACGCACTCCGGGAGGCCCGCCGGGTGGTGCGGCCGGGCGGGCTGGCCGGGTTCAGCTTCTGGGGATCCCCCAAGCGGCTTGGCCTGCTGTCGTACTTCGCGGTGCTGCTGGAACTCTCGCCGGCCGATCATGCCGACGCCACCGTCAATCAGGGTGACACCGGGCGGCCCGGCCTGGCCGAGCAGATGCTCGCCGACGCGGGCCTGGACTTCGTTGACCGGGGAACGGCGGAGGTCGTCAACGAGTGGCCAGACCTGGACCTGGCGGCCCGGGCGCTCGCTTCCGCCGGGCCGTCCTGGCCCGCCCTGCAGGCGGCCGGCTACGACCGGTTCGCCGGCCGGGTCAGCGAGGCGATCCGCCCGTTCTACACCGAAGGCCTCGGCGTCCGCATCGTCTCCGAGTTCGGCTGGATCCTGGGTCGGGTCCCCGGCGGCTGACGCCGGCGGCCTGAGGGTGCCAGGAGGCTCAGGCCGGGCCCGGCCCGGCGGCCGCGCCTGCGCTGGTGCTCGCCCGGGGAACCCCCGCCGCTTCGGCCACGTCCAAGGGTCATCACCACGGGGGAGGACACCATGAACCGACTGACGGCCGGGGCCGGCGCTCTTGCCGTGCTGCTGCTCGCCGCCTGCGGCGCCACCACGGACCAGGGCACCGCGGGTACCACAGGCACGGGCGCCACGGGCACAGGCGCCGTGGGCACAGGCACGGTTACGACGGGAACGGTTAGAACAGGCACGGTTAGGACGGACACCGGTACGGCCACCGGCACCCGCACGGCCATCGTCACCGGCAGATTCCTGATCGAAGGCGGGCCGATGCGCCCGGGAGGCGGGCAGCCGGGGGAGCGGCCGCTCCGGGGCACGGTCACCTTCACCGCCGCTGGCGAGCGGACGGTCAGCGTCGCGGTGGGCCGCTCAGGCACCTTCTCGGTCGCCCTGGCGCCCGGCGCCTACCACGTTTCCGGCCGTTCGCCCGAGATCATGGAGGTGAGCAGCGGCGGGGCCCGGCACGAGACCGTGTGCTCACAGCCGCTGACGGTGCACGTCACCGGCCAGCACACCCTCAAGATCGCCGTCACCTGCATCGTTCCTTAGCCTCCGGCCGCACCGAATACGCCCACCTGCGTGATTACCGGGAGGCCGCACCGGATACGCCCACGTGCCTGATCACGGTGAGGCCGCCCCGGCGGCCCGCGAGCCCTCAGCCGCCCGGGGCCGACTGGCCGCAGGGATCTGCGGCCGGCCGAACTCACCCGCATCGGGTGGCGACGTTCCCCCCATGCGGGACGAACACTTACCCGTGGTGACGGGCCCGGCGAGCCGGCCAGAAGGGCAGGTCTGCCCGCGGCCAGGGATTCTGGTACTGGGAGGACATGTGGCTGATTTAGGCCGGCCGAACATCCTTGTGATCTGGGGCGATGACATCGGGATCGCGAACCTGAGCTGTTACAGCAGTGGGCTGATGGGGTACCGCACGCCCAACATCGACCGGATCGCCGAGGAGGGGATGCGGTTCACCGATTCCTATGGGGAGCAGAGCTGCACGGCGGGCCGCTCCTCCTTCATCACGGGGCAGAGCGTGTACCGCACCGGGCTGAGCAAGGTGGGGATGCCCGGCGCCGATGTCGGCCTCCAGGCGGGGGACCCGACCATCGCCGAGTTGCTGAAGCCGCTGGGGTACGCGACGGGGCAGTTCGGCAAGAACCATCTGGGCGATATGAACAAGTACCTGCCGACGGCCCATGGGTTCGATGAGTTCTTCGGCAACCTGTACCACCTGAACGCGGAGGAGGAGCCGGAGCACCCGAACTGGCCGCCGGCCGCTGACTTCCCACAGTTCGCCAAGCGGTTCGCCCCGCGTGGCGTCATCCACTCGTGGGCGACGGACGAGGACGACCCAACCGAAGAAGAGCGGTACGGGCGGGTCGGCAAGCAGCGGATCGAAGACACCGGGCCGCTGACCATGAAGCGGATGGAGACGATCGACGACGAGACGGTCGCCGCCGCGGTCGACTTCATCGGGCGCCAGCACGCGGCCGCTACCCCGTTCTTCGTCTGGATGAACACCACGCACATGCACCTGAGGACCCACACCAAGCCGGAGAGCCTGGGCCAGGCCGGGCGGTGGCAGTCGCCCTACCACGACACGATGATCGACCACGACAGGCACGTCGGCCTGCTGCTGGACAAGCTCGACGAGCTGGGGATCGCCGGGAACACCATCGTCATCTACTCCACCGACAACGGGCCGCACATGAACAGCTGGCCCGACGCCGGGATGACCCCGTTCCGCAGCGAGAAGGACACCAACTGGGAAGGCGCGTTCCGCGTGCCTGAGATGATCCGCTGGCCCGGCAAGATCGCGGCCGGGGTGGTCTCCAACGAGATCATCCAGCACCATGACTGGCTGCCGACCTTGGTGGCCGCCGCCGGCGACCCGGACATTATCGGCAAGCTCAAGGCCGGGCACACCGCCGGTGACAAGAGCTTCAAGGTCCACATCGACGGATACAACCTGCTGCCCTACCTGACCGGCGCGGCGGACAAGAGCCCGCGACAGGGCCTGATCTACTTCTCCGACGACGGCGACGTGCTGGCGATCCGGTTCGACAACTGGAAGGTCGTCTTCATGGAGCAGCGGACGCCGGGAACGCTGCGGATCTGGGCGGAACCCTTCGTCGCGCTGCGCGTCCCCAAGCTTTTCAACCTGCGCACCGATCCGTTCGAGCGGGCGGACGTCACCTCGAACACCTACTACGACTGGTTCCTCGACAACGACTTCATCGCCCTGGCCGCGACGGCGCTCGTGACCCAGTTCCTGGCGACGTTCACCGAGTTCCCGCCCCGCCAGAAGGCCGCCACCTTCACCATCGACCAGGTGGTAGAGAAACTGGAGGCGGCGATCACCTCCCACCGCTGAGCACCGGGCGGAGGTGCGGCAGGCAGGAGCAGGCAGTGACAGTCAGCGACCGGGCGCCGGATTCAGCGGGGCCCACGACGCCGTCGGCGGACGGGATGGTGTGGGTCCCCGGCGCGACCTTCACCATGGGCTCCGACCGTCACTATCCCGAGGAGTCCCCGGCCCACCCGGTTACGGTCAGCGGGTTCTGGATCGATCCGCGCCCGGTCACCAATCGCGAATTCGGCCGGTTCGTGCGCAAGACCGGACACGTCACCATGGCCGAGCAGCCGCCCGATCCCGCCGACTACCCCGGCGCCCGGCCGGAGATGCTCGTGCCGTTCTCGGCGGTGTTCGTCGCGCCCCGGCACCGGGTCAGCCTGGCCGACCCGCACAACTGGTGGACCGCCGTTCCCGGCGCCAGCTGGCGGCAGCCCCAGGGGCCGGGCAGCTCGATCCGCAACAAGCCGGACCATCCGGTCGTCCATCTCGCCTGGGCGGACGCCATGGCCTATGCGAGCTGGGCGGGCAGGGAAATCCCCACCGAGGCCGAGTGGGAGCTGGCCGCGTGCGGCGGGCTGGACGGCGCCGAGTTCGCCTGGGGCGACGAGCTGACCCCGGACGGGCGCTGGATGGCCAACACCTGGCAGGGGGAGTTCCCCGTCCACAACACCGAAGAGGACGGCTACCAGGGAACCTCGCCGGTCGGCGTCTACCCCGCCAACGGCTACGGCCTCTACGACATGATCGGCAACGTGTGGGAGTGGACGTCCGACTGGTACACCGGCCACGCCATCGCAGCGCACGGATGCTGCACGGCCCCGGACCCGGACGGCGGCGCGGCCCGCAGCGCAGACCGGCGGGACCAGGCCCGCATCCCGCGCAAGGTCATGAAGGGCGGCTCGCACCTGTGCGCGCCGAACTACTGCCGCCGCTACCGGCCCGCCGCGCGCATGGCCCAGCCCGTCGACACCTCCACCAGCCACCTCGGGCTCCGGCTCGTCCAGCGCACGCCTGGACCTGCCTGACCGGCCCGGTCCGGCCCGGCCCATGAGCCTGGGACGGCTAGCCTGTCGTTCAGCACGTGGTTGCGCCTAGGGTTCCGCGCCGCTGTCGCGGCTACCTCAAGCATGATCATTGCCTGCTGTTTGGGAGCGCGTTGGGCGCGGCGGACCCGGCGCGATGCCGCTCAGGACCGTTGCCGCGAGCCGCCCCGCCAGATCGGGGGGAGCGGTGATCCGGCTGCCCGGCGGGCTGAAAAGGACCCGCGGCAGGATCTGGCCGTGGATCGCGCCGACGACCAGGGTCACAGCGGCGTCGATGTCGGCGGCCTCGGCGATGCGGCCGAGCCGCTGTTCCGCGCGCAGGTAAGTGGCCAGGATTGCTGGCAGGCCGGCCTGGCCATCGTCGGCCTCGCTCTCCGTCCCGCCGCCTGCCGCGGTCTCGCCGCCTTGTGCCGCGGCTTCGCCCGCCGCCGCTGCCTTGCTGCCACCCGTTGATGCCTCGCCGGCGAAGGCGGCGTCCCCGCCGACCATGGCATGGAAGCGCTTGAGCACGTTCGGCTGTGAGATGAGCCCGGCGAAGGCCGG
This sequence comes from Streptosporangiaceae bacterium, assembly GCA_035473755.1. Lineage (GTDB taxonomy): Bacteria > Actinomycetota > Actinomycetes > Streptosporangiales > Streptosporangiaceae > UBA9676. The sequence continues at coordinate 13,431 of DATINY010000220.1, forward strand.
CACGACCCGGGTCAGCGTCGCCAGGCCGGTGTCGATGAACAGCCGCAGGTTCTCGGCCACCGTCCCGGTCCCGGCCGGGGGCAGCCGGGGCGCGGCGTTCATGACGGTGCCCACGTGGACGAGC
>DATINY010000221.1:0-3928 GCA_035473755.1 Streptosporangiaceae bacterium
GCCTGGTGGCCTCGGGCCTTCTCGAAAGCTGAACTCTTCACATGAGCCACATGCACCTCGAACTCGACCTGCCTCCTGCCCTTCCCGACGGCGCGCTGCGGGTCATCCCGCTCGGCGGCCTCGGCGAGATCGGCCGGAACATGACAGTGTTCGAGTACGCCGGGCGGCTGCTCGTCGTGGACTGCGGGGTGCTGTTCCCCGAGCCCGACCAGCCGGGGGTGGACCTGATCCTGCCCGACTTCTCCTACCTGGACGGCCGCCTCGGCCTGTTCGAGGCGGTGGTCCTCACCCACGCCCCCGAGGACCACATCGGCGCCATCCCGTACCTGCTGCGCGAGCGGCCCGACCTCAAGCTGGTCGGCTCGAAGCTGACCCTGGGCCTGGTCAGGAGCAAGCTCGCCGAGCACAGGCTCACGCCCGCCACGGTGGAAGCGGCGGCCGGCACCCGCCAATCGTTCGGTCCCTTCGGGCTTGAATTTTTCGCCGTGAATCACTCCATACCGGACGCGCTCGCGGTCGCCATCCGGACGCCTGCCGGCGTCGTCCTGCACACCGGCGACTTCAAGATGGACCAGCTGCCGCTGGACGACCGGCTCACCGACCTCGGCGGGTTCGCGCGGCTCGGCGCCGACGGCGTGGACCTGCTGATGTCCGACTCGACCAACGCCGAGATTCCCGGGATCGTCACCAGCGAGCGGGACATCGCCCCGGTGCTGGCGGAGATCTTCGCCGGGGCCCAGCAGCGCATCATCGTCGCCTGTTTCTCCAGCCACGTGCACCGGGTGCAGCAGGTGCTGGAGGTGGCGGTCGCGTACGGGCGCAAGGTCGCCTTCGTCGGCCGCTCCATGGTGCGCAACATGGGGGTCGCCCGGGACCTCGGCTACCTGCACATCCCGTCGGTCCCCGGCGGCCTGATGGTGGACATGCGCGAGGCCGAGGAGATGCCGCCGGAGAAGATCGTGCTCATCTCCACCGGATCCCAGGGCGAGCCGATGTCGGCGCTGTCCCGGATGGCCGGGCGCGACCACCCCATCCGGGTGGCCGAGGGAGACACGGTGATCCTCGCCTCCTCGCTGATCCCCGGCAACGAGACCGCCGTGTACCGGGTGATCAACGACCTGACGCGGCTGGGGGCACGGGTCGCGCACCGGGGCAACGCGCTGGTGCACGTCTCCGGGCACGCGCCCGCCGGTGAGCTGCTCTACGTGCTGAACCTGGTCAAGCCCCGCAACTTCATGCCGGTCCACGGCGAGTGGCGCCACCTGCGGGCCCACGCCCGGCTGGCGGCGCTGACCGGGGTGCCGGACAAAAACATCGTGATCGCCGAGGACGGCGTGGTCGTCGACCTGGTGGACGGGCAGGCCACCATCGCCGGCGCGGTCCCGTGCGGCTACGTCTACGTGGACGGGCTGTCGGTGGGTGAGGTGACCGAGACCTCCCTGAAGGACCGGCGGATCCTCGGCGACGAGGGGTTCATCTCCATCGTGATCGTGGTCGACTCGACCACGGGCAAGCTGGCGGCCGGGCCGGAGTTCCAGGCGCGCGGCTCGGGCATCGACGAGGCCGCGTTCAGCGAGGTGAGACCGCGGATCGACGAGGCGCTGGAGAGGGCCGCGGCCGACGGGATCAACGACGCCTACCAGCTGGGGCAGCTGGTGCGGCGCACGGTCGGGCGGTGGGTCAACGAGAACTACCGCCGCCGGCCCATGATCATCCCGGTGGTGATGAAGGTCTGAGCGGCGCCGGGAACCCACCCGGGATCGCCGCGCTGGAGCGCGCCGCGGCGGAGCACTGGCAGGCGGCCGACACCGCTCAGCTCGGCTCATGGCTGCTCCGCGCCGACGGTGGCTTCACCGGCCGGGCCAACTCGGCCCTGCCGCTGGGAGATCCCGGCCTGCCGCTGGCGGGGGCGGTGGACGAGGTCGAGGCGTGGTACCGGGCCCGCGGGCTGCCACCCATGATCGTCATTCCGGGGCCGCTGGGCGCCGCCACACCGGACGGCGGGCTGGCCGGGGACCCGCTGGACACCCTGCTGGCCACGCGCGGCTGGCGGGTCCGGTCAGCACCGGCGGTGGTGATGATGACGGCCGACGCCGGTCAGGTGGGCGGCACCGGGCGGTCCGTGAGCGGGCCGCCGGGCCCGGAGGCCTCCGGGGCGGTGCGAGCCGTGAGGTTCGCGGCCCAGCCGGATGAGACCTGGCTCGCGCGCTACCACTACCGGGGGGAGGAGCTGCCGGCCCGCGCGGTCCGGCTGCTGCTGTCGGCGCCATGGCAGGCATTCGCCAGTCTGGCCGTGGACGGGGAAACGGCCGCCGTCGGGCGTGTCTCGGTCGGGGCCGGCTGGGCGGGGATCACCGCGGTCGATGTGGATCCCCGGTACCGGCGGCGTGGGCTGGGCACCCTCATGACCAGGGCGCTGGCCGGGGAAGCGGCCCGGCAGCGGGCGCGCCGGGTCTTCCTGCAGGTGGAGGAGGACAACCTCGCCGCCCGCGCCCTCTACGCGCGCTGTGGCTTTGCCGGAGTGCACCGCTACCACTACCGGGTTGCCCCGGCGGCCGTCACGGGCTAAGGGCGCAGCAGGCGGCGCAGCAGCGGCTTGTAGTAGCCGAACGCGGGCGGCCTGGCGGCCGGGTCCTTGGCCTCGTCGTCCCACCGCCGCAGCCGGAGCGCCGCACCGGCCTGCGGGTTCGCCTCGAACTCGGCCCGCTCGGCCGCGTCCATCGGGCCGCCCTGCACCTTCAGCGTGTAGACCGACGCCGCGGACAGGGTGGCGAGGTAGCCCGGCTCGACGGCGCACAGGTAGCGTTTGGCCGCCACGTGCAGCCGCACCGGCTCGGTGACCTCCTCGCCGAACCACTGGGCGAGCCACTGCGCGCCCGCGTCGCCGTGCCGGTTGTCCGTACCACGCATCAGGTCGTGGCCGCTGACCGCCGAGGTGAAATGGCCGACGTCGTGCAGGAGGGCGGCCGCGACCAGCGCGGGTGGCGCGCCGCATTGCTGCGCCAGGGCGGCCGCCTGCAGCATGTGCGAGGCCTGGGTCACCGGCTCGCCCAGGTACTCCTGGGCGCCATCGGTGGCGAACAGGTCGGCGATCACCTGGACGGGGTCAGGGGCGGTCATCAGCCGGCCTGCCCGGCCTGCTCGTCCTGCCCCGCTTGGTCCGCCTGGCCGGCCCGGGCCGCCTGGTCGCGGGCCAGGACGGCCACCGCCGATGCGAGCCCGTCCAGGTCGGCGTAACAGCCCTGCAGATGCCGGCGGCCGGTACCGGCGCCGCCGCTGCCCCCGCCGTCGGCGAAGGCGGTCCGGCCGTGCAGGATCCGGGTGTTGTCGAAGATGACACAGTCGCCGGGGGCCAGCCTCGCCGTCACCATCGCGTCCGGGCCGGCGGCCAGCTCGGCGAAAACGCGGTAAGCGGCGTAGTACGCCCGGACCTGCGTTGCGGGCAGCCGCACCGGGGCGAGGGACCGGCCGTTGAAGCGGATCTGGCGTATCCGCCCGCGCGGGTCGAGGCCGATCATCGGGCCGGTGGCACGGAGCACGGCGGCCGCGTCCGCGTAGGCGAAGGTCACCGGCGTGGTGGTGAGGCAGGTGAACGCCGCTGGGTCCTGCCCGCGCAGCACCGCGGCGGTGCGGAAGCCGTCGGTGAAGGTCGAGTCGCCGCCGCCGTCGGCGGCGGTGTGCAGGCAGTGCAGCAGTTGGACCGTCGGGACTGGGTCGCGGTAGGGGTTGTCGGTGTGTGGGGCGATCGGCAGCCTGGTGAAGGCCAGGTTGGCCGCGGCTGGCTCGGCGCGCACGTCGAACAGGCGGCCGTAGTTGGTCTCCCGCACGTAGCCGAGGCTCCTGGCCACGGCCAGCAGGGCCCCCGGCTCGCGGGGCACCTGATGCAGGACGACCACGCCGTGGGTCAGCACGGCCGACAGGCACGCGC
>DATINY010000222.1:0-2614 GCA_035473755.1 Streptosporangiaceae bacterium
GCGGCTGCCAGTTGCCCGTCTCGGCGTAGATGCCGATCGGCCCGGCGTAGTGACCGCGGATGGTCTCGATCGCGTCCAGGGTCAGCGCGGGATCGGCGTGCATCACGGTGACCGCGGCCAGTGACGGGTCAGCGAGCGCGGTCAGCAGGTCATCGAAGCTGTCGCCGTCGCCCAGCTCGGGGAGGGTGCCGAGGGTGCCGTCATCGAGGCGGGCCGGGCTGATGCCGAGCCACACGGGCAGCCCGGTCTCGGCGGCGGCCTGCAGGGCGGCGCGGCCGTAGCCCCGGCCGTCGATCATCTCCAGGGCGATCAGGTCGGCACCCGCCTGGGCCAGCAGCGCCGCCTGCTCACGGAAATCGGCCAGGCCGGGGAAGCGGGGATCCTCATCGGCCGGGCTGCTTAACGGATTGCCCGGTGCTCCCTGATCCATGGCGATGGGGCAGAACGATGACATCGAGCCTGCCACCGCGACGGGGCGGGAGGCGGCGGCCTGGCGGGCCTGCCGGGCCGCGCGCATGGCGCCGCGGTTGGCCTCGGTTACCCGGTCGCCCAGCCCGGCGGGTTCCAGGCCGGCCCGGCTGGCCGCGAACGTGTTCGCGATGATCACCTCGGCGCCGGCCCGGATGAACTCCTCGTGGACGCGCTGCACCGCGTCGGGCTGGTCCAGGTTGGCGCGGGCGCTCCACGCGATGTCGTCCATCGGCACGCCCTCAGCCTGCAGCTGGCTGCCCATGCCGCCGTCGATGATCACCAGCTCGCCGTCGGCGAGCCGCCCGAGAACAGCCTCGGCCACGCCCATACCCGGCCCCTCTCCAGTCAGGTCCGCCGACAGCATCCACACTCCCCGGCCCCACGTAAGAGCGCCCGGCAGCCACCACCCTCCCGGCCCCGGGGCAGGAGCGCAAGGGGCCAGGGCGTACCGGCCGTCCCGGGCGGGGCGGGCCGCCGCCCGGGAACAGGAAGCTGGTCCCCGGGCGGGCGGGTCAGGCCCGCGGCGGGAGGTGGCCGGGACGCCGGGCGGGGATGGGCTCGAGGAACTCGAGCCGGTTCCCGTTCGGGTCCTGGCTGTAGAAGCGGCGCATGCCGGGGAACCCGTCATCGAAGTGCACGGGGTACCCGGCATCCCGCAGCCGCCGCGCCCAGGCGTCGAGCCCGGTCACGAGCAGGCCGGGATGCGCTTTGCGCGCGGGCCGGAAGCCCTCCTCCACGCCGAGGTGGAGCTCTATGCCGTGGCCGCCGAACCAGCAGCCGCCGCGCGCGGCCAGCGCGGGCGGTTTCGGGATCTCGTCCAGCCCGAGCACGTCGCCATAGAACTCGCGGAGCGCCGGCTCGCTGCCCGGCGGGCAGGCCAGCTGCACATGGTGGATCATCGGGCCGCTTCCCTCGTTATCTTGATATCAAGATAACATCTCACCGATGGCGTGCACCACGGGTCCGGCCGACCATATGTCAGTCGTCTCCAGATGCGCTCGCCGTGCGGAGCGCGCGCACCACTTCCTGGCCCACCTCGCTCGTCGTCGCGGTGCCGCCGAGGTCAGGCGTCCTGACCTCGGTCTTGGCCAGCACCTCCTCCACCGCCTTCATGATCGCGCTGCTGGCCGCCTTCTCACCCAGGTGGTCGAGCATCATCGCGCCGGCCCAGACCGCACCGACCGGGTTGGCCCTGCCGGTCCCGGCGATGTCCGGCGCCGACCCGTGCACCGGCTCGAACATGCCGGGCTGGGATCGGTCCGGCCTGATGTTGGCGCTGGCCGCCATGCCCATGCCGCCCTGGATCACCGCGCCGATGTCGGTGAGGATGTCGCCGAACAGGTTCGACGCCACGACGACGTCGAACCGGTCCGGCGAGCTGACCATGTAGGCGGCGGCCGCGTCGACCAGGATCCGGTCCAGCTGCACGTCCGGGTAGTCGCGGTGCACCGCCTCGACGATCTCGTCCCACATCACGAAGTGGTGCGGGCTCGCGTTCGACTTGGTGATGCTGGCCAGCTGGCCGCGCCGGGACCGGGCCAGCTCGAACGAGTACCGGGCCACTCGCTCCACCCCCGCCCGGGTGAACACGTCGACCTGTATGCCGACCTCGGCCGGGTGGCCTGCGTGGGCGCGGCCGCCGACGCCCGCGTACTCTCCCTCGGAGTTCTCCCGCACGACGATCATGTCGATGTCGGCCGGGCCCCGGTCCCGCAGCGGGGAGAGCACCCCGGGCAGCAGCCGCACCGGCCGGACGTTCAGATACAGGTCCAACCGCTGCCGGATCGGCAGCAGCAGGCCCCACAGTGTGACGTGATCCGGCACGTCCGGTCGCCCGACGGCACCCAGGTAGATCGCGTCGAACCGTTCCAGCACGTCCAGGCCGTCGGCGGGCATCATCACGCCATGCGCCTGGTAGTAGTCGCTGCCCCAGGGCAGGTGCTCCCAGGCCAGCGAGAAGCCGGAAGCCGCCGTCTCGAGCACGCCCATGCCAGCCGCGACAACCTCCGGGCCAACGCCGTCCCCGCCGATGACCGCTATCCGGTATTCGCTCATTCCGCGAGCCTAGGCCGATCGCTGCTCGCGGCCGCCCACCGGCTGCACGTCGTCACCGGCGGGTGACTGGCCGAGCAGGCTGAGCACA
>DATINY010000223.1:0-8963 GCA_035473755.1 Streptosporangiaceae bacterium
ATCGCCACCACGCACCACTACGGGCCGGCCGTGACCACCTGGGAGCTCGTGCCGAGCCTGGTCGGGGTCGGCCTCGGCCTGGGCGCGGTCATCGCGCCGCTCGCCGACATCGTGCTGGCCCGGGTGCAGGGGCAGGACGCCGGCGCGGCGTCCGGGGTGTTCAACACCGGCCTGCAGCTCGGGAACTCGATCGGCATCGCATTGATTGGCGTGATCTTCTTCGGGATCATCGGCAGCCAGTCCGGCCCGGCCGCCTCCGCCGTCGCACCGGCGCTGCGCTCAGGCGTCGTGGCCGCCGGGGTGCCGGCGGGTTACGCCGGACAGATCGAGGCCCAGTTCCGCGTGTGCCTGCACGACCGGCTGACCGCCGCTGACCCGACGGTCACCCCCGCGTCGTGCCAGCCCAAGGCCGGTCAGGTCATCACGCCCGGCGTGCAGCGTGTCCTGGCCGGGGCGGGCGGGAGCGCGGTAAGGCACGATTTCGTTGCCTCGCTGGTCCGCACCCTGTGGTTCCAGGTCGGCGTGTTCCTGCTGAGCTTCCTGCTCATGTTCGCCCTGCCCGCCCGGGCCGGCCGGCAGGAGGAGCCGGCCGCCGCGGCCAGCCAGCTGGGCTCACCGGCCGGGGCCACCGCGGGAGCACACGGGGGCTGACCGCCGCGGACCCCGCTGCCTGATCGCCGTCGCGGCGCCCGCTCAGGGGCGCTGCGCGGCGATCAGGTCGTGGTACCAGCCGAACGAGGCCTTCGGGGTGCGGTGCTGAGTGGCGAAGTCGACGTGGACCAGGCCGAAGCGCTGGTGGAAGCCCTCGGTCCACTCGAAGTTGTCCATCAGCGACCAGACGAAGTAGCCGCGCACGTCCACGCCGGCCTCGATCGCCTTGTGCACCGCCCGGACGTGGCCGTCCAGGTAGCTGATCCGGTCCTCGTCGCCGATTGACCCGCCGGTGACCTGGTCGTCGGCCGAGCAGCCGTTCTCGGTGATGTACACCGGCGGCAGCGCGGCGCCGTACCGCTCCCGCAGCAGGACCAGCAGTTCGGTCAGCCCGGCCGGGACCACCGGCCAGCCGAAGGCCGTCACCGGGTACCCGGGGATGGGCTCCATCTGGAACGGCAGCGTCGAATCCGGCAGCGCCGACAGCCGCATCGGCATGTAGTAGTTCACCCCCAGGGCGTCCACCGGGGCGGCGATCACGGCGAGGTCGCCATCGGCGACGCAGTCCAGGCCGCGGGACAGCCCAAACGCGGACAGGTCCGGATAGGTGCCCAGCAGCACCGGGTCGGTGAACAGCCGGTTGTGCAGGATGTCGTAGGCGTGCGCCGCGGCCCGGTCGGCCTCGCTGCCGCTGGCGGGCCAGGCCGGGGCGTAGTTGTTGGTGATCGCCACCTGCCCCGCCCCGGCCGCGCGCAGCGCGGCGGTGGCCAGGCCGTGCCCCAGCAACTGGTGGTGGGCGGTGGGCAGCGCATCCAGCATGAGCGACGTGCCCGGCGCGTGGAAGCCCAGCGCGTAACCATAGGCGGTCACCACGAAAGGTTCGTTCAGCGTGATCCAGAGCGGGATACGGTCGGCCAGCCTGGCCGCGGCCAGTCCCGCGTACTCGGCGAAGCGGGCCGCGGTCTCCCGCGACAGCCAGCCGCCCTGGTCCTGGAGCGGCTGCGGCAGATCCCAGTGGTACAGCGTGGGCACCGGGACGATGCCGCGGGCCAGCAGCGTATCGGTCAGCCGTTCGTAGAAGTCCAGGCCGGCCGGGTTGGCCGGGCCCCGGCCGGTGGGCTGGATGCGCGGCCAGGCGAGGGAGAACCGGTAGCTGCCGACGCCGAGCCCGGCCATCAGCTCGACGTCCTCGCGCCACCGGTGGTAGTGGTCGTCGGCCACGTCGGCGGTCTGGTGGTCGCGGATGGCGCCGGGCTTGCGGCAGAACACATCCCAGATCGACTCGCCGCGGCCGTCCTCGGCCGTGGCGCCCTCGATCTGGAACGCCGAGGTGGCCACCCCCCAGGTGAAGCCGCCGGGGAACCGCGGCAGGGGTGCGCCGTTCACTCGGTGCCGTCGGCCACGGCGGCGTCCACCTCGGCCCGCCGGGTGGCGAGCTCGGCCTCGTACTTGCGCCGGTCCACGTCCTCGGCGATCCGCTCGTCGTCGCGCATCAGCGCTTCCAGGTCGGTCCGGGCGGCGTCGAGGACGCCCAGGTCGGCGAAGGCGCGCTGGACACCCTCGCCCCACAGCCCGATGTCCTTCACGCACGGCACGATCCGGCTGAACAGCAGCGCGCGGAACGCCTGCTGCAGCGGGGAGTTCTCGGTGAACTCCAGGCACTCGGCCACGTCGAACCCCATCCGCTCCCACACCTCCTGGGCGCGGAAGCGGTTGCGCATCAGGTAGCAGCCCTCGACCACGAACTCCTCGCGGTCGGCCCGCTCGGCCTCGGTCAGCTCGGCGTAGTAGTCACGCAGGGCGAGACGGCCGAACGCCACATGACGCGCCTCGTCCTGCATCACGTAGGCGAGGATCTGCTTGACCAGGGGGTTGGTGGCCATGTCCCGGTGCACGCCGAACGCGGCCAGCGCGAGTCCCTCGATCAGCACCTGCATCCCCAGGTAGGGCAGGTCCCAGCGGGAGTCGCCGAGCGCGTCGGCCAGCAGCCGCCCCAGGTCGGTGTTGATCGGGTAATGCAGGCCGATCTTGTCCCGGACGAACCGGGAGAACAGCTCCACGTGCCGCGCCTCGTCCATGGCCTGAGTCGCCGCGTAGAACTTCGAGTCCATGTCCGGCACCGACTCGACGATCCGGGCCGCCACGGTCAGCGCTCCCTGCTCACCGTGCAGGAACTGGCTGAACAGCCAGGAGGACAGGTGCGTGCCCAGCTCGTCGCGTTCGGCCGGCGACAGGATCTCCCACTGCCGGGAGCCGTAGATCGGGGAGAACTCCGCCGAGATCCCCATCACGTTGCTGGGGTCGACGGGGAGCTCCCAGTCGATCCGCTTGGTGGCGTCCCACTGCTTGTCCTTGCCCCGCTGGTACAGGTCGAGCAGCCGGCCCCGGCCGCCTTCGTACTCCCAGGTGAAGCGGGCGGCCCCCGCCGCCGGAACGTCCCAGGTGCCCGGGGCCACGGGGGTTGCGTAATGGTCGTACGTGCTCACGGCAGACTCCCAGGCGGCGCGGCGCGCATATTACTGGCTAGTATCCCCACGCGCCGGGCCCGCGAACCCGGGGCTCCGGCGTTACAGGCAGGCGGACGGCTCGTGGTCGGCGTGGCCGGCCGGCTCGAGCTGGAAGGTGGAGTGGACCACGTCGAAGTGCCCGCTCAGGCAGAACTGCAGCGCGTCCAGCATGGCGGCGCTCCGGTTCCCGGTGAGCACCGCCGGGTCCACTACGACATGGGCGGACAGCACCGGCAGCCCGGAGGTGATGGTCCACGCGTGCAGGTCGTGCACGTCCTTGACCCCCTCCAGCGCGGTCATGTGCGCGCGGACCTCGGTCAGGTCGATCCCGCGCGGGCTGGCCTCCAGCAGCACGTCCACCGCGTCCCGCAGCAGGTGCCAGGTCCGCGGCAGGATCAGCAGCGCCACGGCGAGCGAGGCGATGGGGTCCAGCAGGGTGAACCCGGTGGCCGCGATCACGATCCCGCTGACGATCACGGCCAGGGCGCCGAAGGTGTCCGAGGCGACCTCCAGGAACGCCCCGCGCACGTTCAGGCTCTGCGCCTGCCCGCCGCGCAGCAGCAGCAGCGACACGCCGTTCCCGGCCAGCGCCACCACGCCGAAAACGATCATCAGGCCGGAGCCGACCGCCGGAGGCGCGGCGAGCCGCTGGACCGCCTCGACGATGATGAACGCGGCCAGGCCGAGCAGCAGCAGGGCGTTGACGGTGGCGGCCAGGATCTCGGCGCGGGCGTAGCCGAACGTGCGGCGGTCGGTGGCGGGCCGGGTCGCCATGTAGGCGGCCAGCACCGACAGGCCGACGCCGGCCGCGTCGGCGGCCATGTGCGCGGCGTCGGCCAGCAGCACCAGGGAGCCGCTGATCAGTGCGCCGATGATCTCAGCGGCAGCGATCCCGCCGCTGATCGCCATGACCGCGGTCAGCCTGCCGCGGTGCCTGCCGGTAGCGGTGAGGCCCTGCGCGTGGTCGTGGCCGGCCGCCACTTCTGCCTCCCTTCGCGGCCCGTTATCGGCGGCCGGGCGCCCGAGTGCCTCACCGGCGTCGCCGGGCCCCACGGCCGCGCGGTCAGGATTGTTCCCCGTCCGGCGGGGACGCGTCGCCGGGCGCGAGGAGCTCGTAGGCCGGGTTGGTCATCACCGGGTGGCCGTTGCGGATCCCGACCGCGCCGCGGAAGCGGACCCGCGCCCCGCATATCAGCCCCGGGATGTGGGAGCGGCCGTAGAACAGGGCGGTCAGGTCGCCGGTGGCGTCGGAGATCTCGGCGGCGAGCACCGAGTTCCGCTCCACCGGCCGGATCTCGACCGCGCGGACCCGTCCCGCCACGGTGGCCCGGCCCGGCTTGGTCAGCGACCCGATCGGGTTCACCCCGGGCGGGGGAGCCGGCCGGTGATAGGTGGCGTTGTCCTTTCCGGCGCGGTCCCTGTCGGCCGGGGCCCCGCCCGGCTCGTCCGTCGGCTCGGGACGGCTCCGGCGCAGCAGGTTCCGCAGCGGCGAAGGGGGCGGCTCGGCCAGCACCGGTGGCAGGTCCTCGGCCCCGTCCGTGGCGCCGATGCCGTGGGCCCCCGCGGGCGCGCCCGGCCGGTCGTCCCCCGTGCCCCGCCCGTCCGCCCCGTCCGGCCGGGCGGCGTCGGCACCCGCCGCCGCGGGCATCGTGGCGGAGGGCGTTCCGGCCCCGGCCCGGCCGTCGCCGGGCGCCCGGCCGGCCTTCTCCCGCTCGCGCTGTTCCTCGCGCTCGTGCAGGACCTCGATCCGGCTGCGCACGTCGAACGGGACGATGGTCGCCGCCGCGTGCGGGATCTGGCTCACCACGGCGGCGATCTTGTCCGCGGTGCGGTCGTGCAGGATCCAGCCGAGTTGTGAGTAACTGCGCCGGGGCAGGACCGCGGTCACGTGCGTACCGGGCAGCGCCGCCTCCCGGCTGACCAGTTCGGCTGCGGCCCGGGTCAGGCGGCGGTCCGGGGTGTCGATGAAGTCGAGCACCACCCCCCGGTCGCCTCGCATCCACTCCTCCCGCAGCTGGTCGGCCTGAGCGGTGTCGATGACGAAGTGCACCGCGCGCAGCGTCGTCGGATTCAGGCTGCGCGCGTACCGCACCGCCGCCAGCGTGGCCAGGTCAAAGCTGTCCACCAGCAGGAACACGGTACGCCTGGGGTAGTTCGGTTGTTCCGGCGCCTTGGGCCGGCCGCCGACCCGCTCGAGGACCTCGGCCTCCATCGTGTACTCGCGGTTCAGCCGGATGAACGCGAACCACAGGATCGGGAAGAGCACCACCACCAGCCAGGCGCCCTCGGTGAACTTCACAACCGCGAAGATGGCGACCACGACCGCGCTCAAGGCGCCGGCCGCGGCGTTGATGGCCCGCTTGTGCCGCCAGCCGGGCTCCTTGTGCCGCTTGTGATACCTGGCCATCCCGAAACCGGCCATGGTAAAGGCCGTGAACACGCCGATCGCATACAGCGGGACCAGCTTGTTGACCTGCGGCCCCCTGATGATGATCAGGGCGATCGAGACGATGGTCAGCCCGATGATCGCGTTCGAGAACACCAGCCGGTGCCCGCGCTTGAGCAGCCAGCGGGGCAGGAAGGCGTCCCCGGCCACGTAGCTGGCCAGGAAGGGAAACCCGTTGAAGCTCGTGTTGCCGCCGGTGAACAGGATCAGCGCGGTCGCCGCCTGCACCAGCAGGAACAGCGCGTGGCCCAGGAACGAGCTGCCGAAGACCGCCTGCGCCTCCTGGGCCAGCACGGTGGGGTAGCCGGCCTTCCTGGGGGTGGCCAGGGTCGCGTGGGCGAGCCAGGAGATCCCCGCTACCAGGAAGCCGAGGATGACGCCCTCCGTGACGAGTACCTGGCGGGCGTTGACCCCCTCCGGGGGCCTGAAGGCGCCCACCGCGTCCGAGACCGCCTCGATGCCGGTCAGCGAGGCGCCGCCGTTAGCGAACGCCCGCAACAGCGTCAAGATCATCGCGAAGGTGATGATGCCCGCCGTGCCGGCGCCGATCGGGTAGGTGCCGGGCAGCGCGTGCGGGTCGTACTTGGGCAGGTCGCCCAGGATCTCGCGGACCAGGCCGACGACGATCATCAGGACGACCGCGCCGGAGAACAGGAAGGTGGGCACCGCGAAGATCCGCCCGGCTTCCTTGATCCCGCGCAGGTTGCCGTAGCACATGAGCAGGATCACGACGATGATGATCGGCTCGGTGTACGGGCCGAGCGCCGGGACCGCGGAGACCACCGCGGCGGTGCCGGCGGTGACCTGGACGGCCACCGTGACCACGTAGTCGATCAGCAGGGCCACGGCGGCGATCTGCGCGACCTTCGGCCCGAAGTTCTCCCTGGCCACCACGTAGGAGCCCCCGGGCCGGATGTAGACCATCACCACCTCGCGGTAGGACAGCACCACCAGCGTCATCACCACGAGAATGACCAGCGTCATCGGCAGGATGATGGTGAAGGCCGCCAGCCCGGCCAGCGGTAGCAGCGCGATCAGGATCTCCTCCGAGCCGTAGGCGGAGGAGGAGATGCCATCCGGGGAGAGCACACCCAGCGCGAGTGGCTTCGACAGGCGCTGGTGGCGCAGCTGCTCGTTGACCATGGGCGGCCCGAGCAGGCGGCGCTTCACCGAGTACCAGAAGCCCTCGTCCAGCTCGCCGCCGCCGAGGAAGCCGGCTGCGTTACGTATGGCCACGTCCGTGCGTCCCGTCGATCGCAAGTCCCTGTGGCCTTCATACCATCGCCACGCAATGTCTAGGCTATGCGGCTGGGCCGGAGATGTGACCGAATGGCCCGGGGATGGTGTGGACCGAGGGACGGCGGCTCAGACGATGAGCTCGTACGCGGGGTTGATCATGACCAGGCCGTTCTCCTGGACCCCGGCCCGGCCGCGGAGCAGGATCTTACTGCCGGTCTCGACGCCGGGTATGTGCGTGCGCCCGTAGAAGAGCGCGGTGATCTCCCCGGTGCCGTCGGTGACCAGGCAGGCGAGCACGCAGCTGTGCTCCACCGGCCTGATCTCCAGGCTGTGGATCCGGCCTTCCACCGTGACCTTGCCATTGTGGGAAACGGAGGCGATCGGCGTAACGCCCGGCCGCACGGCGGCCTGCCCGTTCCCATGGGTGTACCCGTTGGGGACCGGCGCCCTGGCTTTCCGGATCGCCTGGCGCTCACGCAGCACCTCGATGCGGGCCTGCTCGTCGAAGGGGATGATGGTGGCGGCGGACCGGGGTATCCGGCTCACCACCCGTGCGATCTTGTCAGCGGTCTGGTCGTGCAAGAGCCGGCCCAGCAGCGGCGTGTAGCTCCGCCGCGGCAGCACGACGGTCACCTGCGTACCTGGCTCGCTGGCCTCCCGGGCGACCAGCTCCCCGGCGGCCCGCGCTATCCGCCGGTCGGGGCAGTCCACCAGTTCGAGCACGATGCTGCGCTCCGCACGGAGCCAGGCATCGCGCAGCTCCTCGGCCCGTTCCTGGTCGATGACGAAGTGCACCGCGCGGAGCATGGTGGGCCGCAGGCCGTTGGCGTAACGCAGCCCGGCGATCGTCGCCAGGTTGAACTCGTCCACGAAGACCAGCACCGTGCGGCGCGCGTAGTTCGGCGGGGCGGGCGGCTTCCGCCCGCCCAGGTCCTCGAGGACCTCGGCCTCCTCCCGGTACCGGCGGTTGAGCCGGATGAACGCGAACACCAGGACCGGGAAGACCACCACCACCAGCCAGGCGCCCTCGGTGAACTTCACGACCGCAAATATCACGACGACAAGCGCCGTATACACCCCGGCGGTGAAGTTGATGACCAGCCGACGGCGCCAGGCTGGCTCCTTCGTCCTGCGGTGGTACCTGGCCATCCCGAAGCCGGCCATCGAGAAACCGGTGAACACCCCGATCGCGTAGAACGGGACCAGGGCGTTGATGTTGGCGCCGACCACCAGCAGCAGGGTGAGCGCCAGCACGGTCAGCAGGATGATCCCGTTGGAGAAGACCAGCCGGTGGCCGCGTTTGGACAGCCAGCGCGGCAGGAACGAGTCCTCGGCGACGAAGCTGGTCAGGAACGGGAAGCCGCTGAAGCTGGTGTTGCCACCGGTGAACAGGATCGAGATCGCCCCCGCCTGAAGCAGGAAGAACAGCACCCGGCCCGCTGCCGAAGGCCCGAAGACGAGGTTGGCCTCCTGGGAGACCACCGTCGGGACGCCGCTCACGTACGGGACCGCGTGGGTGATGTGGGCCAGCCAGGAGATCCCGGCGATCAGGAACGCCACGATGCTGCCCTGGGTGACCAGTATCTGGCGGGCGTTGCGGCCCTCGGGCGGGCGCAGCGCGCTGACGGCGTTCGAGACGGCCTCGATGCCGGTCAGCGAGGAGCCGCCGTTGGCGAACGCGCGGCCCAGGATGTAGATGGCACCGAAGGTGAACAGCCCGTTCACGTGGTGCGAGACCGACACCGTCCCGGCGTGCCAGGTGACATGGGGCAGCCCGCCGCCGACCAGCTCACGGTACAGGCCGACGATGATCATCAGGCCCACCGACCCGGAGAACAGATAGGTCGGGAGCGCGAACGTCCGGCCGTTCTCCCTGACGCCGCGCAGGTTCACGTAGCACATGATCAGCGTCGCGATGACCGCGATGAGCGTCAGCGTCACCGCGTCGCCCAGCGGCCTGCCCAGCGTCGGGAACGTCGACAGGATCGCGGCACTGCCGGCGGCGTTCTGCACCGCGACCGTGACCACGTAGTCGACCATCAGCGCCACCGCCGCCACCTGCGCGACGCGCGGCCCGAAGTTGTCCCGGGCCACCACGTACGAGCCGCCGGCCCGGGTGT
>DATINY010000224.1:0-5267 GCA_035473755.1 Streptosporangiaceae bacterium
GTCACCATGTGATTACCTTGCGTGCCATGCGGCCGCCCGCCCGTCTCGCCGTCCCGCGCATCTCCGGCGCCGTCCTGGCTGCCGTCCTGGCCGCCGCCGCGGCGGCCGCGCCCGCGAGCGCGGCGCCCACGGGCACCGCGCCGCCCAGTGCCCTGCCCGCAAGCACCTTGCCCGCGGGCTCCCCGCCGGCGGGCGTCCCGGCCGTGAGCACCTTGCGCGCGAGCGCCCCGGCCGCGAGCGCCCGGCCCGCGGACATGCTGGCCGGCGGGCGGGCCACGGCGGCGCCCGCTGGCGTCGGCGCGCTGGGCGCGGAGCTGGCCGACCCGGGCACGGGCCAGCAGCTCTGGGGCCGCGATCTCAATACCAAGCGGCCGATGGGCAGCGTCACCAAGGTGATGACCGCGCTGGTGGTGATCCAGGCCGGGAACCTGGGCCGGAAGATCACCGTCCCGGCGTCCGCGGTCAGCTACGTGGCCAGCCATGGTGCCAGCAGCGCTGGCCTGCGCGCGGGCGACGTCCTCACCGCTCGCCAGTTGCTGGATGCCATGCTGCTCCCCTCCGGCTGCGACGCGGCCTACGTGCTCGCCACCGCCTACGGCCCGGGCCGGGCAGCATTCGTTGCGAAGATGAATGCGGAGGCCGGGCGGCTGGGCCTGGCCAAGACGCACTTCGCGAACTTCGACGGGCTGCCGTATCCGACCCCGCGCGCCACCTACTCCACGCCCGCGAGCCTGATCGCGCTGGGCCGCGCCGCCATGGCCCTGGCCGCGTTCCGCGCCACCGTGGACCGGCGGGCCTACCACCTGGCCGGCCGCAACGGGCACCACGCGTACACCTGGCGGAACACCAACCTGATGCTCGGCTCCTACGCCGGGACCGACGGCATCAAGACCGGGTTCACCAAGGCAGCCGGGTACTGCCTGCTGTTCGAGGCGCACCGCGGCACGAGCGTGCTCATCGGCGTCGTGCTGCACAGCACGGCCACCAAGCCCGGCGAGAGGTTCACCGACGCGAGGAGGATGCTCAGCTGGGGCTTCAGCGTCCTGGCGGCATCGGCCGCAAGGACCGCCCGGATGAGCCGGCCTGACCGCTAAGCCGGGCCGCCCGCATGATCCGCCGGGGCCAGCCGCCCGCGTGACCCGCCGGGGCCGCCCTGGCCCGCATCACCCGGAGCGGTGACTCACCCGCTCTCCCCGGGTGGCTATAGTTGACTGCTCAATCACATCGAGAGCGGAGTGGGTGGAGTGACCGAGGGCACAGCCGGTCTCGGGCTGACCCCGACACCGGACACCGGCGAGCGGCTGACGGAGGTCCGGGTGTGGGACGAGGCCACCCGCCCCACCGGGCCCGCGCCGCCGCCCGGCGCGGTCTACAGCCGCCGCGGCCGGGTCATCGGCGCCCATCTCATCGAGGTTCATGACCATCTGCGCGACGAACTCACCCGGGTGCGCGATCTCGTCGGCCAGGTGCGGGAGGGCGCGATCGACCCTGGCGGCGCGCGGTCGGCCATCAACGAGATGACCATGCGGCAGAACGACTGGGCCCTCGGCGCATACTGCGCCTACTACTGCCGGTTCGTGACCGGGCACCACATGCTCGAGGACGAGGCGGTCTTCCCCCACCTGCGGGCCAGCGAGGCGGGCCTGGAGCCTGTCATCGACCGGCTGGCCGACGAGCACAAGATCATCCACCAGGTGCTGAACGACGTCGACCAGGCGCTGGTGGATCATCTGCGCAACCCGACCGATTTCGCCAGCCTCCAGCAGGCGGTGGACGTCCTCACCGACGCGCTGCTCTCCCACCTCGCCTACGAGGAGTCCCAGCTGGTCGAGCCGCTCGCGCGGCATGGCTTCTACGACGGCCAGCTCTGACCGGCCCAATCCTGACCGGCCCAATCCTGACCGGCCCAGCCCTGACCGGACGAGGCCAACACGGCGCCGGCCGGGGCGGCGGCTGACGGTTCGCGGGCCGGGGGCCGGGCCGGGGCACTGTCTGCTGGCCCCGGTAGCGTGCTTGATATGGACCTGGGCCTGCGCGGTACCCGCGCGCTCATCACCGGCGGCAGCCGCGGCATCGGCTTCGCCATCGCCGACGCGCTCGCGGCGGAGGGGGCGTCGGTCGGGCTGGTCGCCCGCGGCGCGGATGGCCTGGCCGCGGCGGCCGGGCGGCTGGCCAGGCACGGGGTGCCCGTCACCACCGCGGCCGCCGATGTGACCGACACCGCGGCGCTGGACCGCGCCGTCGAGGATGTCGCCGCCGCGCTCGGCGGGCTGGACCGCCTGGTCGCCAACGCCGGTGGCACCGTCGGCGGGAACATCATCAGCTCGGGCCCGGGGGATTTCACGGCCACGTTCGCGCTCAACGCGGGACACGCCGTCGAGCTCATCCGCACCGCACTGCCGCACCTGCGCGCCGCCGGCGGCGGGGCGGTGGTGATCATCTCGTCCATCACCGGCATGCGCCCCGCGCCGCGCACCAGCTACTCCGTGGCCAAGGCCGCGGAGATCCAGCTGGCCGCCACCGCTGCCGCCGAGCTGGCGGCGGACAACGTCCGGGTGAACGCGGTCAGCCCGGGATCGATCCTCTTCCCGGGCGGCTCATGGGAGCGGTTCTCGCAGGAGAACCCGGCCGACTTCGCCGCCTTCCTGGGCACCCAGTTCCCGTTCGGGCGGCTGGGGCGCCTCGAGGAGGTCGCCGACGTCGCCGCCTTCCTGCTGTCCGGGCGGGCGTCGTGGATCACCGGCGCCAACATCGTCGTCGACGGCGGCCAGGGCTACCCCAGCGCCCGGCGCTTCCGGCCGACTGTGGAATCAGCAGGCAACGAGCCAGGGGCAGGCCGCGAGCCCGCCTCGACTATTCGAGATATAACTTGACAGCCGGAGGCTGATCGCGATACATCGTATCTGACACCACGCCTACCGGCCCAGCCATTTACCGGCCATCCCGCGGGGGAGGATCGCGTGACCGAAAGCACCAGCTCACCACCTACATCCGGCCCGAGCCGGGCCAGCCGGATCGCGGCTCTGCCCTGCGGCCGCCGGACCAAGTACCTCGTGCTCGTCTTCTGGCTGATCGTGCTCGCCCTTACGGGGCCGCTGGCGGGCAAACTGATGGGCGCCGAGAAGAACGACGCCTCCGCCTACCTGCCCGCGAGCGCGGAGTCCACGCAGGAGCTGAATCTGCAGTCCAAGTTCACCGCCAAGAACCTCAACCCGGCCGTTGTCGTCTATGTCAGGTCATCCGGGCTCACCCCCGCCGACCTGCACAAGGCCGCCGCCGACGCCAAGATCTTCGCCGCTCTTCCGGCCGTCCACGGCCGGGTGGCCGGCCCGATCCCCTCGCGCGATCACAAGGCGATGCAGGTGATCGTCGGGTCCAGCCTCGGTTACCACGCCAACATCGAGGGGTTCATCAACAACCTGCGCGCCACGGCCGCCCGCGGCGATCCCGGGCTCACCGTGCACATCGCCGGGCCCGCCGCCAGTGCCGCCGACGCAGTAAAGATCTTCAAGGGCATCGACACCACCCTGCTCTACGGGACCCTGGCGGTGATCATCGTCCTGCTGCTGATCACCTACCGCAGCCCGGTGCTCTGGCTGATGCCGATCATCTCAGCCGGGGTGTCGCTCACCGTCGCCCAGGCGGTCATCTACCTGCTGACAAAGCACGGGCTGGTGGTGAACGGCCAGAGCGGCGGCATCCTGGTCGTGCTGGTACTGGGCGCGAGCACCGACTACGCCCTGCTGCTCGTCGCCCGCTACCGGGAGGAGCTGCGCAGGCACGAGGACCGGCATGAGGCGATGGCGGTCGCGCTGCGCCGGGCCGGGCCGGCCATCATCGCCAGCGCCGGCACCGTGATCGTCGGCATGCTGTGCCTGCTGGTCGCCGAGTCCGCGGACATCTCCGGCCTTGGCCCGGTGGCGGCGATCGGCATCGCCGTCGGGCTGCTCGCCATGATCACGCTGCTGCCGGCCCTGCTGGTGATCACCGGCCGGTGGGTCTTCTGGCCGCTTCGGCCACGGTATGGCTCCGACGAGCCGACCACCCGCGGCTTCTGGGCGAGGGTTGGCCGGCGCATAGCGGTCCGGCCCCGTACCGTGTGGGTGACGACCGCCGTGCTCCTCGCCTGCGCCTGGCTCGGCGTGATCGGCTTCAAGGTGGGCCAGCTCACCAACGCCCAGTCGTACCGCGGCACCCCCGCCTCGATCTCCGCCGAGCAGGTGCTCGCCCAGCACTTCCCGGGCGGGGCCGGGGAGCCGGTCGCGGTCATCGGCAACGCTTCGGCCGCGTCCCAGCTGCGGGCCGCGCTCGCCGGCACCAAGGGCATCGCCGCCGTGAGCCCGCCGCAGGTCAAGGACGGCCTCGTCTATCTGCAGGGGACGCTGGCCAGCCAGCCGGACAGCCCGGCCGCCGCCGCCACCGTCGACCGGGCCCGCGCGGCATTGCATGCGATTCCTGGGGCGAACGCCAAGGTCGGCGGGGCCACCGCCATCAACTCCGATGTGGAGCGATACGCCACCCACGACCGGAACGTGATCATCCCGCTCGTGCTGCTGGTGGTGCTGCTCATCCTCGGGTTGCTGCTCCGCGCGGTCGTCGCGGCGTTTCTGCTCATCGGAACCGTGGTGCTGTCCTTCGGCGCCGCGCTCGGGCTGTCGGCACTGCTGTTCCGCCACGTGTTCGGCTTCGCGGGCGCCGATACCGCTATGCCGCTGTTCGTGTTCGTGTTCCTGGTCGCCCTGGGCATCGACTACAACATCTTCCTGATGACCAGGGTGCGCGAGGAGAGCAAGCGACACGGAACCAGGCTGGGCGCGATCACCGGCCTGGGCGCCACCGGCGGCGTCATCACCTCGGCCGGCCTGATACTCGCGGGCACGTTCGCCACGCTGAGCACCCTGCCGCTCGTGATCTTCACCGAGATCGGTGTGACGGTCGCGATCGGTGTGCTCATCGACACCGTCATCGTCAGGTCGGTGCTGGTCACCGCGCTGACCCTGGACATCGGCCGGTGGATGTGGTGGCCCAGCCGCCTGGCCCGGCCCTCGCCGGTAGAGATCAGTCCCCAGGAGGCCGCCGCCGTCACGGCCACCGCGAGCCGCTGATCTGGGTCGCGGGAGCTGGTGCTGATCTGGGTCGCAGGGGCTGGTGCCTTGAGGGGACGCTCATGGCAGAGGAGGCAGGCTATGGAGATGGGCAAGCCGGTGTCGATCCGTGCCGCCGCTGCGGCGCTCACCGGGCCGTGGCAGCCGCGTGACCTGGTGCTG
>DATINY010000225.1:0-4384 GCA_035473755.1 Streptosporangiaceae bacterium
ACGCCTCTATGAGGGTGCGGTCGCGCCGCTGCAGCGCCGACCCGATCGCCTGCGCGCTGCCCCAGCCGCAGCCAGACAGGAAGGCCGCCCGGGTCCGCAGCAACTCCGGCCGCGCCCCGGCCGGCACCGGGCCCTCATGCAGCACGTCCTGCCAGGGCAGTACCGCACCGCCCAGCGACGTGTGGCGCACCGTGTTTCCCGCGCTCTCGCCGTTGGTGACATGCAGCAGCATGGGAGGCATCGGTGACTCACGGCCTCGCCGGGCCAGGTATGCCGCGCCGCACGTGCAGTGATCCAGTGAGTCGCACGCGCACCCGGCGATCCGGGCGAGTTCCTCGCGCATGCGCCGCAGCCGGGCGATCCGCGCGTCGATCTGGTCGATCTTCGCCGCCGCCCGCACCCGCAGAGCTTCGGGGGCAGGCACCCGGCCGCGGCGCACAACAGCGAGGTAGTCCTCGATCTCGGCCAGGCTGAACCCGGCCGCCTGCGCCTCCTTGATCGCGCGCAGGAACCGCACCGTGTCCTCGTCGTAGCGGCGGTGCCCGCCCGGCGGCCGCGCCGGCTGGGCCAGCAGGCCGCGGCGCTCGTAGTAGCGCAGCGTCTCGACGTGGACGCCCGCCCGCCGTGCCGCCTCCGCAGCCCTCACACCCGCACCCTAAACCCGTACCTAGGTACGGAAATCAACCCCCAGAGCCAGGCTGCGGGCCAGTCCCGGCGCCCTGGTGATCACGGCCCTGGCCGGGTCGCACGCATTCCCGCTGGAGGCCTGTCCCCGGCCGGCGGGTTAGCGGCCGCTCCCGGCGGCGCGGGGCGCCGAACCCGCCAGCGGACTGGTGTCGAGGTACCTGACCTCGTAGAAGCGCTCGGTGAACTTCCAGCCGTCCGGAGTGCGCCGGTAGCGGTCGTGGTAGATGGCGTAGTTCACCTCCGAGTGGCCGTTGCGCAAGCGGATGAGCTCTTGGATGTAGGCGCGGCCGGACGCGGCGTCGCCGTCAAGCTGGATCGTTCCCGGGTGGGTGGTCTGCACGAAGTAATCCCACATAGCCAGCGCCCGGTCACCCCAGGCGCGGATCTCCTCCCGGCCGGCCAGCTCGACCGGGACGTTGGGCATCCGCAGCGCGCCGTCGTGTGTGAACAGCGACGCGACGCGGTCGTAGTCGCGCATCATCACCGCGTCGGTGAACTCGCCGCGCAGCGCCTCGATTTCGAAGCGGTCAGCGATCGCCTGCAGATCGGCCATCGGATTCCTCCCTCTCTGCTCTGCGGTGCCGGCCGGCCGCCGGCCCCCCGGAGCGCCTTCCCGGGCCCCGCGGAGCGGCAGGAATACCCCGGGCTAATTCCTTCTCTCCGGCAGTCGCGCCACATCAGACACCGGCCCGAGATGACGAAGCTTGTCGGGATTGACCACTCCGCGGATCGCCTGGCCCACGCCGTCGGCGACGTCGAGCTCCATCACGCCGACCACGCGTCCGTCGGCGTCGTACAAGACTGCGCCCGGCTGGCCGTTGACCCAGGCCAGCCGGATGTAGGCGCCGATGGCCCGGCCCCGGCGGAACAGGGCGAGGAGCATCCGCATGACGCGCTGCCGCCCGGCCAGCGGCTTCCCGATCGCCTGCGCCTTGCCGCCGCCGTCCCCGTGGATCACCACGTCGGGCGCGAGCATGCCGAGCAGGGCGTCCATGTCGCCGCCCGCGGCGGCCTCGAAGAACCTGCGGGCGAGTTCCTCGCCTTCGGCCCGCCGCGCCGGGGGCGGCACGCTGTCGCGCGCCTGCCCTCCGGCGGCGATGCGCTGCCTGGCGCGGGCGAAGATCTGTCGGCAGTTCACCTCGGTCTTGCCGGTGATCCTCGCCACATCCGGGTAGCCGTACCCGAACACCTCGCGCAGCATGAACACCGCCCGCTCCACCGGCGAGAGGGCCTCCAGCAGCACGAGAAACGCCATGGACAGCGAGTCGGCCAGCTCGGCATGCTCGGCCGGCCCCGGCCCGTCGGCGGGCACGACGACCGGCTCGGGCAGCCAGTCCCCCACGTACGTCTCCCGCCGCACCCGCGCCGAACCGAGGTAGTTGATTCCCAGCCGGGTCACCGCCGTCGTCAGGTACGCCTTCGGATCGGCGATCGTGGTTCCCGCCTGGCTCGCCCGGGTCAGGCCGAGGAACGCGTCCTGCACGATGTCCTCCGCGTCGCCCACGGATCCGGTCATCCCGTAGGCGATGGAGAACAGCAGCGGCCGGTACCCGGCCGCGCCCGTCTCATCCGCTGACCCAGGCACGGAATCCCTCCCGCCAGCTCGCGTACCGCGGCTCCCAGCCGAGCTCTTTCTTTGCCTTCTCGTTCGAGTACCCGCGCGCGGTGGTCATCTGGGCCACGACGAACTCTCCGGCGAGCAGCCGCCCGAGCCAGGCGGGCACCCGCAGCGGCGGCTTGGCGCCCGCGACCTCGGCCAGGTACGGCAGCCACTCCGCGACCGGCGCCGGATCGTCGTCCACGACGTTGTAGAGGCCCGGCGCACCATGGTCGACCGCAGCGATCGTCGCCGCCGCGGCGTCGGTGATCTCGATGAAGGACCAGACCCCGGTCCCGCCGCCGATTACCGGCACCTGCCGCTTCCGCAGCATATCCAGCAGGAAATCCGAGGCGCCCGGCCCGTAGAAGCCGCCGTAGCGCAGCACGATTCCCTCCGGCGCCTCGAGCGGCACGGTCTTGTCCACGTATGCGATCGCCGCCGGCCCTTGCATAGCCGACCGGATGGGCCGCCAGTCAGGCGGGTCTTCCTCGGTCTTCAGCGGGCCGCCGGAACGCTTGTCCGGACCGGCGCCCGCGTAGCTTTGTGCGACGACCCGGCGGGTGCCCGCCCGCGCGGCCGCCGTCAGCAGGTTGTCGGTGCCCCGGGTCCGGAGTTCGTTGGTGGTGGCGAACCCTTTGTCGGGATTGCGGAGGCTCCGCATGTCCGCCAGCGCGGTCATCTGGTTCACGATCACCTCGGGCGCGGCGGCCTGCACCGCTGCGATCACCGCCTCGCGATCCAGCCCGTCGACGACCACCGGCTCCGCGCCCGCCTGGCGCAACTGCGCGACCTTGCCCGGGGTCCTCGTGGTGGCGGTGACCTCGTGACCGGCCGCGACCAGTCCAGGAACGAGGTGCCGTCCCAGTGCCCCGGTCGCTCCGGTGACGAAAACTCGCATGATCTTTCCTTCCGGTGGTGTCTTTCCCTTGAAGACAAGGCACCACCCGAAGCTGTGACATCCTTCAACCCCGCCTTTCCGGACGGCGCGGTCTTACTCCCGCCCGCCTTCTTTCCCGCTTTCCCGCTGGCTGGCGCGCGGCCTGCGTCTCGACCCGATCCATCGCATGCAGCGCCGCTGGGGGAAGCGGCTGACCGTCTTCACCACCGGCCCCGGCACCACCTCGGATCACTAAGCAAGCCGTTTGGGTGAGCGGGACTCACGGGCATGCGGGGTGTTGGAGAAGTTCGCCATGTGTGACAAAGCGGCACGTGAGCTGGCCGGCAGATCGCCGAGCACGGCGGCGGCCGGTGGTCGGCCAGCGAGCGCGTCGGTGACCTGGGCTGCGGGCGGCCCGCGGCGATCGCCGGGGTGACGGCGAGCGTGACACCGTCACGGCTGTCCAACTCGAACACACCGCCGCCGCCCAGCGTCAGCTTCTCCTGCACCGGGTCGCCGAACGACCACCGAAGAAACCCACCGATCACGAGTCCGCTGCCACGTCTCCGTCCGGGAGAATCTGGCGGTATGAAATTCGGCCTGACTTACAACACCGGCTTCGTGGGCACCGACCCGGCGAACCTGACGGCTATCGCTCGCCACGCTGACGACCTGGGGTTCGAGTCGTTCTACGTGCCCGAGCACGTCACGCTCTACCCGGGCGCGCGGGTCGGCGAGGTCGAGTTCGCGCCGGATCTGCCGATCGCCGACCCTCTCGAGTGCCTGGCCTTCGTCGCCGCGTCGACGACGGCCATCCTGCTCGGCACGGGCGTGCTGTTGCTCCCCTTCCACTACCCGGTGGGGCTGGCCAAGCGCCTGGCCACCATCGACGTGCTCTCCGGCGGCCGCATGCGCCTGCTCACGATCGGGGTCGGCAGCCTCCCGGGCGAGGCCGCCGCCGTCGGAGTCGATTACACGACCCGGGGCCGCCGCGCCGACGAGGCGATCGACGTCCTGCGCGCCCTGTGGGCAGGCGACGCCACCGGCACGAGCTTCGACGGCGAGTTCTACTCGTTCGAGAACGTGACCAGTTATCCCAAGCCGCTGCGGATGCTGCCGATTCACGTCGGTGGCTCGAGCGCGGCCGCCGCCCGCCGGGCCGGCCGGCGGGGAGACGGGTTCTTCCCGGGTGGCTGGCTGACCCCGGCCGAACGGCTCGC
>DATINY010000226.1:0-20284 GCA_035473755.1 Streptosporangiaceae bacterium
GCCAGCTCCGCCCCACCGGCGGCTGCCCCGGCCAGAATCTGGTCGGCGTCGCCGCGCATGTCCGTGGGGAGCCGGTCGCTCCACCCGCAGACCGCCCGCGCCCACGACGCCGACATCTGCCCCTCGGTTAACGCCTGCGCGATCACCGGGTGCACGGCCAGCCGCCGCATCCACCCCCACCGCCCCCGCGGCCGCGGCCTGGGTCACCCGGGTCTGCCACCGCAGCCACATCCGGGCGCTGCCCTGCCCATCGTCTTCGTACCCGTCCCCGGCGGTGAACGCCGCCAGCACCCTCGCCCGAGCCGCGGTGTGCTTGGCCTCAGCCCGCTCCAGTACCCGCAACGCCTGCGCCCGCACCGAGGCCGGCATCGACGCCACATCGGCGGCATTCAGCGCATCCAGGGCCCGCTCGAGTGTGACCAGCGCCGCGCCGACGCTCACCGGCTGCTGCGGATCACACACGCTGATCACCTCCTGCCCGAGGACCGCCCGGCCTTAGACCGCAGCTTCCGGGCCGCCATTCCAGGCCATAAAATCGAAGACTAGTTCGATGATACTCGACAATGCCGACAGTTTTATGGCCGAACCCGAAGTCCTGGCCGAATTCTCGGCAGAAACTTTCAATGAGCGCCGGCCAGCACGCCGCTGCCAGCCCAGGGACCGCATTGTTCCAGCCCGCGGGTGTGGCCAATCGCCCGGCGCTGGCGGCACTCAGCGGCTAAAACGGAATCCCGCGCTGGTTGAAGAGCTTGTGAGGGACCGGGCACGATGACCGCCGAGAGCGCCAGTACTGCCATTTCTGGCATACGCCGTGGGATCAAGATCCTCGCTGTCACCGTGGCGGTTGCCGTGGGCTGCATCGCCGTCTGGTACCGGGCAACCTTTCACACATGGCCAGGCCAGCAGGGGTCTCGTGTGCACTGGTGCGGGCGGGACTACGAGTACTTCGGCCAGCAGGAGACCTGGGCGCAGGTCACCGCGTTGGAGCGCCTGCCGGTCCGCCCGGTGGGCGGCTATCCGCCGTTTGGGCCGCAACAGGAGCTGTTCGCCGCGCGCATCCCCGACAAGCAGCGGTTCTCCGTCAGCCCGCCGACGGTATGCGCCGTGCTGGTCTTCCTCCGCACCGGCCCGGATAAGTACCGGGTCTACAGCCTTGAGGGCGGCCCGTGACGGACGGGCCTCAGTCCGGGCCGAGTATCAGGCCGCTGGTCGGTACCCCGGTGCCGGCGGTGACCAGCACCGGGCCGTCGCCGCTCACCTGATTGACCGAGGTGCCGCGGATCTGGCGGACGGCCTCGGCTATGCCGTTCATGCCGTGGATGTAGGCCTCGCCCAGCTGGCCGCCATGCGGGTTGAGGGGTAGGACCCCATCCAGCTCGATGGCCCCGCCCGCGATGAAGTACCGGGCCTCACCACGCGGGCAGAAACCCAGCTCCTCCAGCTGCAGCAGAACATACGGCGTGAAGTGGTCGTAGAGAACGGCGGCCCGCACGTCCTCCGGGCCGATCCCGGCCTGCCGCCAGAGCTGCCCGGCCACCACACCCATCTCCGGCAGCCCCAGCTCGTCGCGGTAATAGCTGGTCATCGTGAACTGGCCCGGGCCGCTGCCCTGGGCGGCGGCGCGGATCACGGCCGGCCGCTGCAGCAGGCCCCGGGCCCGCTCGATGCCGGTCACGACCACGGCAACGGCGCCGTCGCTCTCCTGGCAGCAGTCCAGCAGCCGCAGCGGCTCGACGATCCATCGCGACGCCTGGTGCTCGGCGAGGGTCACCGGCCGCTGATAGAACCAGGCCTTCGGGTTGGCGGCGGCGTGGCGGCGGTCGGCGACGGTGATCCGGCCGAAGTCCTCGCTGGTCGCGCCGTAGTCGTGCATGTAGCGCCGGGCGATCATCGCCACGGTCGCGGCCGGGGTCGACAGGCCCATCGGGTAGTGCCAGCTGTTGTCCACCCCGGCGGAGGTCGGCTGCAGCGCAGCGCGGGACACCTGGCCGAAGCGCCGCCCGGAACGCTCGTTCAGCGCGCGGTAGCACACCACCACCTCCGCGATGCCGGTGGCGACCGCCATCGCCGCCTGCTGCACGATCGCGCAGGCGGCGCCGCCGCCGTAACCCACCTGGCTGAAGAACCGCAGCTCGCCGGCGCCGAACTCCCGGGCCAGCGCGATCTCAGCGGTGCTGTCCATGGTGAACGTCACGAGCCCGTCGACGTCGGCGGGGGCCAGCCCGGCATCGGCCAGCGCGGCCGTCGCCGCCTCGGCGGCCAGCCGCAGCTCGCTGCGGCCCGAGTCCTTCGAAAACTCGGTGGCGCCTATCCCGGCGATCGCCGCCACCCCGGAGATCACGGCGCCCTCCCGAGGTGGACCGTTCCCGTGACGTGATCGCCGAGACTGCACCGGCCGGTGACCTCCACCACGCACTCCTGGCCGCGCCAGTCGCCCCGCCCGGAGAACGTGAGCTTGTCGCCCGCGTAGCAGGGCACGCCGAGCCGGATCGCGATCTTGCGCACCATCACCTCCGGGCCCGCCCAGTCGGTGACGTAGCGCTGCACCAGCCCGGTCGTGGTGAGGATGTTGACGAAGATGTCCTTCCCGCCGCGCTCGACCGCCCGGTCACGGTCGTGGTGGACGTCCTGGAAGTCCCTGGTCGCGATCGCGGCGGCGATCACGAACGTCGGGGTGACGTCGATCACCAGCTCGGGCAGGACGGTAGCCGTCCGGTCGGCGCCGGCCTCGGTGGTCACCGCCGATCCTCCCGCCAGGCGGGCAGCGTCAGTTCCCCGTCCACCTCCACGAAGGTGACCCGGACGGGCAGGCCGATGCGTGCCCGCTCCGCGCTGATGTCAAGCAGCTCCCCCACCATGCGGACGCCTTCCGTGAGCTGGACCAGCGCGATGACGATCGGGAGCGCCCGGCCCGGCACCGGCGGATGGTGGTGCACCACGTAGCTGTAGACCTCGCCGGTGCCGGCGGCGACGTCGTACTCGGGCCGGGCGAAGCCGCACACCTGGCACATCGGGCCCGGCGCGTGGCGCAGCGTGCCGCAGCCGCCGCAGCGGTGGATCCGCAGCTCGTGGCGGGCAGTGCCCTCCCAGAAGAAGGCGGTGTCCGGCGAGACGGCCGGCCGCAGCACGTCGGCGGCGGCGCCCACCGGCGGCTCCGGCGTGGCCGGCGGCTCCGTCATGGACGGCCCGGACTGTGCCAAGGGCCGGAACTTCAGGATCCGGAACATCATGGACGCGACCGCCTCGGTCCCCACGTACCAGGTGCTGCGCGTGGTGACGAACCAGCCCTCGCCGAGCGCCGTCCGTTTCGGGCCGGTCACCTCCTCCAGGCTGGAGCGCACCGTGACCTGCTCGCCGGGGTGCAGATAGCGGTAGTACTCCTGCTCGCTGTTGGTGGCGACGACGGAGGTGAACCCGGCTTCGTCCAGCGCGGCCGACATCAGGCCCAGCGGGTCGCCGGGATCCTCGCCGCCGGCCGGGCGCAGGCCGCGCATCGTCCAGACCTGCGTCATCGCCGGCGGTGCCACGAGGCCGCCATGCACCGACCGCGCGGCGGCCCCGGCGTCGGTGTAGACCGGGTTGGTGTCCCCCATCGCCTGCACCCAGTGCCGGATCATGGGCAGGTTCACCGCATCGGGTGCCGCGCGCGACCCACTCTCGCCGAGCGCCGCTACCCGGGCGGCGGCCTGCCTGATCACCGCTCCCGCATCGTCAGCGCACACCTGACCCTCCACTCTCCGCGGCTCCCCTCAGCGGGGTACCCGGGGCAAGCCGAGACCAGCCGTCGCGATGAGCTCCCGCTGGATCTCGTTGACGCCACCGCCGAAGGTCAGCACGGTGTTTCGTTTGGCCTGAATATCGAGCCAGCGGGACAGCTCGGCGGTCTCGGAGTCGGCCGGGTCGCCGTGGCGGCCGACGACCTCTTCCAGCAGCTGGCCGACGCGCTGCAGTCGTTCGGAAGCGTAGACCTTCGTGATGGACGCGTCCGCGATCTCCATCGTGGGCGCCGCCGCCACCTGCCAGTTGAGCAGCTCGTTGATCCGCAGGCTGGCGTAGGTCAGCGCCAGCGCCCGCCGGACGTCGGGCTGGGGCAGCAGCCCGGCCCGTTCCGCCCAGCCGCACACCCGGTCGTACAGGGCGGCGATCCGGCCCGCCGGGCCCAGCATCACCCGCTCGTGGTTGAGCTGCTCGGTCACCAGCCGCCAGCCGGCGTTTTCCTCCCCGACCCGCATCGTGACCGGCACGCGCACATCGGAGTAGTAGGTCGCGTTGGTGTGGTGCGCACCGTCGTGGGTGATGATCGGCGTCCAGGAGAATCCCGGGTCGGTGGTGTCCACGATGAGGATGGAGATGCCCTTGTGCTTGGGCGCGCCGGGGTCGGTACGGCAGGCCAGCCAGATGTAGTCGGCGTCGTGGCCGCCGGTAGTGAAGATCTTCTCCCCGTTCACCAGGTAGGTGTCCCCGTCCCGGACCGCCCTGGTGCGCAGCGACGCCAGGTCGGTGCCCGCCTCCGGCTCGGTGTATCCGATGGCGAAATGCACCTCGCCGGCCAGGATCCGCGGCAGGAAGAACTTCTTCTGCCCGGCGGTTCCGTGGGCCTGCAGCACCGGGCCGACCGTCTGCAGGGTCACCGCGGGCAGCGGCACGTCCGCGCGGGCCGCCTCGCTGACGAAGATCTGTTGCTCCACCTGGCCCAGGCCGCGCCCGCCGTACTCGGGCGGCCAGCCCACGCCCAGCCACCCGTCGTTGCCCATCCGGCGCACCACGTCGCGGTAGACGGTGCCGTGCCGCTCGGTCAGCAGGGCGGCCCGCTCGCCCGGTGAGAGCAGGCCGGAGAAGTAGGCCCGCAGTTCGTCGCGCAGCGCGAGCTGTGAGTCGGTCAGGTCGCAGAACACGGCCGCCCCTCAGCCGACGGCGCCGGCGCCGGCCCTGGCGCCGAGCCGGTCGAGGCGGTAGTCCGCCCCGCCGACGAACCTGACCAGGTCCTTGACGAGCGCGGAGTATCGGTGCAGCGGGTAGGTGACGTCCATGCCGGTCCCGCCGTGCAGGTGGTGGCAGGTGCGCAGCGCACCGGGCGCCTGGCCGGCCAGCCAGTACGCGGCCACGTCGAGGTCACCGCCCGCGTCGCGCCCCGCCTCCAGCCGCCAGCAGGCGGACAGGGCGGCCAGATGCAGCGTCCGGCTCACGATGGCGACGTCGGCTATCTGCTGGGCGACCGCCTGGAACGTTGCCAGCGGCCGGCCGAACTGCTTCCGGGACCCCACGTGAGCGGTGGTGAGCGCGAGCGCGCCGGCCAGGGCGCCGTCGGCCAGGCAGGCGGCTCCGGCCAGCGCGAGCTGATAGAGGCCGGCCACCGCGCGGTCATCCCCGAGCAGGTGGGCGACGGGAGCGTCGTCCAGGTGCAACGTGTACTCAGGTCCGCCGGCGGAGCTGGGCGCCGACCGCAGCCTCACCCCACCGGCTGACGGGTCAACCACGGCCACGGCGGTGCCGCCCGAGGCGAGGCTGGCCGGCACCAGGATCCAGCGCGCCGCCGCGCCGTATTGCACGCCGGTCTTGACCCCCGAAACGGCGCCGTTCCTGACCGTGGTGGCCGGGGCCGGCGGCATCGGGTCCGACGGCTCGCGCACCGCGGCGGTGAGGATGGTGTCCCCGGCGGCGACGCCGTCCAGCAGGGCCTGCTGCAGCTCGCGGGTGCCCCACCGGGTGACCGGCAGGACGCCCATGGCCAGCGTGGCCAGCGCCGGGCCCGGCGCCGCCCGCCGGCCGACCTCGGTCAGCAGCACCGCCGTGTCCAGCACCCCAAGCCCGTCCCCGCCCAGCCAGGCGGGCAGCGCCAGGCCGAGCAGGCCCGCCTGGCCGAGCTCCTTCCATAGCGCATGGCCGTCGGGTAACGGCGGGTTCCGGTCCAGCGCGTGCGCGGCGGCCTGGGCGACCGCCTGCTGGGTCTCACCGAGGGTGAAGTCCACTCAGAAATTAGAACACGTTATACCTGCACCCGGCCAGGCGCTCCGCGGGACGAGCCGCAGTTACGACGCCGTTGATAGGCTGGTTACAGCCACGATGACGAGAGGCCTTGATGGCATCAACGAGAACAGGTACCACTGTCACCCCGTCCCCCGATGGCGAGTTCAGCTCGGCGGCCCAGCGGGAACGCCGCCAGCGGATCCTGGACGCCACCCTGGCGCTGGCGTCCAAGGGCGGCTACGAGGCAGTGCAGATGCGCGCCGTGGCGGAGCGGGCGAACGTGGCACTCGGAACGCTGTACCGGTACTTCCCGTCCAAGATCCACCTGCTGGTGTCCGGCCTGGCGCGGGAGTTCGAGCGGAACCAGGAGAAGCTCGACCGCACCACGATCCCGGGCGCCACACCCTACGAGCGGATGCTGTACGTGCTGGGCCGGATCACCCGGACCATGCAGCGTGAGCCGATGCTCACCGAGGCGATGACCCGGGCGTTCATGTTCGCGGACCCGAGCGCGGCGGCCGAGGTCAACACCGTGGCGCGGCTGATGGAGCACATGCTCACGCGGGCGATGCACGAGGGCGAGCCGACCGCTGACGAGATAGCGATCGCCCGGGTGATCGGCGATGTCTGGCTGTCCAACCTGGTGGCCTGGGTGACCCGGCGGGCGTCGGCCGACGACGTGAGCCGCCAGCTCGAGCTCGCCGCCCGCCTGCTGCTCCGCTAGGCAGACGCGTCCCAGGTGACCGATAGCCCGTTCCGGGCTGACGTGGCCCGCTCCGCCCGCCTGCTCCGCGCGTTCCGCACCGAGCAGGCAGCCCCGGCTGCCTACTACACCACCCTCGCCCGCGACACCATCGGTCAGCTCAGCCAGTACACGGGCCTGAACGGCCGGGTCGTGGCCGATGTCGGTGGCGGCCCCGGCTTCTTCATCCGGGAACTGCGGGGCGCCGGCGCCCGGGCGGTGTGCGTGGACACCAACAGCGGGGAGCTGGCCGCCCTGGGCCGGCCGGAGGCCGGTAGCGCCGTCGGCACCGCGCTGCGCCTTCCGCTCGCCTCCGGCGCCGTCGATGTCTGCTTCTCCTCCAACGTGCTCGAGCATGTCGGGGACTGGCGCACGATGCTGGCGGAGATGGTGCGGGTGACCAGGCCGGGAGGGATCGTCTTCGTGGCGTTCACCAACTGGCTCTCGCCCTGGGGCGGGCATGAGACCTCGCCGTGGCACTACCTCGGCGGAAGCCGGGCCGCGCGCCGCTACCAGCGCAAGCACGGCGAACCGCCGAAGAACCACTACGGCCACAGCCTCTACCCGGTCTCGGTGGGCGCCGCGCTCGCCTGGGCGCGGTCTGCGGACGGCACGGTGCTGGTCGACGCCGTGCCGCGCTACCTGCCGGCCTGGACCCGGCCGGTGCTGCGGGTCCCGGTAGCGCGCGAGTTCCTCACCTGGAACCTGCTGTTGGTCCTCCGGCGCGTGGGGTAGCGAGGCCGGCCCCACGTAGGGCCAGGACGCGGGCCAGGCTAGGCCGCCGGGACGGGCTCAGCCGCCTCCTCGCGGCGGTGCTGCCCGGCAGGCCGGCGGGCCAGCAGGATCCCTCCGGCCAGCGCGACCAGGCCGAGCACACCCGCCACTATCGGCAGGACGACTTTGAGCAGGGTGAGCTTATTGCGGCCGGACTGGTCGAGGTTCACCGCCGCCTGCACACTCTGCGGCGTCATGGCCAGGGTGCCGTCGAACAGCAGCAGGCGCTGCGTGCCCGTGCCATCCTCAAGGGTCAGCTGCTGGGTTTCGGTAACTTTGAGAATGCCGCCGGTCCGCGGATCGACATAGTCGGTATTGGTTGCCGTGTAGTACTCCGGCAGGGTCACCGACGCCTGGCCCGGGCTGCCGACCAGTGACCCGGGCAGCGTCTGCGAGCCTGCCCTGCTGTGCGGCACGCGCTCCACGAAGCGGTAGACGCCGATGCCGTGGACCGTCGACATCCCCGCGTAGGTATACGGCATGGGCCGGTTGAGCGTGGTGTCGAACACGTTGTAGGTCTGCCGCTGGGTGCCGATCGGCCACACGTATCCCGAGAGCCCGGTCTGATGGATCGAGGTGTTGCCGCCGACGTGGGCTCCGCAGCAGTCCACGAGCTGGCTCGTACGGCGGTCGAAGGCGGCGCGGCGGGAGGTGTACTGGAACACCTTGGCGTTGGTGACGTCGTACAGGTAGGTGAACTCGTTCCACACGGCGGTGGATGACGTGGAGGCGGCGCCGTCGCCCTTGACCGTGTCGGTGACCCGCATGCTGGCGCCCGACACGGGCCTGACCAGGCTGGGGCTGAAATAGGAGACATTGCTGCCCAGCAAGGTGGTCACGACATATGTATTGATGGGGAACTTGACCACCCGGCTGGCGATATAGGTCGGCAAGAGCAGCGCCATGATGATGAGAAAGGCCCCCAGCCCGGCGAGTATGAGCCCGATGACGCGTCGCATCGTTCCTCCTGCGAAAACTACCGGGCGCCATTGCCGGGCGCCCGCAACAACGGTGTTGTCCGGAGGCAGGCGGGGATGGGATCTGGTTTGGATCTATAGGGTAAACACCGGTTTGTGAAGTACTGACTATAACACGTTCTACCGCTAGTGTTGGGTCATGGTGACGGCCAGGACGGCTGCGGATCCGGTGTCACCGATCGTCCGGCCCGCCGCGCCCGCGCACCTGGGTCCGCTGGACGGGCTCCGCGCCGCGGCGGCCGCCGCTGTGCTGCTCACCCATGTCGGGAGCCTGACCGGCTACTCGCTGACCGGCACGCCTGTTTCCTGGGTGCTCAGCCGGGGTGACGTCGGCGTCCCGATCTTCTTCACGCTCTCTGGCCTGCTGCTCTACCGCAAGTGGGCGGCTGCCGCGCTGACGGGGGACCGGGCCGACCGGGTGGCCGTCTACCTGCGCCGCCGCGCCCTGCGCATCCTGCCCGCGTATTGGGCCGTGGTCCTCATTGCGCTGCCGGTGCTCAACCCGGCATCCGCCCAGCGTGTCTGGTCGTGGCTGCAGTACCTCCTGCTGCTGCAGAACTACGACGTCCATCCGTGGTGGACCGGGACCGGGGCCACCGGGCTGGCCCAGACCTGGAGCCTGGTCGTCGAGGTGTCGTTCTACCTGGTCCTGCCGCTGCTCGCGGCCGCGCTCACCTGGTTCGCCTGCCGTAGCGACCGACACGACAACGGTGAGGGCGGGGTCAGCCGCCGGGCCCGGCGGCTGCTGGCCGGCATCGCCGTGCTGGCGGCCTCCTCCGCCGGCTGGCAGGTCCTGGCCTACTATCCCCGCCCCAACCTGTGGTTTGGGGGAACGCTGCCGCCGCTGATGATCTGGTTCTGCACCGGGATGGCCATCGCGGTGGCCCTGGCGTGGGCGGCGGCTGAGGCAGGGCCCGGCGGCCCGGCCAGCCGGGCCGGCCGCTCGGTGGCGGCCTCGGCGGGAATGTGCGGGCTGATCGCCGCCTGCGCCTTCGCCATCGCGTGCACCCCGCTCACCGGACCGGAGTTCTTCGGTGTTCCAGGGCTCTGGGCGACCGAGTTCAAAACCGCCCTTTACACCCTCATCGCGGGCGCCATTGTCGCGCCGGTCGCCTTTCAGCCGCTGCTGGCGGACCGGGGCGCCGGGATGTTCTCCGCCCGGTTGCTGGGCAGCCCCCCGGCCCGCTTCCTGGGCAAGATCTCCTACGGCATCTTCCTGTGGCAGTTCCTCGCCGCCTACGCGTTCTTCGGCCTGCTGCACCTGAAGACCGTGTTCGCCGGGGGCTCCTATACACCGCCCGAGGTCGCCGCCGTCGGGCTGGCTATGGCCCTGTTCACCGTGGCCGCAGCCACCGTCAGCTACTACGTGATCGAGCGCCCGGCCCAGCACCTCCAGCACCTGACCCTGGCCCGGCCCGGGCTGGCACTAGCCCGGGCCCGGGCGGATGAGCACGGCGGTCAGCCAGCCGATGATCAGCAGGCAGATGACCTGCGGGATCCCGTCCGCCAGCCATAGCGCAACCGTGCCGTTATCGCCGCTCAGGACAAGATGCTGGCCCACTGCGCCCGCCGCGGCCGCGGCCAGCATCAGGCCCGCCACGAGCCACGGAACGGCCAGCCGCCCGCGGGAGCCCCGGCTGATGCCAAGGAACACACCGACGGCCACCGGGAGGAGTACCGCGCCCGGGTAGCCGCCCAGCCAGAGCCCGGCCAGCACCAGCCCGCCGGCCACCACCAGCCAGGCCATGACGGAGACAATCGTCCGGCGCAGCGGCCGCCGGCCGGAAGGGGCAGCCGGAGTCCGCGCGGCCACTGCGGCAGGTGGCGGGCCGCCGCGACGGCGGGTCCACCCCCACGGCCCGACGGCCACGAACAGGGCCAGGGCGAGCGCGCTCAGCCCGACCAGGATCGCGCCCTGGTAGATCGCGTTCGGCAGATAGGTGAGGGTCACCACGCCAGCGGTGCCCGCGGGCAGCAGCCAGGCCTGCTTCCAGCCATCCAGCCGGACGGCCCGCAGCTGCCTGCCATCGGCCACCGCCCGCCAGCCCGGGTTGAAGCTCTCGTTCACCACCAGGTAGGAGCGTGTGCTGGCGGTCACCCTGAGGACCCGGCGGGAGGAGGACCAGGTGATGACGCGGGCCGGCGCGGCTGGCGCGGCGACGGCGGGCGGGGGGGCGCCCACCACCACGTCCTGGACGCTGTAGGAGTCGCTGGCGGGCTCGGTCACCTGGTTCCCGCCCGCCCGGATGGCCACCGGGGAGCAGGCGGCGAAGTGCAACGGCCGCTGGTCCAGCAGGTCGGCATAGGTGCCCCACACCCGCGTCGGCACGGCCCTCGCGTTCACCCTCAGCGCCGGCCCGAGGCCGCACCGCAGCCGCAGCGGCACCGAGGGCGTGCTGAGCTGCGGGACGCGGGGGATCATCACATCGGAGATCTGCAGCGGACTCTGCGGCGAGGTGAACCTGATCGTCAGCCTGGTGGTGCGCATGGGCGCGAACCGCACCACCCCGTTAAGACCAACATTCGCCCCCCGCACCTGGCCGCCCGAGCCGGCGATCAAGACCTGCAGCGGCCCGGCCGCGCCGGGCGGGCGCTGGATCGTCATCCGGCCGACCGTCCGGGGACGCCGCCAGCCGATGGTGAGGACGGGCTGCGTGTCGATGCCGCTCGCCGTCCAGGCGGTCGCCGGGTCACCGTCGAACGCGGCCCGGGCCTGGTCCTGCGGGTGGTTCGTATACGTCGATGACGCTCGTACCCACGCCCCGGCCCGGTTGGTTCCGAGGTACTTGCTGGCCAGCGAGGCGGAGATCAGCACCGCGGAGCCGTGCAGCGGGGTCAGGCCGCTGGCGCCGGCGGTGAAAGCGTGGCCGAAGCCGTACTGCTCCTCGGTCGGGTTGGTCAGCGCGGAGTTGCACACCCACCGCAGCCAGGTGGGCATGCACCCGGACGGCCACGGCTGGGCCTTGGCCAGTACCACGGTGGCCGCGGCCGGGTGTACGGCGGGGGCCACGATCCACCGGCTGGCCCGTACCCCCGGCACCGTGATCTCCTTGATGGCCACCTGAGCACCGAACCTGGGCGGTGAGGCCACCCCCGTCACCGTGAGCTGCAGCCAGCCGGTGGCACCCGGCGGCACCCGCAGGACCTGCGGGCTGCCGGTGACCTGCACCCGGTCGGTCACCCGGCCCGCCGCCGTCCGCACCACCACCCGCGTCACCGGCGGCCCGGCCAAGGGCCAGCCGGCGAAAGCCACCCGGATCGACCCCGGATCAACCGGGGAGACGAACCGGAGCCGGATCCACTGACCGACCGGCCCCGACCAGCCGCCCGACTCCCACATGGTCCGCGGGTCCCCGTCGACCGCGGCGTACGGCAGCAGTCCACTCGCCCACTGAGTGGGGATGGCCCCGATGTCGGCGGCCGAGCTGGACGCGGTCACATCACGGATGCCCCGGTACTGCGCGACGCTCACGTATCTGCTCCAGCCCGGCTCGGTGTAGTCGTCGACGGCCTCGTAGGTGCGGGCGGGCTGAGCAGCCGTCAGCGTCGGTGAATAGGACCTGTGCAGCTCGCCGAAGTTCCGCACCCGGCGCCGCAGCGAGTCGGTCACCACCGAGCTGGCGGTGGGCAGGCCGGCCGAGTCGGAGTTGAGCACTACCGGCCTGCTGCCGAGCAGGCCCTCGTCGGCGAGCGTGAGCAGGGACTCCGGCCCCCCGTATACGCGCAGGGTGCCGGCGGCCGGCTGCACCGTGGCCACCGGCTCGGCTCCCGCCACCCGGTAGATGACCACCGCCGGATAGCCGGGGTCTAGGTTGGTCACCGCGTCGTCCGGCGCGGACGTGCCCACGAACTGGCCGGACCGGAAGACCTTGGTGATGCCCGGCGAGCTGACCAGTGCCTCGTTGACCCGGGCAGGCCGGGTCCCAGCGAGCATGGCCCGGCTGAGGTCGTCACGGACCACCACGTACCGCACGCCCATCCGCGCGAGCAGAGCGGTCAGGCCGACCGAGCCGTCCCCGGCCGCGAGCCGCTGGTCGATCGCATCGAGCAGCCGCTCATTGCCGGGCGACCCGATGACGGCCACGTCCCGCTCCGCCCAGTCGGCGCTGGTCAGGGGCTGCAGCACTTCATCGAGCGGGCTGCCCCAGACGTACTGGCCGAACGGCGCGCCGGGGACGACCAGCACCGCCTGGTGCCCGGCGTGCCGGTTCAGCCAGTTCGCCGCGCTCACCCAGTACGGCGGGATCTGGCTGAAGGCACCGGCCAGGGCGATCCCGCCGGTGTAGGCGGGCAGCACCAGGCCGGCGATGGCGAGCCCGGCCGCCGCTGCCAGCGCGGCCCGCAGCCGCGGCAGATGCGCGCCCGCCAGCAGATGGGCAAGCCCCAGCGCGATCGGCAGGCGGACCAGCGGATCGAACTTGCGCAGGTTGCGGAACGGCGATGCGGGGCCGTTGATCAGCTGATCCACCGGGCCCGCAAACGGGTTTCCCAGGCTGCTCACGTGCCCGGCCGCGATGATGATCACACCGGTGAGGAGCAGGCAGATCAGGAAACGCCGGCCCGGCAGCCGGGGCCGGGCCAGGCCGGCCAGCCCGAGGCCGGCCACCAGCCCGGACAGCAGGATCGGTACCGGCCCGGTGACCAGCCGGTAGCCCAGCTGCCACCACGGCTGCCCGTACACCACCAGGTAGCTGACCCAGTTCTCGGCCCCGCGCAGGATCTGCGACAGGCCGGTCACCGACGTGGTGATGGCGGCGCTCTCGGTATACGGGAGCCATGAGACCCCGTAGTGCGACAGCAGCACCAGCGGGACCGACCACCAGAGGGTGGCCGCCACCACCGCCGGGCACCACCAGGCGAGGATCCGCCACCGGGGCGCTGGCCGTCCCAGGGTCAGGACGTAGAGGACCGCGGGGATCAGCACCGCGATGGTCGCGGTGGCGTTGACCGCGCCGCACAGCCCGACCGCGGCGGCCGACCGGGCCGCGGCGATCCCGCGCCGGCCGCCACGGCCGGCATCCACCAGCGGGAGCAGAATCCAGGGCAGCATCGCGGCCGGGAGGAACTCGTTCGACAGGGCACCGATCACGGGCAGCCCGGCCGGGGACGCGGCATAGGCGAAGCCGGCGGCGACGCGGGTCCACGGCGTCCCGATGCCCAGCCGGCCGGCGAGCCGTACCGTGCCCAGGAAGGCCACCACGGCGACGGCGCCGATCCACAGCCGCTGGATCACCCACGGCTGCAGCGCAGCGAGCCTGCCAAGCCAGAAGAACGGCCCCATCGGGAAGAGGTAGCCGGCCGCTTGCTGCTGCAACAGGCCGAAGTCCTGCGGATCCCACAGGGTCAAGGCGTGGGCGAGGAACGCCCCGGGGTTCACCGCCAGATCGAGCTTGGTGTCGGCGATGATCTTGCCCGGCGCCGTCACGAACGGGAGGACCACGAGCAACAGGGAGAACGCGAGCAGCCTGATCCGGCTCCGCACCCGCTCGTCTACCGCCTGCGCGGGCGGGCGGGTCCCGCCGCGGGCCCGCTCCGGCGCCTCGATCATGGGGTCCGCCCGAGCAGGCGCTCCGTGGCCGTGGCGGGCCGCAGCAACGTGGATCCCTGCCTGAGCAGCAGATCCAGCACCGGCCCTTCGGCCACGACCCCACCGGACACGATCCAGGCCCCGGCGCGGCCGGCCCGGGAGGTTCCGGCGCCAACGGATGCACTGATCAGCACGGCCATCCGGGCGGCGCTCCAGTCCCAGCTGAACTGGGCCGCCCAGGCGCGGCAGGCCGCGGCCACGGCCGCGCGGCGGGCCGGATCGGCGAGTTCCGTGACCGCCCGTTCGGTCACGTCCTCGATCAGCTCCCCGTCCCTCACCAGCCAGCCCGTCTCCCCGTCCCGCACGGCGTCGCGCAGCCCCTCCACGTCGTAGGCGACGGTCGGCACGCCGGCCGCCGCGGCTTCCAGCACGCACAGACCCCAGCCCTCACCCTGGGAGGTGCTCAGGTGCAGCAGCGCTCCGCTCACGACCGCCTGCTTTTCCGTTTCCGGCAGGAAGCCGTGCAGGTGAACGGCGCCGGTCAGCCCGCGCGCGGCAATATCGGCGGCGAGCGCCGCCGAATTGGGCCCCCGGCCCACCACGTCGACGGCGAGGCCGCCGCGGCCCAGCCGCTCCGCGATGGGCAGGATGCGCTCGGCGCGCTTGTGGGTGACCAGCCGGCCGACCATGACCAGCGAGCGCCGGGACGCGGCGGCCGGCGGGGGCGCTGGTACCCCGTTCGGGATCAGGTAGATGTCACCGCGCCAGCGCAGCCGCTCGCGCATGGCCGTGACGGTGGAGGGTGAGACCGCCACGCAGGCGTGGTGCCGGTAGGCCAGCCGCGCGGCGGGCCCTTCCGCCATGCGGCCCGCCCATGCCAGCCAGGGCGGGAAATGCACGCCGAACTGGGCCTGGTGCACGTGGTGGACCACGCACAGCACCGGGACCCGCCGGGGCAGGACGCCTGGGGTGAAGAACGGGATCCCGTTCTGGCAGTCCAGCACGGCGTCGAACGACCGGCGGTGGACGAGCAGCCAGGCGAGTACCAGCGGGTACACGGTGAAGCGCCCGCCCAGCCTGGTGATCGCGATTCCGTCCCGCCGGTCCCGGGGGGACTGGCTGGGCGCCCGGGCCGTCAGGAAGCTGACGCTGGCACCCCGGGTAGCCAGGCCGCGGCCCATCTCCCAGGCGTACCGCTCCGCGCCACCTGCCTCCGGATGCCACGGGTCCCGCCAGTTGAGGATGGCGACCCGCAGGCCGTTCAGGTCGGGATTTAGCGCGGTCATGCCGGCGTGACAGCGGCCGGCAGCGCGGATGGGGAGACCGCCGGCGCCAGCGGCACGAGCGGCGGCGCCGGGGCATAGGGCGGCCGCGCAGGCCGATGGTTCAGCCAGATGGCCGCGAGGTCGCGCACGATCCCCGCCGAATGGCGCGGCAGCGAGAACGTCGAGCCTGGCACATCCCGCCAGGTCACAGGGATCTCAGTGAGAGCCGCTCCGAGCCGCTGGCAGCGGGCGATCAGCTCGATGTCGAACGCGAAGCCAGTCGTGCGCAGCGGCAGGGCGGCGGCCCTGGCCAGCGGGCCGGAAAAGAACTTGAAGCCGCACTGAGTGTCGCTGACGCCGGGCACGATCCGGCGGGCGAGGCAGCGGAACGCGGCCGCGCCCACCCGGCGGATCGAGTTGTGCCGCTCCTCCACCACCGAGCCCTCGAGCGCACGTGACCCTATGACCACGTGCCTGCCCGCGGCGAGCAGCCTGAGGGTCGGATCGAGGGCCGACAGGTCGGTCGCCATGTCCGCGTCGCAGAAGCCGACCAAGGGGGCCCGGGTGGCCAGCAGGCCCGCCCGCACCGCCAGCCCTTTGCCGGGCCGGTCACACCGCAGCAGCCGGACCGGGACAGGGCCCGCAGGCCAGTCCCGCACCAGCTCACCCGTCCCGTCCGTGCTGGCGCTGTCCACCACGACAACGGCGGTAGGCAACGGCAGCGAGGCGGCCTTGCTGCACAGCGCGGTCAGCCCGGCGGGCAGCCGCCGGGCCTCGTTGTGCGCCGGAACGACGATCTCGATGGATACCGGGGAATCCCGGCGCTGGCCGTCCAGGGGCACGGCCCGCACACCCGGCCGGTCAGCGATTCCCGTACTGATAGACCGAGGCGGAGCTGGGCGTCCCGTTGGCCACGCCGGTCAGCGTGTTGCTGACGATCACGGCGCCACCGACGGCGAGCACGACCCCTACGACGATGGCGACGATGACGGGGATCATGGCTCTCCCTCCTACGGCGGGGGACAGACAGACCTGATGAAACCGGACTGAGACTTCAACCAATGGATACTAGCTAGTAACTTGAGGAAAATGTAACAGGTTCTACCTAGGAGGGGATAGTCCGCCACGAAGGAAAAGCGAAGTGGCCCCGCAGATCCCCGCCGTATGTGACAAAGGACGCGCCGGCCTTAGCGGTACCGCTGCCCGTCCGGTACCTGGTAAACGACGAGGCCGGGCCGCGCGAAGAGCACCACACATCCTGGCAGGCGGCTGGCAACGCTGCCGCCCGCGTCGACGATGACGAACCGCACTCCGGCCGCCTCGAGCGCAGCGGTCAGCGGCCCCGGGACGAGGATTATGCGCCCGAGGCGGCGCCCGGCCGGATCATCGGGCTTGAGCCTGACGTCCCCTACCTGTGGGCCGGTGTTCCAGATCACCTGGCGTGACACCAGCCGCGGCCACGGGTCCAGCACGGCCCGTCCGCCGTTCCAGGCGGGCCGGCGGTACGCCGCCCAGGGCAGCAGGAGGGCCGCGCCCTGATCCCGGCTGTGATCGATCATCTGCGCCGCTTCAAGCCAGGCCGCCGGATACCAGGCCGGGCGCAGCCGCCCGGCCGCCCCCCAGGCCAGCCCGGGCAGGAGCAGGACGGGTGCCAGCACAAGCGCCACCGCGATCACCGGTCCCGGCCGGCCGGTCCGCGGCCCGTGATGCTCACCTTCTTCCCGCCCGATCGCCGCCTGCCCGGGACCGGTGACGTGGGCCCGTGCCGCCCACGTCACCAGCAGGCCGGCGCCGACTGCCTCGGCCAGCGCCAGCGGGGCCACGAACTGCTGGGCATCCCAGAGCACGGCGAACCCAGGCCAGATCCCTATCGCCGCGTGCAGCAGCCCCCGCCCGGTCGCGGTCACCCCGACGCTGGCGATCGCCAGCCCGGCCACGGCGGCAAACGTCAGCCCGGGCCAGCGGTGCCGTCGCAGGCCGAAGGCCACATAACCGGCGGCCGTGGCGAGTACCAGCGCCAGCCAGATCGCCGACCAGGCTCCCCCGTAACCGGCCGGGACGCCCTGGGCGTTCCAGACTCCGCCCAGCATCAGCAGGCTGCCGAACGAGCCAAAGGGGGTGTCCGCGCGCGCGGCGAACGCGGCGATCCCCGCCGGGTCCGCGTATACCGGGCGCAACGCGGACGGGATCAGCCAGGGCAGGCTCGCCACCACGAGCACCGCCAGCGCGGCGGCGGCGGAGGTGAGCCGCCGGCGGGCCGGACCGCCCGGGGCAAGCACGGCGGCGGGCACGACGACGAGCGCCGAGATGGCCATCGCGGCGAAGCCGCCCACCGCGGCGGGCAGCAGCGCGAGGGCCAGCCGCCCGGCCCCCCGCCAGGAGGTGACGGGGCCGATGATGACCGCGCGCAGCGCCCAGGGCAGGCCCGCGTAGCCGAGCAGCAGCGCCCACTGGCCGATCAGCAGCCGCTCGGCCACGAACGGGTTCCAGGCGTAGAAGACCCCGGCGGCCAGGCGGGCGAACCAGGGCTCGCGCTCGAGCAGGGCCGCCGCACCCGCGCAGGCCAGCGCGAAGATCGACAGCAGCACAAGCTTCTGCACGACGTCGGCGGGCACGATCCGGGACGCCGCGGCCAGCACCGCGTCGCTGGGCACCGCCCTCGGCGGGCCACCGGCCAGCCCGAACATGGTCGCGGTGAACGGCTGACGGGGCACGATCACCATGTCGTAGCTCAGCAGAAATCCCCGCCGCAGCCCCGGGCCGAGAGCCAGCAGGCCCAGGCCGGCGCCCAGGCCCAGACCCACGAGACGCCGGGGGCTGGCGGTGGCAGTCAGCGGCCTGAGAGCGCCAGGCCCACGAGTGGCGGTGGCCACGGCTTACCCCGGCACGGGCGCGGCCGGGAAGGCCGGGCCGGACGGCGCTGGCTGCCACGTGCCCACCGTGACGCCGGTCAGGCACATCGCTGGC
Source organism: Streptosporangiaceae bacterium (assembly GCA_035473755.1). Classification (GTDB taxonomy): domain Bacteria; phylum Actinomycetota; class Actinomycetes; order Streptosporangiales; family Streptosporangiaceae; genus UBA9676. Next base: position 18,220 of record DATINY010000226.1, read on the forward strand.
GCGATGCCAGGCGGCGTCGGCGCGCTGCCGAGCACCGCCGGCGCGGCCCCGGCCAGGCGGATGATGATCTCGTTCCCCGCCCCCAGGAGCGGGACATAGATGGCGTGAGCACCTGCCGGCAGCGTCACCGTTGCCCACCTTCCCCCGGAACGCACGTTTCCCCCGAAGCGCAAGGCGAGCGCCGCCGCCGGGCCGGCGTAATCCAGGCGCACGGTCCATGGCCACCGGAACAGCGATGCGTGTATGGGAATACTGGTGCCCTCGCTGGTCACGCTCCAGCAACGTTGCCCATAGGGCGGTGGGCCGGACGACGGTCCGGCGATCATCGCGGGCCGCAGCCGGCCCTTGGCATCGAAGATCATCAGGCCGGGTGCGACGCCGTATGGCGACGCGCTCCACGACAAGTGCCTGGCCGGGTCATCGCGGGCCATCGCACCTAGGACATAGGACGTGTTCCCCCAGGGATGGAAGAAATAGGGATTCATGATCATCGCTGGCGTGGGGGTGTCGACGATCACCGCGCCGCGCGGCGCCCGCGCAATAGCGACCCGGGCGGTAGCGATGTAGGAGCGGGCCGCCTCGGTGTGGGAGATTCCTTCCAGCGACTGGAGTGACCAGAACGAGCCGACCAGGAATAGGGCAAGCACAGCCACAATGGCGGCTCGTGCGGATCCGGCCATGACGCGCCAGGTCTCCGCCGGTGTGCCGGCGGGGAACCGGAAGCGGAAGACGCCTGTTTCCCCGGCCAGCGGCAGGAAGGCGAGGCCAAGGCAGAGGACGAACACGGCGGCTGTGTCGGTCACATATCTCGCCTGCAAGGCGGCCAGGGTCGCGAACCCCGCCCCTCCGGCCCTCAGCCTGCCGATAGCGACGGGCACGATGTCTGCGGCCACCACCCAGCCGAACAAGATCGCCCACGCCCGCCAGGCGCGCCTGCGGTACGCGCAACTCACGATCACGACAAGGGCGGCAACCGCCCAGGACAGTTGCTCGAGCGCCACCGGTGGGCTGGTCATCACGGAACCGAATGACAGCCACCGCCATGGTCCGCCCAGCAGCCCAGGTACCAGGGTGGTCCTTACCAGAGTGGATGCGAAGTTAGCGAGAGAGGCCGCGTCTGGACTGGCAGCCGGGGCGCCAGAGCCGAGCAAGCGGATGGCGAACACGACGCCATACCCGGCGAGCAGTGCGCCATACAGCACCCACGCCCGCCAGTACCGCTTCACCGCCCTCACCGCCGCTACCGCCCAGCGGCCCTCCACGAAGAACGCGGAGGTCAGGGCGAACAGCAACAGGGGGACCACCGCTCCCTTGTCCATCGCGGCCAGGCCAAGCAACAGCCACCCCGCCGCGGCGAGAGCGCTGCGGAACCGCCCGCCGCGCAGGTAGCGCACGTGGGCGTCCACCGCCATGAATATCGCCAGCTCCAGGGGCAGGATCTCCAGGGCAACGGCCAACCAGGTGAGCGCGGCCAACGACAGTGGGCTGAAGGCAAATACCGTTAGCGGGATCAAGATGGCTGGCCGGTTGCCGAACATTGTGCGCAGCATGCGCAGCAGCGCCAGGCAGGTGGCCGCCAGCAGTGTCAGGATGAACAGGCACGTCAGCGGCCAGTTGTACAACGAGATTCGGGCCATTGCCCAGGCGATCGCGAAGCCGAGCGGCAGCAGGTGCCCGGCGTCCACCCACATCAGGTAGTGCAAGTTGAGCCCGTTGGCGAGAGCCCGGTCCAGGTAACGGAAGTCGTCCTGGCGGAAGTAGGAGTGGGCGAGCAGCACCGCCATCCAGACCAGCTCGATGGCGATCAGCGTGAGCGCGGCCACGGTGACACCGTTCTTGCGGAGCCACTCGGATGCGTCCTGCGGCTCCGGGCGCTCATCCCGCTGGAGCCGCGCCTGCCAGCCCTTGACCAGCATCACCACCCCCTCACCGTGCCTCGTGGTCATCGGTTCACCTTGGCCATGACATCGTCGGCGTACCGGCGCAAGCCGGCGATCTTGTCGGTAAGTGGCTCACGGTCCGGGCCGGTCTGGTAGGGCCAGCGGAAACCTACGATCGCATCGGT
>DATINY010000227.1:0-4802 GCA_035473755.1 Streptosporangiaceae bacterium
GCTCATCGGTTCCTGGCCCGGATGGCCGCTGCCAGGCGGGCAGCCAGGGCGGACCGGCGCGATACTCCTCGTCAGCTGGCGGGGCGGGCGGATCCGCACGGCGCGGCTGGCCAGCAGGCAGATCAGCGCGGCGCGGCTGGCCAGCAGGCGGGCCTGCCGGGCTCGCCGCGCGGGCCGGGCTGGCCCCACCCGGCGGGCGGGCCCCACTCGCCGGGGCCGCCGGCCTCACCGGGCCTCCCGGGCTCACCGGGCCCGCCGACCTCACGGGGCCTGCCGGGCTCGCCGGAACCGGGGGGCCTGCCGGGGCCGTCGGCCGGTCGCCGATGCCGACGGCCCTCGCCCCGTCCTGACGGCCCTGCAGGTCGGCCAGCTCCCGGCGCAGCGTCGCGATCTCGACGTCGCGCGCGGTCACCGAGCGCGCGATAACCCGCAGCGCGTCCTCGGTCGCCTGGGCGTTATATCCCCACAGCGACATCGGCGGCCGCAGCAGCGCCACGTCGGTGGCGCTCACCTCGTCGAGCTCGATCGGTGCGGTGTCGCCGGCGAACGTGGCCATCTCACCGGCCCGCCCAAGGGCGGCCAGCACCACGCCGGCCAGGATCGCGGCGGCCGCGACCAACAGCACTATTGGCACACTACGAATCGTGCCATGCTCGGTGGGTGCTCAGGCAGACCCAGCCCGGCGGGCCGCCCCCCCAGACGCTGTTGCTCGGCGTCGGTGCCGACCCGCAGCAGGCGGCGCTGGCGCGGGCCGAGGGCGCCGACCTCATCGATGTCCGTGGGGCCACCCCGGGGGCGCTGGCGGCGATCCGGGCCAGCCTCCCCGCCGGCGTGCTGTGGACGGACCCGCGGGCTGACCCGCTGGACGCCGACAAGCTGGCGGCCGCGGCAGCGCGCCAGAGCGGGGCGGTGCACCGGGGCGGGGCGGTGGGCCCCACGAGCCGGGCTACGCCAGCCGCGGTGATCGCGACGGCCGCGGTCTGCACCTGGCTGGGCGCCCCCATTGTCCGGTCCCGGCACACCCGGGCGGTACGCCGCGCGATCGACATGACCGCGTCCATCGCCGGCCGCCGGCCCCCGGCCCACACGGTCCGCGGGCTGGCCTGAGCGCCCCGGCCTGGTCTAGAGGCCCGGGGCCTCCGCCGCCGGCACCGACGGGCCCAGCGGCCCGCCGTTCTGGTGCGCCGCCCGGATGATCCGGACCACCTCGTCGGGGTCGTCGGCGACGCTCAGCAGATCCAGGTCGGCCGGGGCGATCTTGCCCTGGCCGCGCACCGTGTCGCGGATCCAGGACAGCAGGCCGGACCAGTACGAGCTGTCGACCAGCACGATCGGGAACCTGGTGATCTTGCCGGTCTGGACCAGCGTGAGCGCCTCGAACAGCTCATCCAGCGTGCCGAACCCGCCCGGCAGCACCACGAACGCCTGCGAGTACTTGACGAACATGGTCTTGCGGACGAAGAAGTAGCGGAACTCGATGCCGATCTCCACGTGCTCGTTCAGGCCCTGCTCGAGCGGCAGCTCGATGCCCAGGCCCACCGAGACCCCGTTCCTGGCCATCGCTCCCTTGTTGGCCGCCTCCATGATTCCGGGGCCGCCCCCGGTGATCACCGCATAGCCGGCGTCCGCCAGCCCGCTCGAGATGCGCTCCGCGAGCTCGTAGTCGCGGGTGCCGGGCACCGCGCGGGCCGACCCGAAAACGGAGACCGCCATGCCCATCTCCGCCAGCAGGCCGAAGCCCTCGACGAACTCCGCCTGGATCCGCAGCACCCGCCACGGATCGGTGTGCACCCAGTCGCTGGGGCCACGCCGGTCCAGCAGCCGCTGGTCCGTCGTGGTTATGGGAATCGCCTTGCCGCGGAGCATGGCGGGGCCTTGCCGGCGGATGCGGCGGCGTGACTCGGGTTGCAGGTTCATGATCCATCCACGGTAACCCAGCTCAGCGGCCAGGAAGAACGGCCGCACCGGCCGCCCGGCGGGCTGGCCTGGGCCGCCGTCAGATGGCCATTGACCAGCAACCCCGCCGCTTTCAGGCGTTCATTCCATGGTCGCGGAGGATGTCGTTCAGCACCGCCTTGTCGTGCCGGCTGCCCTCCGGCAGCCGCTTCAGCACCAGCACGCAGGGCAGGCCGAACTCCCCCCCGGAGAACTTCCTCGTCCGGGTGCCGCCGACACAGACCGACCAGGCCGGGACCTCTCCCCGGGGCAGCTCCTCGCCGGTCTCGACGTCGATCACATGGGAGCTCCTGGTCAGGATCGTGCCCGCCCCCAGGACCGCGCCCGTGCCCACCTGGGCGCCGTCCACGACCATGCACCGCGAGCCGATGAAGGCATCGTCCCCGATGACCACCGGCACCGCGTTGGGCGGTTCCAGCACCCCGCCGATGCCAACCCCGCCGGCCAGGTGGACGTTCTTCCCGACCTGGGCACAGGATCCGACGGTGGCCCACGTGTCCACCATGGTCCCGGAGTCCACGTAGGCACCGATGTTGACGAACGACGGCATGAGCACACAACCGGGGGCGATGTGGGCGCCCCACCGGGCGATCGCGCCCGGGACCACCCGCACCCCGTCCAGCCGGGTCTTCAGCGGCACCCGGTCGTGGTAGCGGAAGTCGCCCGCGCCCGACGGCTCCATCGGCAGCAGCCGGAATGCCAGCAGGATCGCGCGCTTGGCCCGCTCGTCCACGCTGACGCCGCCCGCCGGGTCCGGCCAGGCCACCCTGGCCTCGCCCGCGTCGAGCGCGTCCACCGCCGCGGTCACCAGCGCCCGCGCCGCCGCGTCGTCCGGGCCGAGCTCGGCCCGCCGGTCCCACAGCTCGTCGATGCCGGCGGGCAGGGGCGAGCGGGACAGACCGGCTGTGGCCTGGGAAGGATTCATGACGCCGATGCTAGTGGCCGGTGCGGAGCGGCGCGGGGGCACGGCGCCGGACTCGGCGGACGGGCCCAGGACGGGCGCGCTGACCGGTACCGTCTTTTGATGTGCCGGCCAAATCGCGCAGAGGTGTCCTGACGCCGGGCATCCTCCTGCTCGTCCTCGCCCTGGGGGTGGTCGGCTACCTCGTGCTCAGGCAGGGCAAGCCGCTTCTGACCGGGAGCGGCTGCCAGGCGGGCCGGGGCGCGGCCGCGGTCGCGCTCGACCCGGAACAGGCCGCGATCGCGGCGACCATCGCCGGGGTCGCTCACCACCGGTCGCTGCCGCCCCACGCCGTCATGGTGGCCTACGCCGCCGCGCTGCAGGAATCAAAACTGCACAACCTGAGCTACGGCGACCGCGACTCGGTCGGGGTGTTCCAGCAGCGCCCGTCCGAGGGCTGGGGACCGGCCTGGAGGCTGAAGGACCCGGTCTACGCGAGTACCAGGTTCTTCCAGGCCCTGGCCACCGTGCCCGACTACCTCCACAAGCCCGTGTTCCGGGCCGCCCAGGCCGTCCAGCGCAGCGCCGACGGCTACGCCTACATCCAGTACCAGCCGGAAGCGGCCGCCCTCGCGGCCGACTTCACCGGCCACAGCGCGCATGCGGTCTGGTGCTGGTCCGCGGGGCCCAGCCCGGCGAAGGCCAACCTGACGGCGGCCCGCCAGGGGCTGGCGCACGCGTTCGGCCCGATCAGCTCGCGCCGGGCAGCAACGCCGGGCGACGCCCCGGTCATGCTGGTGCGCGCCCCCCGGCCGGCCGTGGGCTGGGCGGTCGCGGCCTGGCTGGTGACGCACGCGTCGTCGTACGGGATCCACGACGTGCGCTACGCCGGGTTCCAGTGGCAGGAGTCGTCCGGCAGCAGCGGATGGACGCGGGACAAGGGCCAAACGCGCCCGGATGTGGTCCGGGCAAGCTGATAACCTGGTCCTCCGGCCAATGAGCGATACCGCCCCACACGCCACCTGAGACGCGCAATACTAAGGCTGTTGCGGGTTATAGGGACCGATCTTGGGGACAGTGCCGGATAGAGGGAGTTCCGAACGTGACCTACATCATCACCGAGGGCTGCATCGACCTGCTCGACAGAACGTGTATCGATGAGTGCCCGGTGGACTGTATCTATGAGGGCGCTCGGCAGATGTACATCCACCCGGACGAGTGCGTGGACTGCGGCGCTTGTGAGCCGGTCTGCCCGGTCGAGGCGATCTTCTACGAGGACGACCTTCCGGACCAGCTCAAGGATTTCTACCGGGTGAACGTCGAGTTCTTCCAGAACATCGGCTCCCCCGGTGGCGCATCGAAGGTGGGCAAGATCCCTTACGACCACCCGATCACGGCGTCGTACCCGCCACAGCAGTAAGGGGACAGCGCTGACCCTCGCCGACCGTCTGCCCACCTTCCCGTGGGACCTGCTGGCCCCTTACCGGGACAAGGCCCGGGCGCACGGCGACGGGATCGTGGACCTGTCGATCGGGACCCCGGTCGACCCGGTTCCGGAGCCGGTGCGGGCGGCGCTCGCGGACGCGGCGGACGCACCCGGCTATCCCGTGGTCCAGGGAACTCAGCGGCTACGTGAGGTGGCGGCGGGCTGGCTGACCCGCCGCCACTCCGTATCTGTTGACCCCTCCGCGGTGCTGCCGCTGATCGGCAGCAAGGAATTCATCGCCGCCTTGCCGGCCATGCTCGGCTGCGGGCCCGGCGACACCGTGGTCCACCCGGAACTGGCCTACCCCACCTACGCGATCGGGGCCCGGCTGGCCGGGGCCACGGCGGTGGCGGCGGACGGGCTGTCCGCCCTCGGGCCCGGGCGGGTGACCCTGGTGTGGGTGAACTCTCCCGCCAACCCCACCGGCCGGGTCCTGCCCGCGGCGCACCTGCGCAAGAT
>DATINY010000228.1:0-26388 GCA_035473755.1 Streptosporangiaceae bacterium
GTGCATCCGGGCGCCGCCCATCTCCTCCAGCGTGGTCTTCTCCTTGACGACCATCTCGACCATCCGCGGGCTGCCCAGGTACATCGAGGCGTTGCCGTCCACCATCGCCACGTAGTCGCAGAACGCGGGGATGTAGGCGCCACCGGCCGCGGAGGGCCCGAACAGCGCGCAGACCTGGGGGATGGCGCCGGACGCACGGACCTGACTGTGGAAGATCTTCCCCGCGCCGCGCCGGCCGGGGAACATCTCGACCTGGTCGGTGATCCGGGCGCCGGCCGAGTCGACCAGGTAGATCATGGGGACGCCGGTCCCGTAGGCCTTCTCGATGATCCGGATGATCTTCTCTACGGTGCGCGCCCCCCAGGAACCCGCCTTGACCGTGGAGTCGTTGGCCATCAGCGCCACCGGACGGCCGTCGATCGTCGCGGTGCCGGTGACCACACCGTCGGCGGGCAGCCCGTCGGCCAGCACGTTGGCGTAGCGGCCATCCTCGGCGAAGCTGCCCTCGTCGATCAGCAGCGCGATCCGCTCCCGGGCGAACAGCTTGCCGGCGGCCGCCGCCGCCTCGTGATACTTGCGCGCACCGCCCTGCTCGATCCGGGCACGCACTTCCGACAGGTCCGAGTGCTCAGCCACGATGGCGACTGTACCCGCGCCGGCCTGCGCCGTTTACGAACCGGCGCTGGGCCCGTCCGGCTCTGACCGGTGGAAGTAGTCATCCCTGATCATGAAGGACAGGCGCTCGGGATCGGTGGCCTGCATGATCTTGCCGTGGTCGTTGCGGCGCGCGTACCAGGTGCCGTCGGCGGCCCAGATCCGGTAGGCCATCCCCCAGTGCCAGTTCAGCTCATCGAGCGGGTCGATGCGGCGACGGCACCTCTCTTCTTCCACGGCGTCCGACATGGCGACGCTTAATAACGAAAAAGCCTTGAGCTGGTTCCTCACCGGAGTAACCCTAGGACCTCTGACTCCGCCATGTGGTCAGTCTTGCACAGAACGCTTGCACAGCTCACCTGCACAGAGCACGCTAGCCACAAGAGCCGGCCGCAGCCTCGTCAGGCCGGGATGGTCCTGGTCCTCGGGCCGGCGCGGAGCACCTGGGACGGCAGCTCATGGCCCACGATGCGTTCCGCGGCGGCGGCCGCCTCGATCATCGCCGCCAGGTCGACCCCGGTGCCCACGCCCATGTCCTCGACCATGTACACCAGTTCCTCGGTGGCGATGTTGCCGCTCGCGCCGGGCGCGTACGGGCAGCCACCCAGCCCGCCGACGGACGCGTCGAAGTCGTCCACCCCCAGCTCCAGCGCGGCCAGCACGTTCGCCAGCCCGGTGCCGCGGGTGTTGTGGAAGTGCAGGTTGAGCGGCACGTCGGGGTGGCGGGACCGGAACGAGCCGACCAGGTCCCGCACCCGCCGCGGGGTCGCCATGCCGGTGGTGTCGCCGAACGAGATCGCATCGGCCCCGTCGGCGACCGCCCGGCCGGCCACCGCCAGCACCCTTTCCACCGGCACGTCGCCCTCGTACGGGGAGCCCCAGGCGGTGGCGACGACCACCTGCAGGGTCGCGCCCCGCTGGTGCGCTTCGTCGATCATGACCGCGATCTCGTCCAGCGACTGCGCCGTGCCGCGGTTCACGTTCTTGCGGTTGTGCGTGTCCGAGGCCGACACCACGGCCTCCACCTCGGTGAACCCGGCGTCCAGGGCCCGCCGGGCGCCCCGCAGGTTGGGCGCGAGCGCCGAGTAGCGGATGGCGGGGTTCTTGGTCACCGCCGCCCACACCTCGTCCGCGTCCGCCATCTGCGGGATCGCTTCGGCCCGCACGAACGAGACGGCCTCGATCCGGCTGACCCCGGTGGTCGCCAGCTGGTCGATCAGCGCGATCTTCGCGGTGGCCGGCACCGGGTCCTCGTTCTGCAGCCCATCCCGGGGCCCGACTTCGCGCACCGATATCCGCGACGGCAGATCGGTCATGGCCGTCTCCTCACGGGCCCGGCCAGACCGGGGGCCGCTTCTCATTGAACGCCGCGATCCCCTCCCGGCGGTCCGGTGACATGGCGGCCTTCCGCCAGGCCGCGTCCTCCACGTCCAGCGCCGCCGCCAGGCCGATGCCTGCGCCGTGCCGGATGGCCTGCTTGGCCGCCCGGATGGCGACCGGCGAGTTGGCCGCGATCTGCTGCGCCAGTTCCAGCGCGTGCTGGCCCGCCTTCCCGGCCGGCGCCAGCCGGTCGGCCAGGCCGATCCGCTCCGCCTCGTCCGCCGCGACCTGGCGGCCGGTGAAGATCAGGTCAGCGGCCCGGCCCGGCCCGAGCCTGCGCTGCGCGAGCTGGGTGCCGCCGCCCCCGGGCACCAGGCCGACCGTGGTCTCCGGCAGGCCGAACACCGCCGTCTCGTCCGCCACGATCACGTCACAGCACAAGGCGAGCTCGCAGCCGCCGCCCAGGGCGTACCCGTGCACCGCGGCGATCACCGGCTGCGGCAAGGCCAGCACGCCGGCGAACGCGGCCCGGAACACCTCGCGCTGCGCCAGCAATCCAGCGTCGGACAGACGGTCGCGTTCCTTCAGGTCGGCGCCTACGCAGAACGCGCGGTCGCCGGCCGCGGACAGCACGACGACGCGGGAATCGCTTTCTGAGGCGAGTTCGGCGCAGGCCTGGGCCAGCCGGGTGGCCATAGCGGTGTCGATCGCGTTCAGGACCTCCGGCCGGTCCAGGATGATCTCGCAGACCCCGGCGTGCCCGGCCAGATGGGGCTGCATCGTGATGCCGTCCATGCCCCCAGGGTAGAGCGCGCGCAGCCATCGGCATCCAAGCCCCGTCCCCCATCCATAAACCTTGTGTTATTGCAAAGCATTAGTAAATTAACTGTAAAGCGGCTGACCGCGCCATGGGCGGCCCGGACTACTGAGCCAACACACTCAGGCCGGGTGCAAAGAGCGCCGCACAGCAGGCCGGGCGTTAGACCATTGCTCCAGAGCGGGAGAGGCCATGCACAGACGTTTTACACGCGCGATTTTCGCTGCCGCGGCAGCGGGCGCCACCATCGCAACATTCGGCTTGACGGCGGCCGGGACCGCAGGCGCGGCCACGGGGCCGGTGGTCTTCAACCATCACTTTGCCGGGTACCACACTGCACTCCATGGGAATTGGCGGTTCCGGTACGTGGCAACGACCCTGCCGGTGAAGGCCTGCCGGATCGCCCCTAGCAAGAACCCGTCCGCCCAAGTTGAGCTCTTCGGCGGCACAAACTGGTCGGCCAACATCGCGGTCCTCTGCAACGGCGGTGCGAACAGCGTTGGCTTCTTCGACCAAAAGACCGCCACCACCCACAGTCAGGGCGCTTTCCAGTTGTCGCCACGCGTCGGCGACCGCCTGAGAATCAGCATCAAACGCAACGTGCCTGGCCACCAGGATTCCTTCACTGTCACCAACCTCCGCACAGGACGGAGCCAGACGGTCCTTGTGACCACGTCCACGGCGGTGGTATATCACCACGCTTTCGTGGGGTCTGCTATCAGACACAACGCCGATGCGATGCCACTCCCGACCACCAACACACTGCTGTGGAGTTTCGGGAACAGCCGCGTGGTCACTTACGGCGGCGTCGTCGGCACTCTCACTGGACCGTGGGCGACGGTCAAGGAAGTCGATCGCACCCCCGGGGGCGTCATAGTGATGTTCCCCGGCAACCTGTCGTCCACCGGCACCAGGTTCAGCACCTTCTTGCACGCCGCCGCCTGATCCGTCCGGTCATGTGCCCCGGGCCAGCCGGCCCGGGGCACATGACTGTGTAGTCCAGCTACCCCCTCGTCTGTACCGGCCTGGCCGGGCATTCGGCTACATCGATGTGCCTGGCTCCTCCCTGGCCAGCCGGGCGTGCTCGTCCTCGACCAGCTGGAACAGGGTGGCCTGTACCTTCTTGACCTGCGGGATCTCGGTGAGGACGAGCTGCCCGTGCTCGCCGGCCGATTCGACCACGAGCTGGCCGCAGCCGAACAGCCGGTCGATCGGCCCGTGCGAGAACGAGACGTCGCTGATCCTGATCAGCGGGAAGTCGCGGCCGGACCGGGACAGGATGCCCTCGCGCAGCCGGAGGCGGCGGGTGGTGAGCTCGTAGGTGGTGGTCTGCCAGCGCAGGAACGGGACACCGAACCAGGTCACGGCCACCACCACGGCCAGCACGCCGACCGCGATCCGGCCCGTGGTGGCGTAGGAACCCGGCGGGATCATCAGCAGCACCACCGCCGCCGCGGCCGCGACAATCAGCAGGATCAGGGTGGGCCGCAGGAGGATCTTCCAGTGCGGGTGGAGGAGGAGGACGGTGTGCTCCCCCTCGGCTAGCTCGGTGTCGTCGGCCATGGCCACATGCTGGCACGTGACGAGGGGAAGTGCCCAGCTCATCCGGCCGTCTGGGGGGTCGTGCCCCGCAGGTGAACGACATCGCCCGCGCTGACCTGGACCAGGCCGGCGGGCGTGCGGATCTCCAGGCGGCCGGCCGCGTCGATACCGGCGGCCATGCCGGTCAGATTCTGGCCGCCGGGCAGCATCACCGTCACCGCCGTGCCCACGGTGCCGCTGCGGCGCAGGTATTCCGCGCGCAGCCCGCAGCCGTCGGCGTCGCCGGGCTGAGGCTGGTCCAGCCAGGCGACGTACCAGCGGGCCAGCTCGTCCAGCACGGCGGTGAGCAGCCGCTCCCGCATGTCCGCCCCGGCCCCCGGTCCCGGCGCACCCGCCGGCCCCGCCCCCCACGCCTCCACCGGTCCCGCCCCCCGCGCCTCCACCGGCCCAGCCGCCCCCGCCGTCCCGGCCCCCTGGGCCACGAGCAGCGAGGTCGCGGTGGGCACGGGCAGCTCGCCGCGGTGCTGGAGGACGTTGATCCCGGTTCCGATCACGACCGCGTTGGTCCATCGCTCGGCCAGGATCCCGGCGATCTTGGCGCCATCGACGAGCACGTCGTTCGGCCATTTCAGCCGGGCGTCCACCCCGGCCGTTTGCTGGAGGGCCGACGCAACCGCGACCCCGGCCAGCAGCGGCAGCCAGCCCAGCAGGCCGGCCGGCACGGCGGGGCGCAGCAGCACCGAGAAGGTGAGGGAGCGGCGCGGCGGGCTGATCCAGCGCCGTCCCATCCGGCCGCGGCCGGAGGTCTGTGCCTCGGCCACCAGCACCAGGCCCTCGCCGGCGCCCGAGCGCGCCTGGGCCAGCAGGTCGGCGTTGGTGGACCCGGTTTCCTCCACCACCCTGACCTCGCGCCACAGGCCCGGCGATGATCCCAGCGCGATGTTCAGCCTGGCCGCGTCGAGCACCGGCCGGCCCTCCTCACTCCCGGGAAGCGAATCGGCGGTCATCACACAGGGTTGCCGCCCGGATCGATAGTGTCATGGGCTTGGTCAGCGCGGGACCGCGTGACCGTCATCAAGGCTAGGGGTGCGCGGCATGACCCGCGCCGCCGGCCACCCCGGTGGCCCCATGCCGGACCGCCAGCGTACCCACCGTGGCTGACGGACCTGGCCTGAGCGGCCGGGATCCCGTGGCAGGATTTGGTGATGTGAGCCGACTAACCGTCACGCGGTCTTTCCTGGGCAGGCACCGTCTGTTTGCCGCCGCGTTCGGCTTGGGCATCGTGGTCCGGCTGATCACCATGCTCGGCTTCCCGCCCGCGATCTGGTTCGGGGGCGACTCCGCCTCGTATCTGTCCACCGCCCTGTACCACGCCCCCGGCACCTCCCGGCTGTCCGGCTACGGCCTCGTCCTGTTCCTGCTCAAGCCGTTCCACAGCTTCGCGGTGGTCACCACCGTCCAGCACCTGATGGGCCTGGCCGTGGGGGTGATGATCTACGCCCTGCTCCGGCGCTACGGCCTGCCGGGCTGGGGGGCGACGCTGGCGGCGCTGCCGGTCCTGCTCGACGCGTACCAGCTCGAGCTCGAGCACGAGATCCTGCCCAGCGCCACGTTCGGCTTCCTGGTCATGGTGGCGATCACCCTCATCCTGTGGTGGCGGCGTGACCGCCCGCTGTGGGCCACGGCCGCGGCCGGCTTCCTGCTGGCCGCGGCGGGCACCCTGTGGCCGGTCGGCCTGCCGGTGCTGATCGTGTTCCTCCTGTACCTGGCGGTGCGCCGGGTGGGCTGGCGGGCGTTCGGGGCGGCCGCGGCCGCTGGGGCGATCCCGGTCGCCGGCTACGTGCTGTGGTTTCACGGCCACTACGGCCGGTACGCCTTCAGCAACAGCGACGGCATCTACCTGTGGTCGCGGACGATGACGTTCGCCAACTGCGCCGTCATCCAGCCGCCCAAGGACCAGTTGGTCCTGTGCCCGCGCCAGCCGGTGGCGCAGCGGCCCGCCGCGTCCACCTTCATCTGGGAGAAGAGCTCGCCGCTGAACAGCGTGCCGGGCCCGAAGTTCTCGGCCCACAAGAACGCGCTGGCGCTGCACTTCGCGCTGCGGGCGATCGCCGCCCAGCCGGGCAGCTACCTCGCGGACGTGCTGCATGACGTCTCCCTCAGCTTCTACTGGAACAACCCGGATCACCCGAGCCGGGCCATGGCCCAGCGGTACGAGTTCGCCTACGCGACCACGCACTGGATCTCCCCCGGCTACCTGCTCGCACCCGGCCGCACCGTCGCGTCCGACCAGCTCAGGTACGGCGGGGTGACCTCCACCAGGGCGGTCGAGCCGTTCGCCGGCTGGATGCGCGGCTATCAGCGCTTCGCCTATCTGCCGGGTGCGCTGCTGGGAGTCCTGCTGCTGGTGGGCCTGGGCGGGATCGTCCGGAGCTGGCGCGGCGGCGGGTTCCGGCGGCTGGACGACTGGGGCGGGCCGGGACTGTTCCCCTGGGTGGCATCGGTCACGCTGCTGGTGGTGCCCGTGATGACCGCCGACTTTTCCGAACGGTACGCCCTGATCGCGATGCCGGTGATCTGCCTGGCGGCCGCGCTCGCCTTCGCCCCGCGCGACCCGGGCGCCCCCCCGCGGCAGGCGGCCGCCCCGGCGCCCGAGGAGCTGCCCGCCGCGAACCCCGCAGCTCCGGCCGCCGGCCCGGGGCCGGGGGAGTCAGACGCTCGTCAGAGCGCCAACAATCCGGGTTGGGTTGCCAGTCATTCCACGCCCGTCAGGCGAGGCATGCACGATGACCCCAGCTCGCAGTAGGTGATCCCGGCGTTCTTGCAGTGTCAGAGTGGGCCAGTAGTCCTTAAACAGAATCCCGGTGCTCCGCTCCAACACACCGCCGGAGGTTGGTGGCAAGCTTCGCAGCCTCTTCCGCTCTGCCATCAGAGCCGCATGCTTGCTGTCATAATCCGGGTCATCCGGGTCAAGCTCAACAAGCCCTTGCCGGTTGTCGGCAAGCTCATCGTCATAGCCATGACTGGGCACAAAGATTACTTCGACGATCTCGGTCTCGCCGTACTCGTCCACGAGCCAGAGATTCACCCAGCTATCTAGCTCGCCCAAGAGGATCATGTTGGCGCATTTTGACGGGTCACGACTAGTACCGTGGCAGCGGTAAAATTCGGCGCTCCAAGCCTTAATCCGGTACATCGGGCCCTTACATAGCCCGCACTTGGCAATGCTGGTAAGCATCGCAGTGCTGCCCCTTGCGATTCCCCGACGCGTTCCTTTGGCGTCCAGCAATGCCTGTAGCTCGTCCCACTCTGCCCGCGTTACGATGCCCTCGGTACGGTAGATCGTGTGTCCCTTGCTCATGACCCGACCATATAATGCAGGGTTGCGAAACAAGCGGGTAAGCGTCTTCGGCCACCAGTGCCCATCGGTGTTCTTGTAGCCAGCAGGCTTGATGCCCTCTGACTCCAGCCATGTGCAGATACGGTGTGCCGTCCAGCCATCCTTAACGTAGTGCTCGACTGCGAGCCGCACATATGGCGCAACGTTCGGGTTATGCTCAATCGTCTTATGTTCGCCGCCCTTGGCCCTCACGATCCGGTACCCGGTCGGCGCCTTGCCAACCTGGAATCCCTCTTGACGCAGGTAAGCCTGCATCCGGGCATTGCGCTCGCTGATTTCCAGCCACTCTTCATGAGCAATCCGCTTGGTAACGTCCCAGCGGATACCGGCTGCGCCCTCGCAGGGGAAGACTAGGCCATCCTCCGTTAGCAGTTGCTTGCCGTACTTGTATGCCCATGCCTCAATTTCGCTAGTGCTCTTGTTGTCACCTCGGCTCAGCCGATCAAGGCGGTAGGCAACTATGGAATCATACTTCGCCAGTAGCGTTGGATCGGTAACCCACGGCTTAAGGTTCGGCCGGTCCCATGGCTGAACGATGCCGGAACGCTTGTCAGCTATGAGCGCAACGACTTTGTACCCCTTGCTCTCGGCCCAATGCCGCGTGTATTCGTCCTGCGTCTCAATGCCGGTCTGTGCGTTACCCACCCTGCTTGCTGAGCCGTGCGACGATGATCACTCTCATCCGTCTACCTCCCAACCTCAGTCTAAAATTGAGGTGTGTCATTACCATTTCGCAACGCCATAAAATGGCGATCAGTCGGGACGAGTAGCTGTCCACCCTGGTGGCCCGGGTGGTGTACACGCCCGCCGACGAGTTCACCCGGCAGGCGGTCGAAGGACTGCTGCGCGGCGAGGGGGCGTGGACGCCCGGTTCCCCTGTTAGGTATATGACTGCCCCTTGATCGGCGTGTCGCCTGGGACAGGCGGTCAGCCGGTGTTCTGCAGGCCGGCCGCTACCCCGTTCACGCTCAGCAGCAGCAGGCGGCGCAACCGCGCCCTCTCCGCCTGCCGGGCCTCATCCCCGGCCGGCAGTGACCGCAGCGCGGTGAGCGCACGCAGCTGCAGATGGGACAGCGCATCCACATACGGATCGCGCAGCGTGACGGCCCGCGACAGCACCGGGCGGTCCGCCAGCAGCCGGCCGTGGCCGGTCACCGCCAGCAGCAGCCGCTTGGTCAGGTCGTACTCCGCCAGCACCAGCCCGGTCAGGTCATCGCGCCCGCCGAGGGTGAGGTGACGTGCGCCGATCCAGCGGTCCGTCTTGGCCAGGCTCATCTCCGCGTTGTCGAACAGCACCGTGAGCAGGGGCCAGCCCCGGTAGGCGCGCCGCGTCTCGCGCAGGCCCCGCTCGCTGCCCGTCACGGCGGCCAGACCGCTGCCCAGGCCGTACCACCCCGGCAGGTTCAGCCGCGTCTGCGCCCAGGCGAACACCCAGGGGATGGCGCGCAGGTCATCGAGCCCGGCGGCGCCGGACCGGCGGGCCGGGCGCGACCCGATCCGCATCTCGCTGATCTCCTCCAGCGGGCTGATCCGGGCCAGCCACCCGGCAAAGCCCTCGGTCTCCACCAGCGTCCGGTACGCGCGCAGCGCGGCCACCGCGATCTGGTCCGCCACCGGCCGGAACTCCGCCGCCATCGCCGCTCCCCGCGCGCCCTCGCCGGGCACTGACGCGAGCAGCACCGCGGAGGTGACCTGTTCCAGGTGGCGCTGGGCGATGACCGGATGCCCGTACCGGGCGAAGATGACCTCGCCCTGCTCGGTGACCTTGAGCCGCCCGTTCACCGAACCGGGCGCCTGGGCCAGCACCGCCCGCCCGGCCGGGCCGCCGCCCCGCCCGAGCGCCCCGCCCCGGCCGTGGAAGATGGTCAGCCGCACATCGCGCCGGGCGGCCCAGGCCGTCAGCTCGGCCTGGGCGTCGTAGAGGGCCAGCGTCGCGGCGACCGGGCCCAGTTCCTTGGCCGAGTCGGAGTAGCCGAGCATGACCTCCAGCCGCCGCCCCCCGGACCGCATCCGCGCCAGGACCGGCTCGAGCCCGAGCATCTCGTCCAGCACACTGGCGGCGTTATGCAGGTCTTTTCCGGTTTCGAACAGCGGGACCACGTCCAGTACCGGCGGCTCACCGCGGCGGGTGGCCAGACGGGCCAGCCGGTACACGGCGTCGACGTCGACGGCCGACCGGGTGAAGCTGACCACGTACCGGTGGCAGGCGTCCACGCCGAACCGGGCCTGGATCCAGCCCACCGCCCGCAGGGTGGCGAGGATCTCGGCGGTCGGCCCGGACACCGCCCCGCCGGCCTCGATCTCGCGCAGTGCGCGGGCGTGCGCGGCGCTGTGCTGGCGGATCTCCAGCCCGAACCCGTGGAAGCCGAACGTCTGCGCCTGCCAGATCAGGTTCTGCAGCTCGCCGAACGCCTGGCGGGCGGCGCCGGCCCCGGCCAGGGCGTCCTGCACGAGCCGCAGGTCGGCCAGGAATTCCGGGCAGCCGGGGTAGGCCAGGTCGGCCTGGCGCAGGCGGGTCGCGCGCAGCCGTTCCGCCAGGTAGAGCAGATACGTCCGGTATGGCTCCTGCGGTGAGCGCCCGGCCAGGCCCGCCAGCAGCTCGGGATGGTCCGTCTCGGCGGCCTCGAGGGCGAGCGCGAGCCCGGCCCCGGGCGGCGCCGCCTCGGCGTGGACGGTGAGGGCGCGGCCGATCCGGCTGGTGGCGTTCTCCAGCGCACGCAGCGCGTGGTCGGCCTGGATCACCGCCGCCTCCCTGGTCACCTGGGCGGTGACCAGCGGGTTCCCGTCCCGGTCCGCCCCTACCCAGCTGCCGAAGCGCAGGAACGCGGGAGCCACCGGCGCCGGGCCGGCCTGGCCGCCGTCGCGCTGGGCGCGGCAGGCGCCGTCCAGCGCGCGGTACATCACGGGCGCCAGGGTGAACAGCGTCTCATCGAAGACCGCCATGACGGTGCGGACCTCGTCAGCCGGGCCGATGGGCTTGACCCGCAGCGGCGCGGTGAGCCAGAGCAGCTCGACCTCCTCGCGCAGCCGGCGCCGGGCCTCCGCGTGGCCGGCCGGGCCGCGCTCCTCGTCCAGCGCGTCGACCAGGCCGGCGATCCGCCGCAGCGCGGTGGCCACCGCGCGGCGGCGTGCCTCGGTGGGGTGGGCGGTCAGGACGGGATGCACCCGCAGCCGGCCGAGCAGGTCATCGAGCCGGTCCCCGTCCGGTTCGGCGCTGAGCTCCGCCACGGCCGCGGCCAGCGACTCGCGCCGCGGTCCTTCGCCGGGCGCCTGCCCGAGCAGGGTCCGCACCCGCTGCCGCTCCTCGGCCACGTTGGTCAGGTGGAAGTAGACGGTGAACGCCTTGGCGACCAGCTCGGCGCGCTCCAGTGGCCACCCCGCCACCAGCGCGGCGATCTCGCTGGCGGCGGCGCCGTCTGCGGGCTCCGCCCGGGCCCGGGCGGCGATGACCGCGCGCCGCAGCCGCTCCACGTCGTCGAGCAGGTCCTGGCCGCCGATGTCGCGGATCGCCTCGCCGAGCAGATCGCCCAGCAGCCGGACATCGCGCCGCATGGGTGCCGGCAGCTGCTGCCGGTCGGCCTCCCTGCTCATTGCCGCCCAGCCTAGCGATCACCGCCGTGGCAACTCCGGCCCGCCGCGAGTGATCGGGGACGGCGGCTACCCTGAGGCGCATGAGCAGTGAGGTTTCCGGCAAACCAGCCGTACCGGATCCGCACACCACCGCCGGCAAGATCGCCATCCTGCAGCAGCGCCGGGACGAGGCCATTCACGCCGGCTCGGCGCGGGCCGTGGAACGCCAGCATGCCAAGGGCAAGATGACCGCGCGCGAGCGGATCGACCGGCTGCTCGACCCGGGCTCCTTCACCGAGCTCGACGAGCTGGCCCGGCACCGGGCGGACGATTTCGGGGTGGAGGCCAACCGCCCCTACGGCGATGGCGTGGTCACCGGTTTCGGCACCATCGACGGCCGGCCCGTGTGCGTGTACAGCCAGGACTTCACCGTGTTCGGCGGCTCGCTGGGCGAGGTATACGGGGAGAAGATCGTCAAGCTGATGGATCACGCGCTCAAGACCGGGTGCCCGCTGATCGGCATCAACGACGGCGGGGGCGCGCGGATCCAGGAGGGAGTGGTCGCGCTCGGGCTGTTCGGCGAGATCTTCTACCGCAACGTGATCGCGTCCGGCGTGATCCCGCAGATCTCCCTGATCATGGGGCCGTGCGCGGGCGGCGCGGTCTACTCCCCCGCGATCACCGACTTCACGCTGATGGTCGAGGGAACCTCGCACATGTTCATCACCGGGCCGGACGTCATCAAGACGGTGACCGGGGAGGAGGTCTCCTTCGAGGACCTCGGCGGCGCGCACGCGCACAACGTCAAGTCCGGGGTCGCCCACTACCAGGCCAAGGACGAGGACGACTGCCTGGACTTCGCCCGCGAGCTGCTGTCCTACCTGCCGTCCAACAACCTGGACGACCCGCCGCCCCTGCCCGCCGCCGAGCCCGGTCCCCTGGAGGTCACCGAGTCCGACGCCGCGCTCGACAGCCTCATCCCCGACTCGCCGAACCAGCCGTACGACGCCCACACCGTCATCGCCAGCGTCCTCGACGACCGGGAGTTCCTGGAGATCCATGCCCTGTTCGCGCCCAACATCTGCGTCGGGTTCGGCCGGGTCGAGGGCGCGACGGTCGGCGTGGTCGCCAACCAGCCGATGCACCTGGCCGGCTGCCTGGACATCGACGCGTCGGAGAAGGCGGCCCGGTTCGTCCGGACCTGCGACGCCTTCAACATCCCGGTGCTGACCTTCGTGGACGTGCCCGGCTTCCTGCCCGGCACCGGCCAGGAATGGGGTGGGATCATCCGCCGGGGCGCCAAGCTCATCTACGCCTACGCCGAGGCCACCGTCCCGAAGATCACGGTGATCATGCGCAAGGCGTACGGCGGCGCCTACGACGTGATGGGCTCCAAGCACCTGGGCGGGGATATCAACCTGGCGTGGCCGACCGCGCAGATCGCGGTCATGGGCGCGCAGGGCGCGGTCAACATCCTCTACCGCCGCGAGCTCGCCGCCGCGGCCGACCCGGAGGCGCTGCGGGCGGAGCGGATCGCCGGGTACGAAGACACCCTCGCCAACCCCTATATAGCTGCCGAACGAGGGTACGTGGACACCGTTATCCGGCCGGCCGAGACTCGTTCCGAGGTGATCCGCGCGCTCCGCGCGCTGCGCACCAAACGTCAGCTCCTGCCGCCCAAAAAGCACGGCAACATCCCGCTGTAGCCGATTGGTAGCTGAGAGCCCATGGACATGATGACCGACATCCCCTCCCCGCTCCCCACCCTGGCCCGTTACGCGATCATGGTCGATGTCGGGTACATCTACGCGGCGGCCGGTGAGCTGCTCTTCAGCAGTTCCTCACGGCGCGAGTACCGGGTCGACACCGACAAGCTCATCCAGGCGCTGACCCGCCACGCGGACAGCCAGGTGCGGGGGGAACTGCTGCGGGTGTACTGGTACGACGCCGCCCGCGACCGGGTGCCCACCATCGACCAGCGGGTGATCGCGCAGATGGCGTGGGTGAAGCTGCGCCTGGGCAACCTGAACGCCCGCGGCCAGCAGAAGGGGGTCGACGCGCAGATCCGGGCCGACATGGAGGCGCTCGCCCGGCACCGGGCCATCACCGACGCGGTGCTCGTGGCCGGGGACGAGGACATGGTGCCCGCGGTGGAGGCGGCGCAGGCGTTCGGCGTCCGCGTGCACCTGTGGGGGGTCGAGCCGCCGTTCGGCACCAACCAGGCCGAACGCCTGGTCTGGGAGTCGGACACGGTCGAGGTGCTGGACCGGCCCTTCCTGGAGCCGTACTTCTCCCGGCAGGCGGTGGCCGCCGCCGAGCACGCCCCGCACGCGCCGCTGGCCGGCCCGGTCGTCCCCTCACCGGCGCAGCTGTTCGGCGTGCGCGCCGCGCCGGCCCGGCCGGTCCAGCGCGCCACGCACGGCGTGGCCGTCGCGCGGCTCGGCCCGGACCGGGACCGGGTCGAGGAGGCGGGTGAGCACGTCGCCCAGAGATGGATCCTCACCCGGGGCGAGGACAACATCCGCGACCTGTTGCCGGGGCCGATCCTGCCGCCGGTCATCGACAAGGAGCTGCTGGTGGACGCCGAGAAGGAACTCGGCCTCTCGCTGCGCCCCTACCAGGAGGCGCGGGAATGGCTCCGGGACGCGTTCTGGGCGCGGGTGCGGCGGCAGTTCGGCATCGGCTCCGGGCGCCCATGACCGGCGACGACGGGGCCAAGCCGCCCGCCGGTGGGCCGGCGCTGGAGATCGTGGCCGGCCATCCGTCGGCCGAGGAACTGGCCGCGCTGACCGTGACGCTGGCGGCCGTGCTCGCCACCAAAGGTGACCCGGCCGCGGCCGGGCCGGGCGGCCGGCCCGGGCGGGCGTCCGGCTGGGCTGACCGGTCCAGGATGATGCGCTTCCCGCCCGGGCCGGCCCCGGACGCCTGGCGCCGCTCCGCCCGGCCCCGCTAGGGCCCGCCCCGCTAGGGCCCGCCCCGCTGGGGCCCAAGAGGCATGGCGCGGAAGCTCAGCCCGTGACCACCGTGACGTCGCCGAGGCCAAGCTCCTCCACCGGGGCCCTGATCTGCGACGTGTCGCCAACCAGGATCGTGACCAGGCGGTTCACCGGGAACGCCGCTACGACCGCGGCCGTCGCCTCGGCGGTGCTCGTCCCGGCGAGGCGTGCGTACAGCCGAGCCTGGTAGTCGCCGGGCAGGTGCTGCTCCACCTGGTCCGCCAGCGCGCCGGCGACCGACCCTGCCCTCTCGTACTCAAGCGGTGCGACACCCACCAGGTTCTGTACCGCCGTATCGCGCTCGGTCTCGGTCAGCCCTTCCGTGGCCAGCGTGCGCAGCACCTTCCACGCGTCATCCAGCGCGGGGCCGGTGGAGGCCGTGTCCACCGAACCGCTGATGGCCAGCAGCGAGACACCCGTCGCACGGACGGCGGTGCGCGGCGCCGGCGACTGCAGCACCCGCTGGAAGGCCCGGACCCCGTAGGTGTAGCCCTTCTCCTCGCGCAGGACCCGGTCCAGCCGGGACGTGAGCGTGCCGCCCAGGCAGTATGTGCCGAGCAGCAGGGCCGGCCATACCTGGTCATGCCGGTCGGGGCCGGTCCGCCCGATGAGCAGCTGCGTCTGGACGGCGCCGGGCCGGTCAACGATCACCACACGGCCGGTGTCGTCGGCGGTGACGGGCGGGATGGGCACCGGCCCGGCGGCGTCGCCGGTCCATCCGCCGAGCGTGCCGGCCAGCGCCGCGTCCAGGTCGACACCGGCCAGATCGCCCACGACGACCGCGGTGGCCGCCGCCGGCCGCACGTGAGCCTGGTAGAACGCGCGCACACCCGCCGCGTCGATCCGGGCGACGGTATCCTCGGTGCCCCCGCGCGGCCGGGACAGCCGCGCGGACGCCGGGAACAGCTCCTGCGCCAGTTGCCTGGCCGCGCGCCGGCCGGGGTTGGCCATCTCCAGCGGAATCTGGTCGAGACGGTTGCGCACCAGCCGTTCGACCCCGCTGCCGGGGAACGCGGGCGTGTGCAGCGCCTCGGCCAGCAGCCCCAGCGCCTTCGGCAGCCGCGAGCGGGGAACCTCCAGCGAGACGCGCGCGCCCTGGTAGTCGGCGCTGGTGTCGAGTGTCGCGCCGCAGCGCTCCAGCTCGGCGGCGAATTCCTCGGCGGTGTGCTTGCTCGTGCCCTCAGCCAGCGCATTCATCATGATCGCGGCGATACCGTCGAGCGCGTCAGGCTCGGCATCGAGCGGCATGTCCAGGCAGATCCGCACGGCCACCACCTGCTGCCCCGGCCGGTGGCAGCGCAGCACGGTCAGCCCGTTGCCGAGGGCGCCCCGTTCAGGGACCGGGAAAGCCCAGGGTCTGGCCGGCCCGGGCGCCGGCTGGGGGTGGAGGTCCATGGTCACGGCCGCGTCGGTCACCGCCCAGCTCCGTCCCACGTGCCGTCCTCACCGGCCGCGCTGGCCTTCAGCGGCTCATATACCAGCACCGCGCGGTTGTCCGGGCGCAACCGCGCCGCGGCAACCGCCCGGACCTCCTCGGCGGTGATATCGAGGATCCGGTTGACCGCGGTGAACGCGAGCTGCGGGTCACCGAACAGCAGTGCATACCGGCACAGTTCGTCGGCCCGGCCGGCCACCGTGCCGAGCCGGTCCAGCCATTCGCGTTCCACCAGGGCCTGCGCCCGCTCCATCTCCTCGGCGCCCGGCGCCTCCGTGCGCAGCCGCGTCAGTTCCTCATCGACGGCCGCCTCGATCTGCGGGATCTGGGTGCCGCTGGAGGCCTTCACGTCGAGCCAGCCCAGTGAGGGGGCACCGGCGAGCCGCATCAGCCCGAAGCCGGCCGAGATGGCGGTGCGGTCGCGGCGCACCAGCCGGTTGTAGAGGCGGGACGCCATACCGTCGCCGAGGACGGTGAGCGCCAGCTCGGCCGCGTCGCACTCACGCGTGCCGTCGCGCGGCATCCGGTAGGCGGCGGTCAGGGCGCGCGCCGGGACCTCCTCGTGGATCTCCACCCGCCGTTCCGCGCCGATGACATCGGGGAGCGTGCCGTCGCGAGGCGGCACCTTGGCGTCATGGGGCGGGATGGAACCGAAGTACTTCCCGACCCATCGACGCGTCTGCTCCGGATCGATGTCGCCGACGACGGCGAGGACCGCGTTGTTCGGTGCGTAGTTCGCGCGGAAGAACGCGCGAGCGTCATCCAGCGTCACCGCGTCCAGATCGGCCATGGAGCCAATGGGAGTGTGGTGGTACGGGTGGCCCTCGGGATAGGCCAGCGCGGTCAGCCGCTCGAACGCCGTGCCGTAGGGCACGTTGTCATAACGCTGCCGGCGCTCGTTCTTCACCACGTCCCGCTGATTCTGCAAGGACCCCTCGTCGAGCGCCGCCAGCAGCGAGCCCATCCGGTCCGCCTCCAGCCAGAGCGCCAGCTCCAGCTGGTGCGCGGGCATCGTCTCGAAGTAGTTGGTGCGCTCGAAGCTGGTCGTCCCGTTCAGCGAGCCGCCCGCGCCCTGGACCAGCTCGAAGTGCCCGTTTCCCCTGACCTGCGCCGAACCCTGAAACATGAGGTGCTCGAACAGGTGAGCCAGGCCAGTGCGGCCCTTGACCTCGTACCGCGAGCCGACCTCATACCAGAGACAGACCGCTGCGACCGGATTCAGGTGGTCCTCGGAGAGCACGAGGCGCAGGCCGTTGCCCAGACGATGCTCAGTCGCTGTCAGGCCGCCGGAACCGGCTTTTTGTGTGGCGGTGGAACCCACGGGCGGGTACATCCCTTCAATCGCGTGCGGGAGACACTATCGCCACTGTATGAAAGGAGGCTCCCAGGCCGGCCGTCCGGCATCCAGGACCGCTCGTCCGCCGCGGTGCCCGGGGCAGGGACTCCGGCCCGGCTCGGCCTGCCTGGGCGGCTGCTCCGCATTCTGGGCAGGCGAACGGGAAGCGCCGGGCGACGCCCGCTGGATGGCGTAGCCGATGATTTTCGCCGTGTCGTTCGTCTTTTCTTCTGGACGCACCCGATGATGAGGGACCCATGAGCAAGCTGCGCGACATCCTGCAGGCCCATGTCGGCGACGGATCGGTGCCGGGGGCGGTGGGCCTGATAGCCCGCGGCGACCGGGTCGAGGTGCAGGCGGCCGGCTCGGCCGGCGTGGACGGCACCTCCCCGATGGCCAGGGATTCGATCTTCCGCGTCGCCTCAATCACCAAGCCCATCACCGCCGCCGCGGTGATGATGCTCGTCGACGACGGCCGGATCGCGCTGGAGGACCCGATCGGGCGGTGGCTGCCGGAGCTGGCGTCACCGGCCGTGGTCCGCACGCCGGCCGGCCCGGTCGACGACGTGGTCCCGTCCGTCAGGCCGATCACCGTGGACGATCTGCTCACCTTCCGGGCCGGGTACGGCTTCGCGTCCGACTTCTCGCTGCCGGCGGTCGGTCTGCTGTTCAGCGAGCTGAAACAGGGACCGCCGCAGCCACAGCTCGTCCCGGCGCCGGACGAGTGGATGGCGGCGCTGGCCCGGATTCCGCTGCTGTACCAGCCGGGCGAGGCGTGGCTGTATGAGACCTGCTCCGACATCCAGGGCGTGCTGATCGCCCGGGTCTCCGGCCGCCCGCTGCCCGAGTTCCTGGCCGAGCGGCTGTTCGAACCGCTCGGCATGGCCGATACCGGATTCGAGGTACCGGCCGGCCAGCTCGGCCGGTTCACCAGCTACTACCGGGCCGATCCGGCGGGCGGTCTCGAACTGGTCGATGCCCCCGGCGGGCAGTGGAGCAGCCGGCCGGCGTTCCCCTCCGGGGCCGGTGGCCTGGTCTCGACCGCCGGCGACTGGTACTCCTTCGCCCGGATGCTGCTCGCCGGCGGGAGCGCCGGCGGCCGGCAGTTGCTATCGCTCGCGTCGGTGCGGCAGATGACCACCGACCAGCTGACCCCGTCCCAGCGCGACGCCAGCCGGCTGTTCCTGGAGGGCCAGGGGTGGGGTTTCGGCGGCTCGGTCGACATCGAGGCCATCGACCCGTGGAACGTGCCGGGACGCTACGGCTGGGTCGGCGGCACCGGAACGGCGGCGCACATCATCCCCTCCACCGGGACGGTCACCATCCTGCTCAGCCAGGTGGAACTGGCGGAGCAGGCCTCGCCCGGCCTGATGCGGGACGTCTGGCGGCTCGCCGCGGCCGCCTGACGCCCGGCATGCGGCTGCGGCCTGCGGTCAGCGGCCGGCATCGGCGTCCTGCAGGCGGGCTACGAGGTACGTCGCGCAGCGCCGGGCGTCGCCATGCTTGCGGGCGGGCAGCTCCAGGTCATACATGGCCGCGTTCCCGATGGCCAGGCACATGAGCGAGTAGGCCGTCGCGCGCACCATGGCCGGGTCGGCCGACGGGAAGGCACGCCGCAGCTCGCGCCGGATCGACTGCTGGAAGGTCTGGTACTTCGCCCGGAGCTGCCCCCGGAGCCGCTCGTCGCGGTGGCTGACGGCCATGAGGGCATCGATCAGGGCATCGTCGCGCTTGTCGGGAAAGGCCGGGCCCACGAGGTAGTCGACCAGCGCCGCGGTGCCACCCTCGGCGCCCGCGGTGCCGATCACGTCGCGGTAGACCGAGACCGTGCGCTCGATCACGCCTTCGATCAGCGCCTCGGTCAGCTCGTTCCGGTTCCCGAAGTAGTGCCTGATCAGGCTGCGGCGAACCCCGGCCTCTTGCGCGATCCGCTCGAGGGAACTCCCCTCCAGCCCGTATCTCAGGACGCAGGCCTCAAATGCACGGAGGATCCCGGGCTAGCGCAGCCCATGTCGATCCCATTACCTGGGGCGCCGGATCACTGGAGCCGGGTAAGGGTTTGGCCGCTGCTGTGCGACTTAGCCCCGTGATCCGTTTCGGTAGTGCCGTGCAGCCATCTGGCTGCGGCCGGAGCATTGCGGGGGCAGCTCCGGCCGGGCGCGGGCCGGCCGGGATGACCGTATCCTGGCCGGGTCGTTCCGCTCCAGTGGCTCCGGGCCCGCCTGGTGACGGGCCCGGAGAGCTCCCGGACGGAGGCCTGGGTGGGTGATGAGAAGAGCTCCCCTCGCGATGACCAGGAACTCGCCGCGTGCTACACCGCCCACGCCCGCGAGCTGTTCGGGTATGCCTGCTTCCTGGCCCGCGGGGAGCGCGCACTCGCCGAGGATCTCGTTCAGGCCGCCTTTGAGGCGGCCTGGCGGGCCTGGTGCACCCTGCGGTGCCTGTCAGATGACCAGCGCCGCGGCTGGCTGCGGACAACCCTGGCCAACATCGCGGTCAGCGGCTTCCGGCGGGAAGCGGCGTTCCGCGACCGGCTGCCAAGGATCGAGGCCAGGTACCGCAAGATCCCGGCTGACACCGCGGCGCAGGCGTTTTCGTCGATCGCGCTGGAGCGGTGCTGGCAGATCATCAAGGACATGCCGGAAAGGCAGCACGCCGTGGCGGTGCTGCGCTGGCAGCAGGACATGAAAGAAGGCGAGATCGCCGCGGCCCTGGGCATATCCGAGAAGACGGTGAGCGCGCACCTGCACCGGGCACGCCGGAGGCTCATCGGTGAGCTGGGGCGGGATTACCTGTTTGCCGACGGCGACGGGGAAGGACCATCGTCATGACCACCGGCGAGCGCGGGGACGGCAGCTCGCGTGAGGACGAACTACTCTCCCGCCTCTACCATCAGATCACCGAGCGGCAGGCGGCCGGGTTTAGCGCCGGATACGACATCGCGGCCGGCCTGGACCGGTACCGGGCCTGGCTGGCTGAGCGAGCCGCCGAAGACCGGGCCAGGCCAGAACTCATCCAGCTGAGCAGGCCCGTGACGCGACAGGTCAGCCCACGTGTTGCCGGTGCAGCCGCCGCGGCGTCATACCCCGGCGGATCTTATGCGGGTCCAGCGCTTCCCATTCACGTGGGCGAAACCCTAGTGGCCGCCGCGGCGCTTGGTTCGGTGCCCAGTGAGTGGAATGCGGAGCAGGCTGTCACCGCGTTGTATAGCGCGCACTACCGCTCGCTGGTGCGCCTGGCCGCCGTGCTGTTGGGCGACGTCGCAACCGCTGAGGAGATAGTCCAGGACTCGTTCATTGCCATGCACGGCGCATGGCGGAGGGTGCGGGACAACGAGAAGGCGCTGTCCTACCTCCGCCAGTCGGTGGTGAACCGGTCACGCTCGGCGCTGCGGCACCGCGTGGTAGTGGACAAGAACGCGCCCAAGCCCGCACCCCGCCTGCCTTCCGCCGAGCAAGATGCGCTGACCTCGTTGGAGCGCACGCAGGTGGTCGAGGCCCTGCGCGCGCTGCCGCCGCGCCAGCGCGAAGCGCTGGTGCTCCGGTACTACGGGGATCTTTCCGAGGCCCAGATCGCCGCCGCCATGGGGATCAGCAGGGGCGCGGTCAAGGTCCACACCGCCCGGGCCATGGCCTCGCTTCGCGCGGTGCTGGAAATGGAAACCTAGTAGCAACCTGGTAGCACAGCGCCGAGGCGTATCCGCTCATGGCGCGAGGGCGGATTGCGGCCCGGGCGGCGGGTCCGGCGGGGGCAGCGGCCCGGGTGCCCCGCGGAACTGCGCCCGCCAGTACGACGCGATCCACTCGACCTGGGCGGCGGGAAGCTCGTGCACCTCGCCGAGCTGGCGCAGCGTCAGGTACACCTCGCACGCGCCCTCGACGACCGAGGCCGTGTGGAAGGCGTGCTCGAGGTCCGCGCCGTAGGCCAGCAGGCCGTGATAGCGCAGGAACGTCGCCCCACGGTCACGCAGCGCTGGCTCGGTGTAGTCGGCCATCTGCACCGTCTCGGGCTGGGAGTACGGGGAGGTGTACACCGCCCCGCCGGCCGCCTCGCACAGCCCGGTCAGGATCGGCGGCAGGGTCCAGCCCAGGTTCGCCATCGTCATCACGGCCTTCCCGTGGGTGTGCACGATGGATCCGATTTCCGGCCGGCGCTTGCAGATGAGCCTGTGCATCATCAGCTCGGACGTCGGACGGGTCCGGCCGTCCACCAGCTGACCGTCGACGTCGACGATGGGGATGTCCTCGGGCTCGAGGAGGTCATACTGCATCGATGTTGGCGTGACGGCGAGCAGTCCCGGATCGCCGGGGATGCGCATGCTGATGTTGCCGGCCGTCGAGTACACCAGGCGCTCGGCCTGGAGCTTGCGCGCGAACATGACCACCTTCTGGCGGGCTTGGTACCAGGTGTCTTTCATGACGCGCTCCTTCATGCCGTCGAGCCGGGGCGGCTTGGTCTGCTGGTCCTGAACCGCCGGTGGTCTTACCCAGGCAATAGCATGACCAGGATGGTTGTGCTGACCACGGAGCGGCTGGTCCTGCGCGAGATGACCGGCGCCGACCTCGACCGCATCGCCGCCCTGTTCGGCGACGAGGAGGTCATGCGCTACTACCCCAAGCCGATGACGCGGGACGAGGCGCGCTCGTGGGTCGAGTGGAACCAGCGCCTGTACCGCAGCCAGGGGTTCGGGCTATGGGCGATGGTCTTGCGCGACACGGGCGAGTTCGCCGGGGACTGCGGGCTGACGCCGCAGTACGTGGACGGCATCAAGGAGATCGAGGTGGGCTACCACGTCTGCCCCAGCCTGCAGGGGAACGGGTACGCGACCGAAGCCGCCGCCGCCGCCCGTGACTTCGCCCGCGACGTGCTGTTCCTGAGCCGCTTGATCGCGATCATCAACCCGGCGAACCTGCCATCGCAGCGGGTGGCGGGCAAGATCGGGCTCAGGCCCGAGAAGCGGGCCACCGTGTTCGGCAGCGAGCAGATCATCTACTCCGCGGCCATCTGACCGCGGTCGGCGATGATGTCCGATTCCCGCCAGCAGCATCCACCTGCCTGCGGTTGAATCGAGAGGTGGCGCCCGACTTCGACACCTGCTACCGGGCCGTGGTGGCGCGTGACCCGCGGTTCGACGGGCGTTTCTTCACCGGGGTGACCAGCACCGGGATCTACTGCCGGCCGATCTGCCCGGCCCGCACCCCGGCCCGGCACAACATGCGGTTTTTCCCGCATGCCGGGGCGGCCGAGGCGGCCGGGTTTCGCGCCTGCCGCCGCTGCCGGCCGGAGGCAAGCCCGGGCTCCCCGGACTGGAACGCCCGCGCCGACCTGGCCGCCCGCGCGGTCCGGCTGATCGCGGACGGGTACGCCGACGAGCACGGGATCAGCGGCCTGGCCCGGCGGCTCGCGGTCACCGAACGGCACCTGCGGCGGCTGCTGCTGGCCGAGCTCGGCACCACCCCGATCGCGCTGGCCAGGACCACCCGGCTGCAGACGGCGCGGCGCCTGCTGGCCGAGACCGACATGCCGGTCACCGAGATCGCCTTCGCGAGCGGGTTCGCCAGCATCCGCCAGTTCAACGCGAGCTTCCGGGAGGCCTATGGCCGGCCCCCGACCGCGCTGCGCGCCCGGGTGCCCCGGCCCCGCCAGCGGCCGGCCCGCGGGGGCCGGCCGCGCCTGGCACCGGCCGTGGGCATGCGGGTCCGGGATGAGCAAGGCACGGATGGACAGGGCCAGGACAGGCGGGGCCAGGACAGGCGGGGCCTTGATGGCCAGGGCGCGGATGAGCGGGGCACAGACGGGCATGGCACGGCCGGGACCGGCCCGGGGCCGCACGGGGACACGGCCGGCGGGACCTGGCTGACGCTCAGGCTGGCGTGCCGCGAGCCGTTCGACGGCCGCTCGCTGCTGCGGTTCCTGGCCGCGCGGGCCATCGCCGGGGTGGAGGAGGTGGCCCAGGGCCGGTACGCGCGCACGATCCGGGTCACCGGCGGCTCCGGCGTCGTCGAGCTGATGCCTCCGCCCGCTTGCGGCGGCGCGGAGGGCCGGGCGGCACCGACGGCCCGGGCCGGCGGGGCCCAGGTCCTGCTGCGGGTCCGGCTCACCAGCCTGCGCGGCATCGGCCAGGTGGTGTCCCGGTGCAGGCAGCTCTTCGACCTGGACGCCGACCCGCAGGCGATCGCCGCCGCGCTGGCCGCCGACGAGGCGCTCGCGCCGCTGGTCGCGGCGCATCCCGGCCTACGGGTACCCGGCGCGTACGACGGCTTCGAGCTGGCGGTGCGTGCGGTGATCGGCCAGCTGGTCTCGGTCCCGGCGGCGAGCACCCTGACGGGGCGGCTGGCCGCCCGCCACGGCATCCGGCTGGACGGCGCCGCCGGGCCGGCCGGGCCGCTGTCGGTGCTGTTCCCCGGGCCGGCCGACCTCGCCGACGCCGATCTGGCCGGCCTCGGGCTCACCAGCGCCCGGCAGGCGACGCTGCGCGCGCTGGCGGCGGCGTGCGCGGCCGGGCGGCTGAACCTGGACCCCGGGACCGACCCAGAGGAGACCGCCGCCCGGCTCGCGGAGCTGCCTGGCGTGGGCCCGTGGACGGTGGCCTACATCCTGATGCGGACCGGCGACCCGGACGCCTTCCCGGGCAGCGATCTCGGGCTGCGCCGGGCCATGGAGCACCTCGGCTTCGAGCCGGGGCGCGCCGGCCGGTGGCGGCCCTGGCGTGCCTACGCCGCCCTCCACCTCTGGGCGGCCCTGGCCGAGCCGCCGGGCCGATCCGTTATGCCTGCCGTTCATCTCGCTGCCACCGGACAGGAGTAACCATGCCAGCGGACGCCATCGCGACGGCGATTATCGGCACCCCGATCGGACCGCTGAGCGTGCTCGCCCACGGCGAGGCGCTGGTCGGCGCCGGCTTCACCGGCGACCCCGGCGAGCTGCACGCCCGGCTGCACCCGTCGCTGCGGGCGCTGCCGCCCGCACCGGCCGAACTGCCGTGGCTGGTCAAGCCGCTGGGTGACTATTTCGACGGCGACCTGATGGCGCTCGACGGGTTGCCGGTGCACCAGCCAGGCACGGCGCTGCGGCAGCGGCTGTGGGCGCAGCTGCGCGCGGTCCGGCCCGGCGCCCCGATCAGTTACACCGTCCTCGCCGCCCGTGCAGGCATACCGGGGGCGGCCCGCGCCGCCGGCGCGGCCTGCGCGGCGAACCTGGTCGCGCCGGTCGTCCCGTGCCATCGCGCGCTGCGCAGCGACGGCAGCCTCGGCGGCTACTACTACGGGCTGGCGCGCAAGGAATGGCTGCTGCGCCACGAAGGCGCCGCGTGACGCCGCGGTAAGCCCGGTTACCCGCAGGTCAGACCGGGAAGGTGGCGCCTGGCGGCGGCTCAGGCATGCCCATACGGGCGCTTTCGCCCTAGACTCCTCGGCAGTCGGAAGGGGTTTACGTGCGCAAGGTGCTCATCGCGAACCGCGGCGAGATAGCCGTCCGCATCGTGCGGGCGTGCCGGGACGCGGGCCTGTCCAGCGTCGCCGTCTACGCCGAGCCGGACCTGGACGCACTGCACGTCACCATGGCCGACGAGGCGTACGCGCTGGAGGGGCAGACCGCCGCCGACAGCTACCTCAACATCGAGAAGATCCTCAAGCGGGCCGCGGACGCCGGGGCCGATGCGGTCCACCCCGGGTACGGGTTCCTGGCCGAGAACGCGGCCTTCGCGCGGGCGGTTATCGACGCCGGGCTGACCTGGATCGGGCCGCCGCCGGCCGCCATCGACGCGCTCGGCGACAAGGTGGCCGCCCGGCGGATCGCGCAGGAGGTGGGGGCGCCGCTGGCCCCGGGCACCGATGGCCCGGTGAGCGGCGTCGACGAGGTCGACGCGTTCGTCGCCCGGCACGGCCTGCCGGTCGCCATCAAGGCCGCCCACGGCGGCGGCGGGCGCGGGCTGAAAGTGGTGACATCCGCGGCGGAGATCGGCGAGATGTACGAGTCCGCCGTCAGGGAGGCGGTCGCCGCGTTCGGCCGCGGCGAGTGTTTCGTGGAGCGCTACCTGGAGCGCCCGCGCCACGTGGAGACCCAGTGCCTGGCCGACGCGCACGGCGGCGTGGTGGTCGTGTCCACCCGCGACTGCTCGCTCCAGCGGCGCCACCAGAAGCTGGTCGAGGAGGCGCCCGCCCCGTTCCTCAGCAGCGAGCAGGTGGCGCTGCTGTACGACGCCTCCAAGGCGATCATGCTCCGGGCCGGGTACACCGGCGCGGGTACCTGCGAGTTCCTGATCGGCCAGGGCGGGACCATCTCCTTCCTGGAGGTGAACACCAGGCTCCAGGTGGAGCACCCCGTGTCCGAGGAGATCACCGGCATCGACCTGGTCCGGGAGATGTTCCGGATCGCGGACGGCCAGGAACTCGGGTACGGCGACCCGGCCACGCACGGGCACGCGATCGAGTTCCGGGTCAACGCGGAAGATCCCGGCCGCGGGTTCCTGCCCGCTCCGGGCACGATCACCCGGTGGCACCAGCCGTCCGGCCCCGGGGTGCGGGTCGACGCCGGTTACGGGCCGGGCATGACCGTGCCCCAGGCGTTCGACTCGCTGCTGGCCAAGCTCATCGTCACCGGCGCGGACCGCCAGCAGGCGCTGGAGCGCTCCCGGCGCGCCCTCGCCGAGTTCGAGGTCGGCGGGATGCCCACGGTGCTGCCGTTCCATCAGGCGGTCGTGCGCGACCCGGCCTTCACCTCCGAGCCGTTCTCGGTCCACACCAGGTGGATCGAGACCGAGTTCGCCGGGTCGATCCCGCCTTACTCCGGGCCGCAGGGCCAGGCTGGGGACGCCGGTGCGGGCGGCGGCTGGCCCGAGCGCGAGCGGATTACCGTTGAAGTGCAGGGCAAGCGGCTGGAAGTAGTACTGCCCGCCGGGCTCGGCCGGACCGGCGCGGCGGCCGCACCACGCGCGGCCGGGCCGGGTGCGGCGGCAGGCCGGGTGCGGCGGCCAGCCCAGCCGGGCGCTGGCCGGGGCGACGGCGACACACTCACCAGCCCCATGCAGGGCACCATCGTCAAGATCGTGGCGGGCGAGGGCCAGCGGGTGTCGGCCGGCGACCCGATCGTGATCCTCGAGGCGATGAAGATGGAGCAGCCGCTGACGGCGCACAAGGACGGGACCGTGACCGGGCTCGCCGTCAAGGTCGGCCAGACCGTAGCCGCGGGCGAGGCGCTATGCCGGCTGAAAGACTGAAAGACTGACGGCATGACCAGGCTGCCGGGCGACCCGGGGCCGATCGGCTGGCTGCGGTTCGCCGCCGGGTTCCGCCTTCCGCCCGCGAACGTGCACTGGGT